>CAYZET010000536.1:0-3351 GCA_964477215.1 uncultured Syntrophaceae bacterium | reverse complement strand
CCTCATTAATGATCAAGGCCTTGATAGAGGGGGGCAAGAAGCCCTTGCTTGCTATAGACGCGGATTCCAATTCCAACCTTCATGAAGTTCTGGGACTTCCCACACCGAGGAGCGTAGGGTGCGTTCGTGAGGATACGAGGAAGATGGGTGACTCCATACCGGGCGGAATGACCAAAGACAGGTTTATGGAGTACCAGATTCAAGCATCGCTCGAGGAGACCAAGGACTTTGATTTTCTGTCCATGGGACGTCCCGAAGGACCAGGCTGCTACTGTATGGCCAACAACATTCTCAGAGAAATCATCTCGCGACTCACGAGTAACTACCAAGTAGTGGTCATAGACAACGAGGCGGGAATGGAACACCTTTCTCGTCGCACAGAAGAGGAGGTCGACCACCTATTCATCATTTCTGATCCTGCGCCACGCAGCCTGCGGACCATCGGCCGTATTGTGGAGCTGATTGACGAGCTGTCGGGCCGGATCAAGAACAAGCATCTGGTGTTGAGTCGAGTCCAGGGCTCCACGGAGGATCTCCCCCCTACTACCCGTGAGGAGATAAGGAGGCTTCCCTACCCACCCGAAGCTCTGATACCGTACGATGAGTCCCTCGTGAGCCTCGACCTCGAAGGTCAGCCGCTGCTCAAGATTCCTGTGGATTCTGCTGCGTACCAGGCGGTGAAGAAAATGCTCCGGGATCTCAATATCCTTTCCTGAGAAAGGTGTGTGAGTGGCTCCTGCCGTGTGCCAATAGGGATGCAGTCCATACGAGCTGGGGCCCTTGGGAACGAACAGGGGCCCCATGAGTGACTGTCTCACAATCGGGCAACAGGCCAGAATCAACGGGCGCTGCAGGAGGAGCGGTCCGTGAACCGCCCAAAAATCAGGGCGCTTCTCAAAGCACCCGTACGCACACATCTCTATCCCAAACGGCTTCTGAGACGGTCTTATGATTCCCTCCATGCGTGCCTCGTTGTTCTCTACCCTCGCGTTCGTTGATCACCCGCTTGATCTCACTGCGAGCTCGGTCGCGTCCGACTGACAAATGCATTGACTCTTGAATCAAAGCTGGCGTATAATAATACATCTAGGTCTTTTTTTTGTTGGTGAGTTGCTGTGTTGAGTATGGTTCGGGGGTACCAGGGAGAAAATGATGGTTTATACCGATGCGCAAGCGTGGTTGGATGCTCACGAGCTCATTGAATGCAAGCCTCTGAAAGGAAGATGGACGCGTAAGACGTGCCTGGAGATATCCCGGCGGGCAGGGAAGGCCCCTCGCAATGCCAAATCCCAACTGAATTCTAAAGCGGCGCGCTCGCTGCCGTGCGCCAATTGTCCTATTTTGGCTGCACTGGAAAAGTAAGTCAACGTTGCGACAGACCTATGCTCCTCTTGGACTCAGGCGCTCCTCATGTTGCTGCAAGCAGGAGCGCGCGGACAACCTCACTTGCATAAAATGAGCTCCTGGGCCCGGGCTATCCTCCTTCCGTCCATGACGGTGCCCGGGCACAGTCGCCTGTCTTCCTCTCAGGAGGACAGATCCTGGGTAATCTGCTCTATCTGCTCTCGGACGATCTTTTCCACCACGTCAAGCAGCTTGCCCCTGATCTCCTGCCGCAAGAGCACTGAGACTTCATCCCTGGTAGGCAGGAGTCCTTTTGTCTTCTCGTCGAACAGGCCTCTGGAAACACTCTCGAGCCACGTTTTTTCCGGCAGGGTATTCTGCACAGCTTGAGTGATCCCGGCAGCTATGGTTTCCCGGAGCCGATCCTTCTCGGGGAGGGCTGCCTGCAGGGAGGCGAGAATTCTCTCAGTTTCCGGGAGTAACGCTGCCAAAGCACGATTGATGTCTTCCTCCGAAACGACAGAGTTGATCCGCTCTTGGAGGAGGCGTCCGACCGTGGTTGAAACCTCCTCCCGTGTGGGCATCAACCGCTCCAGGTGCTCGTCGATGCGAGCATTCACCGCATCGGGCGACGGCAATGCGGACAGGAATTCATCGATCTTTCGCATGACAGTCTCTCTGGACGGCATTGATTGGAGCGCCTGATCTACTCTCTCTTCGATCGCCTTTCCTGTTGGGATAAGGGCAATGGCCTGGTCGACCTTCGCGTCTATTGCCTCTTGAGACGGGAAACGCTGCAACGCCAAGTCCAGCCGGGTATTCATAGCGTCAGGGGAGGGGAACGCGGCAAACGCGCTGTCCAGTCGAAGTCTGATGTATTCCTGTGACGGCATCACCCGGAGTGCGTTGTCCAGCCTCTCTATGAGAAGCTCGGGCGATATGGCACGCGCCAGGGATGACTGGATCTGCTCCCTGATAGCATCTTCAGAGACAACGTTGGCCAAGACTCGGTCAAGCTGCTGAGAAACGACCTCGCCAGTCGGTAGTCCCGAAAAAGCCAGTTCGATTCTGCTGCTGATCTCTTCCGCTGACGGGATGCCGATGAGGGCTGCGTCCACGCGTTCCAGAATCTCCTGGGACGACGGCAGTGCCTTCCTCACGCTTTCCATGTCCTTCTCAATGGTTTCCCTGGTGGGAAGTGTGGCGATGAATTCCTCCAAGCGTGCGATTACGCGACCCACAGATTCGGGCACGGCCGCCACGGCTGCGTCGAGGCGCTGAGACAGATCCTCACCGGAGGGAAGACCGGTCAAAGCCGCATCGAGACGCTCTGCTATTTCTTCGGAAGCAGGCCATGCTCCAATGGCAGAGTCAACCCGTTCTCGGACCTCTTCCCTGGTGGGTATCGCACCCAGTACTTGGTCAACACGATCTCGAATGAGATCCGCTGACGGAATAGCCGCAATGGCCTCATCGAATCGCCTGTCAATCTCCTCTCGCGACGGTATCACCCGCAATGCCTCATCGATTCGATCCATCACCGCCTGAGTCGAAGGCAAGGCCTTCACCGCCTCGTCGAATCGCTTCGTGATCTCCTCTTGAGAAGGAATAGCCTTCAACGCCTCATCCACGCGAGCAAGAATAGCCTCCGGCGTGGGAAAATTCACGAACGTCTCATCGATTCGCCTATCCAGCTCATCCTTCTGGGGAAGCGCTCTCAGAGCCTCGTCGATCCGCGTTTGTACAGTATCTGCCGTCGGCATACCTTTGAACGCGTCTTCCAGCCTCCGGTTGATCTCCTCCTCCGAAACTACCTTCTTGAGGGACGCATCCACCTTCTCGACGATCTCCTCAGGAGTAGGAAGCGCTTTGGAAATCACTTCCTCAACGCGCTTTACCATCAAGTCTCCCGATGGCAAGGAAGTCTTGATCATTTCGTCGACACGAGCAATCAGTTGCTCCTGAGAGGGCAGGGATCCCGACAACGTGGCCAAGAGTCGGTCCAAC
>CAYZET010000535.1:0-3356 GCA_964477215.1 uncultured Syntrophaceae bacterium | reverse complement strand
CGCGTCCAGGCCGTCCGCCCGTTGTTTTCCCACGCTAACGACTATCCTGTTGGGCACGCAAGCAATGGCTCCCCCTTCTCTGCCGATCGTCCCCATTTTGACACACACTTTACATGGACAAGGAGACGACACTATTCGCGCATGCCCGTGGCTGATCTCAATGAGCGTCCGGCCCAATGGTCCTTCCACCTCCACGTGTCTATCCGTTTCGAGCGAGTATCTACCCGCCACTCGATCACCGGCCCTGATCTCGACTTCCGTTCCCTGGAACATGAATAGCGTTGGGCTGAGCCATCCCAGAAGAAACGCGGTCACCAAGATGCATAATATTAGTGCTGCGTCAGCCACGGTGATGAGCGCCAGTAACTTCGTACGCAGGCTATCTTTTCGTCCTCGATCTCTCACTCGGGCCTCGTCGCCGGGATTCGACCGCCAGGATGACGTCTCTCTCCAGGTCTGACGACACCAATGCCGGTACCGCCATGACGCAGCGAAATCTCCGTTCGCAGAAGCATAGGCAACGTCGTGGAACACTCTGGCCAGTCTTGGAACAGTATCCGGTTCTCTTGCTTCCGGGTCAAGGACCGGCAAGGCGCGGCACCCGTTTCGAACAGCGAGTGAACCTGCGGTATTGCTCGGATCGGTTGTGCCGCGGCGGCGCAACAAACAGCATTAGTCCAGATTGTTCTTGCATCTTCCCGGGATTCGGTATAAATGTAGAGAATCATAATCGGAGTTTCTCACGACTCGATTTAAGGCGGTCGAGCATGAAATGCCCAGCCTGTGGCACGATCGATGACAAGGTGATCGACTCCCGCCTCGGCAAAGATAACACCGTAATTCGTCGGCGACGCCAGTGCCTGAACTGCAACAAAAGGTTCACCACGTACGAGCGCATAGAAGAAATTCTCCCCCTCGTTGTAAAGAAGGACGGCCGTCGAGAAAACTTCGACCGCAGAAAGATCGTGGAAGGAATGAGAAGGGCCTGTGAGAAGAGGCCTGTGAGCATTGATAGGATCGAGGCCGTTGCGGACGCTATTGAGCAGGAGCTCATGGAAAAGGCTGACAAAGAGGTCAGCGTGAGATACATTGGAGAACGGATCATGGACGAGCTTCGCCGGATTGACGACGTCGCGTACGTCCGGTTCGCGTCCGTATATCGCTCTTTTCGCGACATCGAAGAATTCATGAACGAGATTAAGGAATTGTATGAACTTAAGGAGGCACGGGAACAGTCACCTGCCCGAAGTGAATCCTCGCATGAAAGCCGGGAAATCCACCAATCTTCGTGAAGCCGAAAAATTTATGAGCCTCGCTCTCAAGCTAGCCAGGAGAGGACTTGGGCGCACCTCCCCCAACCCCGTGGTAGGTGCTGTGATCGTCAAAGATGGGAAAGTCGTTGGACAGGGATTTCACCGCGCCGCAGGCCGTCCCCACGCGGAAGTTGAGGCCATCAGGAGCGCGGGGAGTGAGGCGCGCAATGCCGAGCTCTTTGTGACACTCGAGCCGTGCAACCACCACGGGAGAACTCCCCCCTGTACCGAGGCCATACGAGAAGCCGGCATTGGCAAGGTCTACTACGGCATTGACGATCCAAATCCTGGAGTGAGGGGCGGCGGGGCAGACACCCTGAGAAAGGCTGGGATCGAAGTCGTCGGTCCTTTGTTGGAGAACAGGTGCAGGCGTCAAAACGAAGTGTACTTGGCAAACGTGAAAGAACGGCGCCCATTCGTGTATCTCAAGCTTGCAATGAGCCTCGATGGGCGCATAGCCACCCGAACGGGTGCGTCCCAGTGGATCACATCAGAGCAGTCACGAGCAAAGGTGCATAGACTGAGGGACCGAGTCTCGGCAGTCATGGTTGGCATCGGGACGGTTCTGGCCGACGATCCTCGCCTGACCACTCGGCTCCCCGACGGCCGGGGGCAAAATCCCATTCGGATCGTCGCAGATTCTCGTCTTCGGACCCCGCTCAATGCAGCTATTCTGAATTCATCGGGCGGCTCGAAGGTGATTATAGCCACTGTCGAATCCCCTCACCAAGACCGCCGTCTGGCAATCGAGAAGACAGGAGCAAAGGTACTGCGGACCTCCGGACAGACCAGAGTGGACCTTCGAGATCTTATGTCGAAATTGTTTAAGATAGGAATCACGTCCATACTGATCGAGGGAGGTAGCGGCCTCGCGTGGAGTGCCCTAGAAGAGCGAATTGTAGACCGGTGCATCTTCTTCTACGCTCCAATCCTGATAGGAGGAGAAACCGCTCACCCGGGAATAGGCGGAACAGGAATTGCCCGGTTGAAGGATGCGCCACGGCTCGTGGAGGTACGAACTTCTCGAGTGGGTCCGGATATTTGCATCGACGGCAGGGTCTGCTATCCCAGCGCGCATACGTGAGCTACCGATCGGAGCCCAGTCGTGGGAGCAGTGTCGTGCACATCCTGCGGAGCACAAGGTTTTGACCATGATTCTTCAGATCAACCCGAAGAACCCCCAACCGAGACACATCAAGCGAGTAGCAGACGTACTGCGATCCGGGGGGGTAATCGTCTATCCCACGGACACGGTGTACGGACTGGGATGCGACATCAACAGCAAGAAGGCAATCGAGAGGGTTCGCCGTATCAAGAAAATGGACCCGAAGAGACCCTTGTCTTTTGTATTCGCCGACTTGAAGACAATCGCCGATTACGCTCAGGTGAGCGACTTTGCGTACAAGATCCTGAGGCGGTACCTGCCCGGCCACTATACATTCATTCTCAAGGCAACCAGGCTCGTGCCGAGAATTGTCCTGACCAAGCGAAACGAGGTGGGCATACGGATTCCGGATAACAGGATCTGTCAGTCTCTGGTAGCAGAACTGGGCAACCCCATTCTGAGCTCCTCAGTAAGAATGCCCGACGACCAGCTTCTCGATGACCCTGTCGAGATAGACCGGATGTACAAAGGCCTCGTAGACGTCATTGTCGACGGTGGTGTTTTTCTGCCTGCACCGTCTTCCGTGATCAGCCTTGTCGATGACGTTCCCGAGGTTATCCGGGAAGGCAAAGGAGACGTCGCGCCGTTCATGTAACACCACCGAAGCGCCCTCAGACATGCGGGATTCCCCTGGCACGAGCCGCCAGCAGGTTTGTGAGTAATCTGGCAGTCCTGTCCGCACTCCCCACATGTTTCAGGATCTCGGTCCGACCTCGCTGACCCTGAATGTCCCACCGCTGGGAGGGGTCGAGGATCCTCTCGACCTGCTCGGAGAGCTTTTCCCGTCCCTGGGTGGTCGACAGCGCGCGCGCCCAACGCGTCATGTAGTCCCAATCGATCAGGTCGCCCTTTCTTCGCACGACGCCGCGCACATCCTC
>CAYZET010000534.1:0-3362 GCA_964477215.1 uncultured Syntrophaceae bacterium | reverse complement strand
CGCAGATTGATGATTCCTCGCGTATGGGACGTGCGATCGCTGAAAACCCGATTGATGAAATCTGCCCTTTGGGAAAGTTGGTAGTGTGCAACGTCCTCTCCCTCGATCTGCACCTTGCCGGCTCCGGCATATATCTGTCGAGTCACGAGAAACGGGATGA
The DNA here is from genome assembly GCA_964477215.1 of uncultured Syntrophaceae bacterium. GTDB lineage: Bacteria > Desulfobacterota > Desulfomonilia > Desulfomonilales > Desulfomonilaceae > JBFMDN01. The sequence goes on along the minus strand of CAYZET010000534.1, from coordinate 3,202 downwards.
GCGCGTGGATGTTGTCCATCCCATGAGGAGTTACCAGATAGTTTTCGTGCGCACCGTACGTTGAGCCGTGCCCGTCGGTGTTGTTCTTGTAAACGTGGGGTCGCCCGACGCTGCCTGACCGGGAAAGGAGCGCACGAGACTCTTCCACTAGGTCCTGCACAATTCGATCGCCTGCAGTCTCGTGAGCCACCAGCTCACTTACGCTGGAACATTCAGGAGTGGCATATTCGGGATGTCCACCCCTGTCGATGTAGAACCGTCCGCCGTTCCCGAGGAATTCGCCTGCGTGATGATAGCCTTTGAGCCGAAGAGACTGGACAAGCAGCGGGGTCACCGATTTCATGTGCGCGAGCAAAGCTTCGTTATCAAGCCCCGACATGTTGATGCCCCGCCCCCCAGAGTGCATCAGAGCATATTCAGACTCGGTCCCGACGACCCGCGCGTCCACCCGGTTTATTCCCCCTCCACTTGTCGGAATTCCTCGAGAAAATCATCACCGGCCTTTTCCAGCACATCGTCTATGAATTCGTCTAACTCCTTAAGCTTCTGCCTCTTTTCTTCAGTCATGGGCAGGGAGCCTTCGATGCTACTGTCTTTCTCTTCCGTCTTCACCTTCTTCTTTTTTATGGGTTTCTCTATGAACCTGGTCTCAGCCATGTATCGACTCCGATCTGGTGAATGCTGATTAACGGGCACGTGCCCTCGATTGAATACTCTTTATCAGTTCTCGCGAATTTTCACAGGCCTCGAAAAGATTTTCCACGTGATTCTGCGTCCCGGACAGGGGGTCCAACAGTGGAATCAGCCGGTTGACATTGCCGTGATCGAATCCTACTACTTCCCAGTTGATGAGGTACACCTCACGAGGGAATCTCTCAATGCACTTTCCTCTGAAATATGCACGCGTGTCCGCTGGGGGCGTTGATACGAATCGTTCAATATCTGCGTCATTGAGAATTCTCTCCGAAAGTCCCTCGCTTTGGAGCTGTTTGAAGATTCCCGAAACGCCCGATATGTTGTGGTACTGGAGGTCCAGGACGCGGAGAGCTGGCAGGTCCCACTTTCCGCCTTTGCCTTCGCGATAACGGTTCAGAAGCCATAATTTCAGAAGCCAATCGAGTTTCGGCACGACGTCCAAGGGATCCTCATCAATAGTGAAGTCAGTCGTAATCCTCAAGCGCTGCAACCCGTCCAGCACGGAACCCCATACGTCCAAGATCTTGGCAATACCCGGCACGTGATCGACATCTTTTTGGAGCGAGAATTGCTGGGCCTTTTCCAGATATCTTCGCTGCACGTCCAGCGGTTCGAGACTCCTACCATCGACCAGGTCAAGCCGAGACGCGAAATCCGCTGAAACCTGCTTAAGCGATTTCACCGGATCTTTGAGAGAGAGATCCTCGTCCAGGAACCCATCTTCTATCATCTGCAGCACGATCTGCGTAGATCCAATCTTGAGAAACGCAGCACACTCGCACATGTTCGCGTCGCCCAGAATGAGATGAAGGCGCCGAAATCGCCGCTCATCCGCATGGTGCTCTTGTCTGGTATTGATGATCGGCCGAGCGTACATGGTTTCCAGGCCAAAGACCGCTTCCATATAGTCTGCCCTCTGGGAAACTTGATAAGAGCTATCTCTCGTTTCCGGGGCTTCAGACCCGACCTTCCCTGCTCCTGCAAAGATCTGCCTGGTTACCAAGAACGGAACTAGAGTTGAGACAATCTTTTCAGGATTGACCACCAGGTAGTCTTCATGGGCTTGCCGGTCCATCAGGTAATTCTCGTGTGAGCCGTAGGAATGACCTTGGTAGTCTACATTATTCTTGAAGAGAGTGATTTGCATCTCGGGCAGGGCAGATCGTGCCAGTTCAATGGCCCTTCGCAAAATGACTTCACCTGCTTTGTCGCATGCCACAACATCTCCGGCGCTCAGGCATTCGGGGGTGGAATACTCGGGATGGGCATGGTCAGTGTACAAGCGTGCGCCATTGGGAAGCGCTACATTGATACGGAGGTTCTCCGACTCGCTTACTATCTCCTGCCCCACCACCTTGCGAAAGAGCTCACCGCGGATATCATGGTACGGCGTCTCGTGGCCGTAGTCCCACAGCATCTTGACGCCGTCGTTTCTCAGTCCCAAGTCGCGGGCCAGGGCATTGACGAGAAAACAGGAAGCGTGGAAGGGCGACATGTCACTCCTTCCCTTTACGCTGATTGCATATTCCTGTTCGATTCCAACTACTTTCGGTACACTCATTCGGCCTCCTGGGGCCGCGTTCTGCCGAGTCGTGCAGCATGTCATCCCAGTTCAACCACTTCTTCGGGCTTCTTCTCGGAACACGCCCTTTCCTCGTCCTTGTGAAACAGCGATCGAATTCGGATGACCCGTTCTCCGCCTTTGCCAATAATCCGGTACCATTCGCTCGGATTCGTATTGCTGGGAAGCTCTTCATTCTCTTCGTATTCTTCCCGAAGCGCTTTCAGCAGGTGATCGAGCTTAATGCCCTTTTCGCCTTTCTTGATAAGGTCCTTCACGGCAGAGAGCTTCGCCCGACTGACAATCTGCTCAATGATGGCCCCACTGGCAAAATCCTTGAGATAGAGGACTGTCCTCGTTCCATCTGCGTACGTGACCTCGAGAAACTCATTTTGAGTCTTGAGACTATACATCTCCTCTACTACCTGTCCAATCATCCACTCGGTGAGCAAAGACGGGTCTCCGAAATCAGCCATAATCTCGGGATCCAGAGGAAGATCCGGGGTAAGGTACTTGGAGAAGATGTCTTTCGCCGCCTCTTTGTCAGGTCGAGCTATTCGTATCTTCCGATCGAGCCTGCCAGGTCTCAGAATGGCGGGGTCAATCAAGTCCTCGCGGTTGGTTGCCCCGATAATGACAACGTTTTCGAGGGGCTCCATGCCATCCAGCTCTGCAAGGAATTGTGGCACTATAGTAGATTCCATATCCGATGAGATCCCCGATCCCCTCACTCGAAACATGGAATCCATTTCATCGAAGAAAATGATGACAGGGGTCAGGTCACTGCTTTGCGTTCGAGCTCGTGCGAACAGGTCCCGAATCGCCCGCTCTGTCTCACCCACGTACTTGTTAAGCAGCTCGGGACCACGGACATTGAGAAAGAAGCTCTGTCCCCTATTCCCCGTGTGCTCTGAAATCCGCCTGGCTAGACTGTTGGCTACTGCT
>CAYZET010000533.1:0-3370 GCA_964477215.1 uncultured Syntrophaceae bacterium | reverse complement strand
TCCGTCGGTCTGTGACTATAATAACGGAGGCTTTGTCCAATTCCAACTGAGGCGCAGCAATATTGGGAATGAAAGGCGCATCTCCCTGTAGTTAAGTCGGCACGATAATGGACGGCAGTCACTCGAGCTTGAGGTTCAGCGCCACAGTCAGGCCCCTGTTAAGGCAGCTCAAGCGAGGTTGAGAAATGAAGTGTTCCTGCGAAGATTTCGTCCCTCGGAACAGCTCGATGTCCCCTGTGTGTCTCAGAGATCTCACCATTTTCGATGGCGTGAGCGAAGAGGATTTCGAAAGATTTAGAGGCATTGGTGTGCGGAAAAACTTTCGCGAGGGACAAACCCTCTTTGTTCAGGGGGGCCCTATCAGTGAGATATTTGTTATTAAGGCAGGCAGGATTCGTTTGAGCAAAGTCCTGGAAGACGGGACAGAGATCACTCTCGACTTCCGGAAGGCCGGGGACTTGATTGGTGAGGAGGCACTTTCCCGGAGCGTCAACTATCCGTTGACCGCATGGGCCATGGAAGAGACCGTGACCTGCGGCTTTCATGTGCCCGATTTCAACCGGTTGATCCTCGATAATCCGGACCTTGGGCTCAAGCTGATCGGAAACATGAGCCAGAGGATACTCACGTTGAATTCGCGCCTGGGCAGCGTCACAGCAGGCAATTTGGATGACCGTTTGTTTAATATTCTGGCCAACATCGCTGGTGAGCATGGAAAAAAGACTCCCCAGGGCTACTCCATCGCTTTTCCACTAACCCATGAAGAGCTGAGCTACCTGGTCGGTGCTCATCGCGTGAGCGTAACCAAGGCGTTGAAGAGACTTCGCGACGCCGGCAAGATCATCAAACAAGACAGAAGATTCATAGTGCCGGCAGGCACACTCCCAAGATAACGGAGATTTTGCGGCTGTTGAGCCAAGAGGCACTTTCCTGGCGCGGGCGAGCATACTGCCAGGCATTCTCTCCTTGCGAAATTTTTCTGCGCATTGTAGCCAGCGCTACAGAATAAGTCCCAAGCATCTCATAGAATTGTGCAAGCGCCTTGGGAGGAACGCTGCCGGTTGGTCCCATGGACAGTCGCCGAAATCGGCATGACCGTCTAACAAAGCCTTTGACTACGAAAGGGAGGAACCTATGTCTGTATCTTATCCGGAAATCGGGAACCGCGTGGTTGCTAAGGTCATCGATAAGCCGGCAAGCTGTACAATCGGTATGGAAGTGGGCGACGAGTATGACTTGAGCACGCACAAGTGCGGGGATTTTTGCGGCCTCTTCTACCACCATATTGCTGGTTGGGTGAAGACACTGCAATTTGGAGGCACGGTCCCCTTCTTTCCCGATCCCGATGTCCAAATATGGGAGTGCCCCAATGCCAACAACAAAGTGAAGATTGAATTGAGAAGAATCAAATGATAGCTTGAACGCGACCGGGGCGTTTCCTTCCAAACGCTTCACGACCCGTCCGTTGAGCCTGGAATTGTCGGAGTGAGAATGAGAGAATCCTCGAACGAGTCCATTCCGAGTTGGAGGCGCTGGAACCGGACTTGGGGAAAATCAAGGCCCGGACGCTCGTGTTTTGGGGTGACCAGGACCGATGCCTTCATGTGTCTTCGGTACAAGCTCTGCAAAAAGGGATCAAAGATTGTACAGCCGTGATCATGAAGGACTGCGGCCACGTCCCCATGATGGAGAGACCACAAGAGACGGCAGCTCATTACCTGGAGCTCCTCAGAAAATTGTGATACTGGAGCGAAGAACGGTTCACTGATCGCCCGTGCAGTCCAGGTGACACAGCCTCCTTCCTTGCCGATGCCGTTTTCGGGACATGGGAGTGCCCCAATTGCACCATCAAGGTGAAAACTCAACTGAAGAGAATCAAATGATTATCAAACGAGCCTCGGCTGACGACCTAAAAGAAATCCTGGATCTCCAGAAACTCGCCTATGTGAGTGAAGCTGAGATCTATAAGGATTACTCCATACCACCACTGACGCAGACATTGGAGCAAATACAGGCAGATTTTGATAAACAACTCTTCCTGAAAGCTTTTCTGTCGATGGAAGAATCGTGGGGTCCGTCAGGGCTCACGTGGAAGGGGACACCTGCCATATTGGGAGGCTGATCGTTCATCCTGACTTTCAACATCGCGGCATTGGAACCCGATTGATGACAGAAATCGAAGGACGGTTTGACCGGGCTAGGCGGTTCCAGTTGTTCACCGGCCATCGGAGTGGGCGCAATCTCAGGTTTTATCGCTCACTTGGGTATGCCCCCTTTGAGACCAAGGCAATGACAGACCGTCTGACACTGGTCTTTATGGAGAAGAGGCTGGATGCGCCGGCGCTCTCCGCCACGAAATAGCACGAGAAATCGGGCATAGAAGGATCCTCAGGGATAATCGGGATCGGGACAACCACGTGAATCGGTCCTTGACACTGGTGCTCGATGCCCAAAGGGCTTGTTATGTGTGGGCTTTGATTCCTGATCATGAGTATGTTCCTGTGGCCTCGGCTTTCCCGCTGGCCTACTGTTACCGGGCGATCTTGCCGTGGTCGAGGCAGAGATTCTTATTGACTGCAAGAAGCCGGGTAATCAATACTTGCACTAGATAGGTTGATATACCATAGGCATACTCGAGACGGCGATGATTCAAGTACTGCGAGACGATGAACGCCTTGCTCTGTTCCGACTGGGGCAGTACCAGGGGCTCAAGGGGCCCGGAATTGTCGTGTACCTCCCAATCCTTGACGCCACAGTAAGGCTTCGCGTAGGCGACATAGGGAATCTGATGACCTGCGAAACGGCGCTCTTCCGGGGCGCCAGTATTCCAGTGTCAGGCGATGAGCTTGCTGGGTCGCAAATTGAGATCGTTGGTTTCGACGACTCGCTCTCACCATCGCGGCCTCGCGTTGCACCCGTTCCACATTCGCGTCCGAATGCTTAAGGCTCGCGATATCCGCGTCAAATCACACGGGTGTGGAAGGTGGAGAATGGAGGTGCACACGCGGCGGGCGACCCGATTTCACGCATTCGGCGTGCTCTCCGAAACGGCGAAATGCCAATCGTGCACCACGGCGCAAATACGGTTCCCTACGCGCGCCACTGGGGTTGACCTGAGCGCGGTGGTACGCGTCGAAAATTGCGGCGAGGGCTGGTTTCGAACTCGCCCTCTCGTCGAAGCAAGTTTGGGAAAACCATACCGGCGAGACGCCGGCGCTACGAAGACAGAAGTAGGACGGCCCGTGGCGGCCATCGCCGGGGCCCTCGAAATTCCGGGGACTTTCTTCATAGTCCGTTGTGACTGCGAGGTCATGGATGTTTACGAAATGGGCACTAAAGGCCACTACCGCACAAGGCGACTGTGTTAGCT
>CAYZET010000532.1:0-3372 GCA_964477215.1 uncultured Syntrophaceae bacterium | reverse complement strand
CCGCGCAGAGGTGGCCGGGCCGGGATTCATAAATTTCTTTCTTGCTGCTGGTGTATGGCGTGACCTGCTGCACACCATACACCGGGAGAAGGACCTGTTCGGCCACAACGGCGTCGAGTCCCCGCGAAGGATTCTCCTGGAATTCGTCAGTGCCAATCCTACTGGTCCTCTTCATGTTGGGCACGGAAGAGGCGCGGCGGTGGGAGATACTCTGGCGAGGCTCTTACGCGCCAGCGGACACAACCTGGAGACAGAGTACTACGTTAACGACACAGGCAATCAAATGAGGATCCTTGGCAGGTCCGTCCTGTACCGCTACAAAGAGCTCTGCGGTGAGAAGATCGAATTCCCCGAAAATCACTACCGTGGGGATTACATCGGGGAGCTCGCCGCTCTGCTCCAGGGAACGAGCTTGGGACAGAAGCTGATCGACCTTCCTGAAGAAGAGGCCGTGGATCTGGCGTCACGGCATGCCTGCGATACCATCCTTGAAGGCATTCAAAAGGACCTCGCGGATTTCCGTGTAACGTACGACAGGTATTTCAGCGAGCGATCTCTCCATGAAAGCGGCGCACTGACGCAGACAATCGAGGAGCTTTCCCGCAGGGGCAAGACGCAACAAAACGAAGGAGCACTGTGGTTCACCATGGAGGGACAGGAGGACGACAAGGATAGAGTCCTCGTACGAGCTTCGGGCGAGCCCACGTACTTTGCCGCTGATGCTGCATATCACAGGGACAAGCTGAAGCGGGGCTATGACCTGCTGGTGGACATTTGGGGATCGGACCATCACGGGTACGTCCCGCGAGTGAAGGCTTCTGTTGAGGCCCTCGGATATTCCCCTGACGTCTTGCGCGTACTGTTGGTCCAGTTTGTAACCCTTGTGAGAGAAGGCCGGAAGATCTCCATGTCCACAAGGTCCGGGGAATTTGTGACACTGCGGGAAGTCCTCGACGAGGTGGGAGTGGACGCTGCCCGATTCTTCTTCCTGAGCAAACGGTGCGACAGTCACCTGGATTTCGATCTGGAGCTCGCCAAGAAGCAATCACGTGAGAACCCCGTGTACTACGTTCAGTATGTGCATGCCCGGGTTTCCAGCATCTTCCGTATTGCAGCCGAACGGGGAATAGACGCGGATATGAGCTCGCCGGATCTGACCGTGCTTTCGCTTCCTGAAGAGTTTCGGTTGATGAAACATCTTGCAGACTTCCCGGACATGCTCACTGAAGCTGCCGAATCTCTGGAGCCGCAGCGGCTTACGTTTTACCTTACCGATCTGGCTGAGCTGTTTCACGCCTACTATCATGACAATCGGGTCCTGATCGAGGACGACCGACTCAGAAAGGCCAGGCTCTACCTGTCTGAGGCGGTGCGTCAGATTGTTGCCAACGGGCTTTCTATCCTCGGGGTGTCAGCCCCGGAGCGCATGTGACTGCGATGGGATTGTTGAGCATCTTCAGCAGAAAGCGTAATACCTCGCGGCAAGGGCCGTCCCCGCGCCTTCCGCAACATTCGACGGGCCCCAAGAATGGCCCTCTTACCCTGGCGGTCATCGGGACCATAGTTCTCGGGGTTGTTCTAAGCATTCTCAACTACCGCTTGATCAGCGATCCGTCTGTGTGTGGTAAGGCATTTGGGACCTCGACGGAGTCCGGGCCGGAATTCGTCCCGACCGAACCATCGAAGGGGCCGGAAGCAAACAGTCCTTCTTCCTGCAGCGCGCCTCCCAAGATCACCTTTTATCGTCAACTTACCCAGGTGGACGAAACGCCCTCCCCAGTGCAAGAGTATACGTCCTCGTTGGAGAGGCCGCCCCCCTCCGGAGAACCTGCCGCTGAGAATCAAGACTCTGCGGGCAAATCAGCCAAACCTGCGGCTCAGGAGCACTTTTCCTTCCCTGCCATGTCTCCCGGAACAGCGCAGCTCCCCACTGCGCTTCCGCGATCCAAGCCGGGACCCGCACTGTACACAGTTCAGGTGGGAGCATTCAGCGATCCGGCTGTGGCCCAGCAATGGGCCCAGAAATGGAAGGCGCGGGGATACAACGTTTCCCTGCGTCCAGTGGCTCGACCAAGGACAGGAATAATTTACAGGCTTTACCTCGGAAAGTTTTCCTCCCAGCACGAGGCCGACGAGCTCGTCCAGCGTTTGAAGCACAGGGAGGGCATCGCCGCGTTCAGATTACTCGTTCGCAATTGAGTGTTGACCGTTTCCTCGTCCTCCATCAGAATACGCTACAGGAAGCACAGACTGGATTGGGCCCGGCAAGATGGTCGGTGCCTGCAATTCTGAACTGCTGATGATTGGGCGCTGGGACAGGAGGGGGAGGAAGCGGCATCTCTCAGGATAGGGACTTCCTCACATCTTTTTGTAAGGAACCGGACCTTTACCCTCCGTTACAGCTACAAAGCCGGGAGTACGCGCAAAGACCGGACGGGAAGAAAGAAAGTGGGACTGCGCAGAGAAGGATTTGACAAACAGGGGGCACCTTACGAAATCCGGGAGCAGGGACAAGAATGTTCCGAAGAGCTTAAGGGGATGTACGATGAGTTTCATCCAAAAGCTGAGAGTCAAGGATTGCCTCCGGCAAAGGAGTCCGATCGAGTATCATGGGTGGAGCATCTCCTCGCCACGGGGTGGAACTTCCTCTGCAGACAAGAGGGGAAGGTTGTGGGGCATTCCGCTATCATCCCCGACCGGATCCGATCTGACGGCGAGTACATCGTCTTCGTCCTCCAGCCTTACCGTAACAAAGGCCTTGGCAGTGCGCTCACCGAGATTGGAATGGAGAAGGCGAGACACGAGGGCCTCCACGTGGTATGGCTCACCGTGGAGGCTTTTAACTTTCGGGCGATACGGGTATATCGGAAGTCCGGTTTTCGATTTGTGGACGAGGGGAACGGAGAGCGCGCCATGATATTGCAGTTGTGATATGAACGTCTAAGCTGTCATCGAGCAGGAAGCATGATGGCTCTTTGCTGAATGCTCTATAGCAATGGTTCGAATCCACGGTAGTATACCGCCTCAAGAAGGAGTGTTGGAACTGGGATGTCGCGACAGCGGAACGGAAGAGGTGTAGATTGAGCCTCACAGTGGGAGTAGTACGCGACGCGAGATATCTGGAGCACAAACCGGGGATCGTGCACCCGGAAAGCCCGGGTCGCCTGAGGAGCGTCTATCGCATGCTGGACAAAGAGTTCTCTGGGCGCCTCGTGGAGATTTCCGCTGAGCCCGCGACCCTCGAGCACCTGGAGCTCGTCCATACCCCTGCCTACATCAGAAAGATTCTGAAGACCTCGGAACGAGAGTTCACCAACCTTGCGCCGGACACTCCAGCCAGTCCACAATCATACTTGGCGGCCTGGCTTGCAG
>CAYZET010000531.1:2919-3417 GCA_964477215.1 uncultured Syntrophaceae bacterium | reverse complement strand
CCAATTCTTCGTCATTCCGGCGAAGGCCGGAATCCAGTCCTTCCAACATGTTATGCACTCCTGCTTACGCCGGGGTTCCGGGGTCCTTGTTAAGTCAACTGACTGAAATCACGTGATGCCATCCACGAAGTTAACGCCTATGCTCCCAGAGGGAGAGGGCTCTGTCATTCCGAGAGGTTGCAAGTCCCCCCTCCCTTCGGGAGAGGGCTAGGGTGAGGGTGCAAAAAGAGAAGCGTGCCACGATCTTAACATTTGCCGCAATTCCGAGACAGTTTCCTTGTGCCCGCCCTGGGCTCCCACAAGGGGTGCCCCTACGGCGTGGCAGAAGACGTGACCGTAATCCCGAAATAGCCTACTAAGCATGAGCCAGCCGACTTTCCAGGGTTTCTCTCAGATCCTTTCCCGTCACTCCACTCACGAGAATCACCTTGTCCCGCGATGTCAGCCCGCGAATAATGCGGAAGCACGACCCGGGAATTCCCAACTTCTTGGCCAGGA
>CAYZET010000531.1:0-2909 GCA_964477215.1 uncultured Syntrophaceae bacterium | reverse complement strand
GAGCTCACTATTTGCTCTCCCCTCAACCGGTGGAACACAGAGCCGGACCACGAGTCGGTCCGCTTCCCCTCGTACAAGCAAGTTCCTCGACGCATTGGGAACCACGCGCACTGCCAGCGTTGCACCTTCTTTATGATCCCGTATGTCCATACCGATCTCCTCTGTTCTTGCACCGGATGAGAGCATCACGTCCCAACACTTCCCGCATACCAGGGACCCCGGGGTTGAGGATAGTGGTATGGCTCCTATCAAATGATACCGCTCTCGAGGGTTTCCGCGATGGTGAGGGGCGGGGTTCTTTGACCGGAAGTCCTGACCGCGTCGATTTCGATCTCTGCCATGGTACGGTAGAATGGTGTGCGGTCCAGACGTACATCCGGATAAGTAGGAGACTTTTCCCGCTGGAAGCGGGCACATCCCGCGCTCTGTCGCTGATCTCCATTAGGACGAACAAAAAAGTGGGGGATTCCTGCGAGCCGGCAGATCATGGGCCGGTAATGATAGAGGGAACAGAGGCCTTCAAAGTTCAGAGCACACACAGATTGGCGGTACGCATCGCCCAGCGGGTCCAGCTTCTTTGCCGCGACCATCGCGCGGGACCTCTGCAGTGCCGCGTCTCGGCGATCTTCGTCCAGGGTCCTGAGACCCCGTCTTAGGTAGAGCATCTCTGCGAAGGTGTGCAGAGTCACGTCCACCGTGCAGCACGCTACTCCATCACACCCACTGCACGAAAAGCCGGTATCGGCCGCCAGAGCCGAGTAGGCTTGGTCCATGAGCTGATAGAGCTCGCGAAGACGGGGTATCAGTTCATCCCCGGATGTCATGGTTCCCGCTCCAGCGGCACGCCACTCTCCCTCCTGGCTGCCATCCCTGGACGAAGCCCGGAAGCAAAGCCCGTGGATGAGACGCAAAGAAGCCGAAGAGCAGGATCCCGTTGCTCAGTCCGCCCAGGAGATTGCCTCCTCAGGGCAGGTATCGATGGCTTCTTGAATGTCATCTTCGGAGCACGCGCCCGCGTCTGTCACGTAAGCCTTCTCGGTCTCTTCGTTCAGAGCAAAGCAATCTTCTGCTATAGCCGCGCAGGTGCCACAACCGGTGCACTTCTCCTCATCGATGACCACTTGTTTTGCCATAGTTTCTCCTTTCGCTGCTGTCCGTGATTTTGCGAGATAGGAATTGATATCCCATGTCGTGTACAACTTCCCGTTTTGCCAGTCAAGTCTACAATCGATCGCTCGGCAAGCATCCCCCCGATGTGAAGTTACGTATGATGCACATCTGGCCACTCATAGGCCTGTGTGCTCTTTGCGCGCACATCGGAAACCCCTTCTTTTCCCATGAACAGAACAGACCGATTTTGCTGCCGAGGCCTTGAACGAATCGGCAAAGTAAACTATAGTGCCTCCAAGAGACCTTTACCGACGAGGGAACGGTCTGTGAGGAGAGCGGGCACCGCGGATCGCAACTGCCGGCGCGACCACGTTCACCGCCGACCGTGAGATACTCCTGATAGACGCTCCGTGTTCCGGCGCACAACGAGAGAGAAAAGAATTCGGGATGTTCGTACTCGGCAACTTCATTGCAGCCCTGGCAGGAGTCCTCGACGTAGTACTTACGATTTACATGTGGATCGTCATCATAGCCGCAGTGATATCGTGGGTGAGCCCCGATCCGTACAATCCGATCGTGCGTTTCCTCTATAGCGTCACCGAGCCGGTGTTCAGTTTTGTGCGGCGCGTGCTCCCTCTGCCGGCCATGGCGATCGACCTCTCACCAATTATTGTCCTTCTCGCCATCCTGTTCATTCAGCAGTTCGTTGTCAGGACGCTCTATCAGGTCGCCATGAGAGTCCAGTAACAAACCGGACATCGTTGCACCGCTGCTGTTTTCCAGGCCTGCCCGATCCGTGAGAGCGAGCAGCGGGGAATGAAGGAGACTCCGGGGATCTTCCTGAGTAATAGATTTCAGAAGTACGGTCACGTATTCTGCCACGGCTCACGGGGGGGCCGGCGTTCTCAAGGGGCACAGACGTGAGTGAACGCTCGAGCATCGTCATCGTGGGCGGCCCGACTGCCTCAGGGAAGACGCACACGGGCCTGAATTTGGCTGAAGAATTCGGGGGCGAAATCGTATCCGCTGATTCTGTTCAAGTGTACCGGTATCTTGATATTGGTTCCGCGAAACCCACACCTGAGGAACGGGACCGCGTTCCTCATCACATGATAGATGTAAGAGATCCGGATGAGGAGTTTTCAGCCGGCGATTTCGTCCGGGAAGCGCGCTTGTGCATAGAGGGAATTCAGCGCAGGGGGTCAATCCCGATCGTTGTCGGAGGCACGGGCCTCTATATTCGGCTCCTGATAGGCGGAATCGTCGACGCTCCTGCAGCGGACCCGGAAGTCAGAAAAAAACTCCTGGAACAGGCCCGGGCCGAAGGACCCAACGCCCTGTGGCAGCGCCTCCGATCCATCGACCCAGAAACCGCGGCTCGGATCCCTCCTCGGAACGTGGCGCGGGTAACACGCGGCCTGGAAGTATTCGAGCTCACCGGGAGGACCCTCTCTGAGGCACAGCGGGACCATGGTTTTGCAGACCGGCCGTACAGGTATCTCTTTCTGGGAATCACACCAGAGCGCGACGTTTTATATGAACGGATTGATAAGCGAGTTGACAGTATGATAAAGGGGGGACTGGTAGAAGAAGTTGCGCGTCTGTTGGCGCGCGGGTATTCCAGGGAGCTCAAGCCCCTGCAATCTATAGGATATAGGCACGCCGGAATGGTGCTCGCCGGAGAGCTGGGCGAGACGGAAGCCATGAGATTGATGAAGAGGGACACCCGACGTTACGCCAAAAGACAGTTCACGTGGTTTCGCTCCGTACCGGGAATCCTTTGGAGAAAGCCCGAGGAG
>CAYZET010000530.1:0-3433 GCA_964477215.1 uncultured Syntrophaceae bacterium | reverse complement strand
AACCGCATTCCAGGACTTCAATCCTCAAGGGGTCTCCGGTGTGGTCGTTATCGCCGAGTCCCATCTGACCATTCACACGTGGCCCGAGCACGGTTACGCCGCAGTGGATATCTTTACCTGCGGCTCCACAGTCAATCCGTGGACGGCTACGCGTTTCCTGCAACAGGAGTTGGAAGCTGCCGATATGCAAGTAAAAGATTTCCAGCGTGGCCAGCTTCCAGACTCTGACGGCAGACCGTGTACCTATGACGAAAATCATGTTGCGTGCAGCAGTTCTCACTGTCAGTGACCGATCCTCAAAGGGGCTGCGGAAAGATGACTCCGGACCAGCGCTCGAGCAGGCGCTGGCCCGGTACGGGATTGAAGCAGCCTTTACCGCTGTCTGCCCCGACGAAGAGAAGGCTATCGCCCGTATATTGACGGCATGGGCTGACGAACAGGGCGTCGACGTGGTGATCACCACGGGAGGGACCGGCGTGTCTCCGCGAGATGTTACACCGGAGGCCACGCTGGCAGTTGTTTCAAGGACTGTCCCCGGCATGGCGGAGGCAATGCGCCAGGCCAGCCTGCAAAAGACGCCGCACGCGATGATTTCGAGAGCTGTGGTGGGGATTCGCGGCAGGACCTTGATTATCAACTTGCCCGGAAGCCCCAAGGGGGCTATAGAGAATCTCGAAGTCATCCTCCCTGCGGTGCCGCACGCAGTGGCCAAGATTCAGGGCGATCCCTCCGAATGCGCTTGATTGGCAGTCCAGGCATCCTGGCCCCAATGGTGGTTGGCCCATGAAATGCTCCTCCGGATCGGGAGAATTTGGTGGATCTATGGCTCCTCAGTCAGCCGGAGTAGTGCTGGAAGCACTCCTGGCACAATGGGGGCTGCAGGGAGCCCTGGCGCGCCACTCCGTGGTCAGCGATTGGGACGCGATAGTGGAGTCTTCAATCGCGCGGCATGCCAAGGCATTGAAAGTTGTGGATTCCACTTTACACGTGGCTGTGGATTGTTCCGTCTGGATGCACGAGCTTGCCGCGCTCAAGCCCTTGTTGCTCCACAAGATCAACGCACGCCTTCCCACCGGGACACCTCCCATCAGGGACATCCGCTTCCAACAACGGTCGTGGGCATTCCGCCCGACGAGCAACCCTGAAGACCCGCCAATTCCTGAGCCGAACCAAGACGAGGTTCGTTTGGCGCACCAGATCCTCTCTCGAGTTGAAGATCCAGAGCTGAAATCCCTTTTGAGTCGAATTCTCGAAAAGGATAGGCGCCTGAAATGGCGTAGAGGCGACCGGCGATCGCCGTAGTATAGGATTTCACAAAGTACGGTTACGTATTCTGGCGCCGAGTATGCGAACGGGCATGGCAAGAACGGATTCCAACGTAGGGGCGCCCCTAGTGGGTGCCCAGGGCAGGCACAAGGAAACTGTCTCAAAACTCGGGATACTGCCCATGGAGCCCTCACCCCACCCTCTCCCAGAGGGCATAGGCGTTAACTTCGTGGATGGCATCACGTGATTTCAGTCAGTTGACTTAACAAGGACCCCGGAACCCCGGCGTAAGCAGGAGTCCATAACGTGTTGGAAAGACTGGATGCCGGCCTTCGCCGGAATGACGAAGAATTAGCCGTTCCACTTCCAACTTAACGCGCATGAGGGGGGGCCTCCGGAAGCCTGGCTCCTCTGTCTTCTCCGGTATCTCGGACAGCACGTCGTTCCCACTCCGCGGCGAGATCTTTTCTCCCTGTCTTTCTGTACAAGCCGGCGAGGTCCTTCATCACGTTGAGGGCCTTGGGGTCGTCGCTTCCTAAATGCCTTTCAAAGAGGAGAAGGGTTCGCTTGTAGTAGGATTCGGCGCGAGAATAGTCCCCGTCGGAATCAGAGAGAGCCGCTGTGAGATAGAGGTTGGCAGCGTGATTGAACCACGCGTCTGCATGTTCTGCCTGGCCGAGAGTCTCGTGAAATGCCACTATTACACCGGAGAAGATACCATGGGAATCGTTGCGCGGCAACATAGTCTGCTCTATGCGAATATCCGTATCCTGCTTGGACAGGAGGATGAAGTGAGACGTTCCCGATGCGAAGCCGAGCCCCAATGGCGTGGCCTCTGGACTATCCACGATTTTGCCCGTCTTCGGGTCCTTTAGGACATAGACTTCAGAAAGTTGTGCGCCCACGGCTTCCTCTTGGGTCCAGCCGGTGAGAGTCTCGGCAACATGGTTCATATGTCGGACCGCTCTGTCCACGTCGGTTACGATGAGGGCCGATCCAAGGATATTCGTTACAGATTCCAACCACCGGGCAGCCTCTCGTGTCTTGATCTCCTGCCGGTGTTTGTACAATGCAACCTCGATTGTTGTGCGGAGCTCTGCGCCGGAAAAGGGCTTGACCAGATAGCCGAATGGCTCCGTACGCTTCGCTCGCTCCAGAGTTGCCTCGTCTGCATATGCGGTCAGATAGATGATCGGTATGTCGTGGTCCTTTCGGATCAGCTCAGCGGCCTCGATGCCATCGATATTTCCGTCCAATTTTATGTCCATGAGCACGAGGTCCGGGCAGCGCCGATTCACGAGGACCGCGGCTTCTTCCCCGCTGGAGCACAGAGATGTCACATCGTATCCCTGAGACCTCAGCTTCTCTTCGATCTCCATGGCAACAACGATCTCATCCTCCACTATGAGTATCCCTGGGCGCATCACCGTCCTCCCTTCACACCCTTTACCTGCGGTCACGGAACAGGATCTTGACCCGGGTGCCAGCATCGGAGCTCATCTGGAGACTACCTTTGAGCTGCAATTCGGTGAGATTCTTTACGAGCCGCAACCCAAGGGATGCGGATCTATGGAGCTCCGTTTCCCCGTCAAACCCGATCCCGTCGTCTTGGACAAGGAGCTCGAACCCGTCCTCGCTCCTGCGGGAAAGAGACACACGGACTTCGCCGAAACGGCCTTCAGGAAAGGCGTGCTTGAGGCAATTGGAGACGATCTCGTTGATGATCAATCCGCAGGGCAACGCTGTCCCCACATCAAGAAAAGCAGGCTCGATCTCCAATTTCAGCGATACCCGGCCGGCGATCTCGGAATATGATTGAAAGAGGGCTCCCATGAGATCTCTAATATACTGGCCGAAATCGATACGGGCAAGATCCGGAGATCGATAGAGATGTTCGTGGATAAAGGCCATAGAGCGTATGCGGCTCTGGCTGTCGCGGAGCACTCCCAGGGTCTTTTCGTCAGTCACGTGGGCACCTTGGAGAGCGAGAAGGCTGGATATGATCTGGAGATTGTTCTTCACGCGGTGGTGGACCTCCTGCAAAAGAGCCTCCTTTTCCGTCAATGAGTCCCTCATGCGAACCTCGGCGCTCGTTCGGTGGGCGATTTCCTCTTCCAGCCTCCTGTTTGCATCCAGCAACTGCTTCGTTCGTTCCTCCACTCTCTTT
>CAYZET010000529.1:0-3445 GCA_964477215.1 uncultured Syntrophaceae bacterium | reverse complement strand
CTCAATCCGCTCCTTTACGTATTTCGCCTCTGCGCCCTTGGTATCCAGGGTGGCGACGATCACGACGTGTCCGGGCATGGTATCCTCCGCACGCAGTGCTGGCAGGTCCTAGGAATTATTCGATAAACTGTGACGAATCCAGTTTGAGGGTGGGGTTACGCGCAGGATACCAGGATGGGGTCGGTTCTACAACTTCTTCCTCACCATTTTTCGTTTAAGAAATGGACGACATTGACGGTTCGTCGAGGGGTGTGACGAGAGAAATCGGGAGACTAGGAGCGTTTTCTTGCGATCTTGATGAAATACCGCATGGGAACCGATAGAGGTTCGGCACGACGAGTGACAAGGTCCGCGTCGAACGAGATGTCACCTTCAATCAGGTGGATCTGCTTGACCTCGCCGGCAGCAAGCTGCTCCTGGATCTCGGGGAAGAGCACGAAGGAAATGCCCATGCGGCGTTGAATGTACGCGAGGATGAAGCTCAAGCTCTCAGACTCGATGATTACCGAGGGTTGAACTCCATGCTCCGCGAGCTTTTTCATGACCGCATTCCTGGAGCCGGAACCTTGCTCTCGTATGATGAGGGATTCCCCGTCAAGGTCTTGGATAGACGCCTTCTCGACCCTCGCGAGACGATGGTCGGGACGGGCCACAAGGATGAATTCTGCACGAGCAAAGGGAATTGCCCTGAGAGAGGAGTCGTAGTCCTGCCTGGCCACCACAACGACGTCCTCTTTTCTGTTTCGGAGCCTGCCAAGGAGATCCTTGGAATTTCCCTCGCTTAGACGGACTTGGACGCGGGGAAACTGTTTCTGAAACCGGGAAATCAGGTCCGGCATCAGGGTGCGAGCATAGCCCTTGGTAGTACCAATCCACAATCGATCCTGAGACGTCTTTCTCGCTTGATCCAGGATTTCGTCAATTTGCGATATCCGCGCGAAGATCCGCTTGCTGATCAGAGAAAGGGCTTCCCCAGTCTCTGTCAATCTGTACCGGTTGTCTTCCCGATAGAACAGCTTGACACCGCATTCTTCCTCGAAACCCCTCAGTTGCTGTGAGATTGCCGGTTGCGAGACGTTCAGGTACGCTGCTGCCCTGGTCATGCTCATGAATTGGCAGAAGACGTGGAAGGTTTCCAGATGTCGGAGGTTCATGGTTGCACGTGCACCCTGAATGAGAGCTCTCTTGCTCTCATTATAGTATAAGGGAGCCTAATGGACGTATAATTTTTTATTATTTGACTTCTGACGCCATGTCCCCGAAAATCCCCTATATCGGACACGCTTTCACGCTTGTGAAAAGTGACGTTATCCATCTCGTGCTCTTATCGCGGCACCCACTGAATATGGCGGTCCTACCGACGCTGCTTGGGCAAGGGTGGGGTGGACCCCTATTGAGGGAAGGGCGGGTTTGAAGCCCGCTGCAGATGCAAAGCTCAATGCGCCGCACCGTAGTGTGCTCTCCACTGATGACACTCTTCTCGGACCGCCGAGAGGACTGAAAATCTGTCATGGTTGTGAGACTGCCTACAGGGGGCAGACTCAGTAAAGATTACCTGTTTAACCCACGGGCTCAGCCGAACAAGCTTGATGCATTGTCTGTCTGCCATGTGTCACGGCGCCAAGAGGGTGTCTTGCGCGCTACGAGGGAAGAGGAATGCTTGGCTTGAGAGGCGAGTCGGGTCCGTTTCCAGGGTCAGCGAGAGAGGCGCATGTCGAAGAGGATCGTGGTTGGAATCAGTGGTGCGAGCGGCACAATCTACGGTATTCGGCTCCTGGAAGTGCTCAAGGAAACAGCGGACGTTGAAACGCACCTGATCCTGAGCAAGGCCACTCGGGTAACCATGGAGCACGAAAACGCAGTAACTCCCGATTACGTGGAATCATTGGCTGATTATGTTCACGCTCCGGACAACCTGGCTGCTCCGGTCTCGAGTGGCTCTTTCAAGACGGCAGGCATGATCGTGGCCCCCTGCTCCATGAAGAGCCTGGCAATGATAGCCAACTCGATAGATGACAACCTCCTCGTGCGCACCGCCGACGTCACTCTCAAAGAAAGACGCAAGCTCGTCCTCATTCCGCGGGAAACCCCCCTTCATCTAGGTCATCTCAGACACATGGTGGCTGCAACGGAAATGGGAGCAGTGATCTTGCCTCCCGTTCCCTCATTTTATCACAAGCCTAAGACCATTGAAGATATAGTGAATCAGACCGTAGGCAAGGCCCTGGATCAGTTCGACATTTGCCATCAGCTCTTCAACCGTTGGGCGGGTGGATGACCCGGGAAGAACTGGAAAAAGCCATCATTGAGCTCATGGATAGCAACACCACGATAACCTTGGCCTGTTCCTTGGAGGACGTGCCCTGGGCGGCAGCTGTTTATTACGCACGGCGGGATTTCGACCTCGTTTTTTTCTCCGATCGCTCTTCCCGCCATTCTCAGGCGTTCGGGAAAAATCCCCAGGCTGCAGGGGCTATTCATGGTCAGTACCGCACGTGGCAGGAAATCAAGGGACTGCAGTTGGCGGGCACGGTTGAGCGGATTACCTCAGTGTTCGAGCGGGCGAAGGCCGCGGCCGTGTACCTCAAGAGATACCCGTTTGTTAAGCAGTTTCTGACAGAACCCGAGGCCTTGTCAATCGACGTGGCAGCAGGTGTGGCGGGAGTCTCCTTATATGTCTTTCGATGTCGGACCATACGATACGTAAGCAATGCGGAAGGATTCGGAATTCGGTGGAGATTGGAAATCAGGGACGGTCGACCCGTCGGTGAGCCTGTTCGGGAATGATGGGGTGGCCCTCAAGATAAGATAGGGACGTGAGGACTTACCGGTATGGCTTCTGGCCTTCGCTGCAGGGCATTGCAGCTCGGTGCGAGGCCGAAACGAGGGGGAATACGATGTGTTTACCCACGGTGAAAACCAAAATCCACAGCCCACTGATCACGAGGAGGTGAAGAGATGTCCGATTTGAAGTTCCCGAGTCCCCACGAAGCTGAGCGTATCCCTGGTACCGAGGGATGGGAGCGCATGTACCCGTACTATTACCGTTACACTACCGACGATCCGAAACGGAAACAGTACGAAGAGAGCATGTTCTGGTTCTATGACGGGCTCCACTATCCCGAGCCCATGTACCCGTTCGATATTATTTGGGACGAGGCATGGTTCCTCGCTCTCTCCCAGTTTAACAATCGGATCTTCATCGTGCCGCCGGCAAAGGGCATCGATCATCGCATTCACAATGGGTACATTTACATCACTCCAGTACCGGTCACGGACGCGGAAGCAATACCGAAGCGTGCAGAAGAATTCATGAAGCGTGCCGGGTACTACTATGAGAACTGGGACAAGCTGCACGAAAACTGGGAATCCAAGATGAAGGAGGTCATCAACAAGCTCGCAGAGCTTCAAATCCCGGTTCCTCCCGAGAAGGAAGACGATTCGG
>CAYZET010000528.1:0-3455 GCA_964477215.1 uncultured Syntrophaceae bacterium | reverse complement strand
TTTGGGAAATCAGACTCAGGCGATGAAAGATGCCGTTGAAAACATGCGCAAGGGCTTTCAGGCTGCCCACACTCAGATGGCCAAGCGAACCGGTAAAGAGAGAGCGAACTTTGTTTCGCAGATGAAGAGCAACGTAACCGGGATGTTGAACGGTTTTAACCTGGCCCATGCGGAAATGGCTGCAACGACCGGAAAGGCACGAGCCGATTTTGTCCGCGGCGTCAAAAAGGATGTTGCAGGCATGCTGAGTGGCTTTCACGGTTCGAGAGCTACCATGGCAAAGAAATCCAAGGATGACCGCCAGGCCTTTGTCAGAGATCTTGAGAAGACCGTAGGAGCATTGAGGAAAGAGGTTTCGTCTGACCTCGCCGGCGCTCGCAAAGCCTGGATGAGCCTGTCTGCCGGACGTTCGGAACGTGCCATGGCAGCAGAGCGCATCGCCAAAGAAGAGACCGAACGCAAGGCAAAGGCAGAAGCTGAGCGCAAAGCAAAGGCAGAAGCCGAGCAAAAAGCGAAGCAGGAAGCGAAGCCTGCACCAAGAGTCCCCATGCCGGCAAAAGACGAGGTTAAAACCGGCGTTCAGGCATCAGAGGGAAAGAATGGCTGATGTGAAGTCGACACAACCGAGCATGGCAGAAGTGACCTGCTCTTTCTGTGGAGGCACCGGAAAGGATCCCTTCGGAATCATGTCCTGGGCCTCCACATGCTGCGTATGCGGGGGCAGCGGAGCGGTCAGGATTGCCGCTCCGTACGTCCGCTGCGCCCACTGCGAAGGAACTGGAGCCGTCAAAACGTTCACGTGCACGGCTTGTATGGGCAAAGGATATGTTCCGGTGCCAAAGGGATCGATACGGACCTGTCCCGACTGCCACGGCTCAGGCGATGATCACTCTGCCCCGGCTATGTATTGCCTCACGTGCCGTGGCAGCGGTTTTGTCGCGTCGGTTCCGAGCCGAGCCGATTGAGGTCCCCAGTGAGGCCGCGTCGAATCAGGCTGGCAACAGATCATGACCGGCTGCTCGATTTGCGAGCAGCAACTGATAATCCAGGAGTGGAAGTACCATGAGCAGCGAAAACTTGAAGGTCGCAGCCATTCCCCCGGAGGAGATCCCCACTGATGGCGAGCGTGTAGAACCGGAAGCCGGCGAGGAGTTCGTGACCACTCCCTACGTCGAGGACCTTACCCAGCGGGCGTTGGCATACCTTGCTGTAGGCTATTCAGTGCACTTTTCCGGTGCTGCGGGAACAGGAAAGACCACCCTCGCCTTTCATGTTGCTGCAAAGCTGGAGCAACCGGTCATCCTCATTCACGGGGATCATGAATTCGGCAGCTCGGACTTGGTGGGCAGGGATTCGGGCTACCGTAAATATAAGTTGGTGGACAACTACATCCGTTCAGTGGTGAAAACCGAGGAGGAGATGCGTAGCCTTTGGGTAGACAACCGCCTCACTACAGCATGCCGCAACGGCTACACTCTCATTTACGACGAGTTCACTCGCACGAGACCTGAGGCCAACAACGTGCTGTTGAGCATCCTTGAAGAGCGAATCCTCAACCTCCCAAGCCTTCATCATCCAGGAGAGGCGTACATTGGCGTTCATCCCCAATTTCGTGCAATTTTTACATCCAACCCCGAGGAGTACGCCGGGGTGCACAAGACCCAAGACGCTCTTATGGATCGCATCATCACTATCAACGTGAGCCACTATGACCGGGAGACCGAGGTTGAGATCACTCGAGCAAAGTCCGGCGTCTGCAGACAAGATGCCGAGACCATAGTAGATCTCATCAGGGAATTGCGCCAGATCGGTGTCAACAACAATCGTCCGACAATCCGCGCCTGCATAGCCATTGCAAAAGTCTTGGCCCACTTGGGGGGGCGTGCCAGGGAAAGTGACCCCGTGTTCATGCTCATCTGCCGCGACGTCTTGACTCGCGACACAGCGAGGGTCACCAGAGGAGGCGAGTCGCTCATGCCTCAAAAGGTGGAAGAAGTCATAAAACGAACATGTGGGGCAGCGACCCGTGGCAAGAGATTGAGATCCAGGGTGTACGAGATCGACAGTGGAGCAACTCTCTAGGAGATAGGTCATGGTGAATCGTAAGTCATCTTCAGACATCCGGTCTGTAAGTCACATAAGGACCCGCACGGCGCGGGTAGGCAACAGTGGAGTGCCTTACATCGCCTACTTGAAGATTAGCTGTTTGGAAATGGAGAAGGCACGCCGAGAGAAAGAGAAGCTCAGTGCGCTGGCTCGCGTCGCGGACATAGATGCTCGGTTGGCAGAGATAGAGGCGGAAAAGGATGCGATATTGCGCCACCAGGGCGAACGCTCACCGAGCTGCGAATCAAAGCCTGAGCCCGGAAAGAGAGCAGGCGGAAAATTAAAGCTCTCGATGCCTTCAGGTACGGAATGTTTCAAGATCAAGTACTAGTCAACCACTATACGGGAAAGACATGAGGCACGGACAATGAAAATAAACTGTGTATCGTGTGGTCACAGCATGAATCTGGACAATGCCTACGACGATTTTGAGGGGCCTGTGAGATGCTACGTGTGCGGAAGCCTCTTGGAAATCAGGACCGTCGAGGCAAAGTTAAGAGGTATCAAGCTCGCGCAGAGCCTGACCCACGGGGCTTGTAACAGGGATCCGTCAGACATGCCCTCAGCAGGGGCATGACCCTCCCTACGCTGCAAAGGGGTAGTCGAAAATGCCTACCATGTCACGAAAAGTGAACGGCAACAAATGCAAATACTTTTACGCTGTCGTCGCCGGCTCGAAGAAACGGATTTACAATGTTACCGGGATTGACGGTGCAACCGTGTACAGCATTCCTCAAGGAAACCTTTCTGCAGTGGTGAGCGACGTGTCGTTCAAGCGGATTCGGCCTGAAAGACGCCATTTTGCGGCTCACCATGGTGTGCTTCGGCAGCTCGTCGCTGAGAATGCCCTGCTGCCCATGGCTTTCGGGATCATCTCCGACGGTGAAAAAGCCGTCAGATCGTTTCTGACGAAGAACCGCAAGCCCCTCAACCAACAGATCCAGCGGGTGGCAGGAAAAGTGGAGATGGGACTGAAGGTGAGATGGGACGTTCCAAACATCTTCGAATATATGACCAACGTCCATGCGGAATTGGGGTTTGCGCGGGATGCGCTCCTGCAAGGCGCACGTGCCGCAACCCAGGATGAGAGAATTGAGCTCGGTCGGATGTTCGAGAATTTCCTCAACTCGGACAGAGAAGCGTATTCCGAGCGTGTCGAATCGTTCCTCGTACCGTGTTGTGATGAAATCAAACGAGACAAGTGCCGTGACGAACGGG
The DNA here is from genome assembly GCA_964477215.1 of uncultured Syntrophaceae bacterium. GTDB lineage: Bacteria > Desulfobacterota > Desulfomonilia > Desulfomonilales > Desulfomonilaceae > JBFMDN01. The sequence continues at coordinate 131 of CAYZET010000528.1, read as the reverse complement.
AGATCATGAATCTGGCCTGTCTCGTCCGGAGGGAAAACCTCGATGCGTTCGAGGTCGCTGTCTTTGAAGCAGCACGGGGCTTTGACGACAATTTTGCCTTTGACTACAACGGTCCCTGGGCACCACACAAC
>CAYZET010000527.1:0-3456 GCA_964477215.1 uncultured Syntrophaceae bacterium | reverse complement strand
CTTTCACGTTCGGATATATCGGAGACTTCCAATCATGGCAGGGGATCGACAATCTCATCGATGCGTTCCGCCTGGTGCCGGATCCGGGTATCAGAATGCTGCTCGTGGGATTTCGGGAAGGAGATCGCGGTCTGAAAGATCGATTCCGCACCATTTTCGGTCCAAGAGTCGAGCTGATCGATCGTACGGATAGATCCACCCTGATACAGCGGGTGCGGGAGGTGGGGATCCTCATTATCCCGCGGATAGACCATTCAGCCATTCGACACGCGTTTCCCACGAAATTCGCTGAATACGCGGCCATGGGAAGACCCATTCTCGTCAGCTCAGTGGATGAGACTGCTGACTTCGTGACGCGCTACCAGTGCGGATTTGTCTCCTCGCCCGATCCAGCGTCCCTCGCGGCCACAATGGCGGAAGCAGCCGCAACCGATGTACAGGCTCTGGCTGAAATGGGAAACAGAGCTCGGATCATGGCTCAAGAGAGCTTCTCCTGGGATACCATAGGAGAAGCTTACGCTCGGATTGTCTCAACCCTGGCGCAAGACGGAAGGCGCTGACGCAATGGCCGTGAACTGGTCCCGCACTCTCTTGCTCTACCAGGAAGACGATCTCGCCCGGATCGGTTGCAAGCTGTCCGAAATCCATGGAAGGGGAATCCCGACCCTGCGCGTTACGTACCGGACCCTTGCCACCGACGAGAGTTGTCTCCGCCAGATCCGAGATTCGGGGTGCGAGGCTCTGATATCCTTGCGAAATGACGATATGGAGGATCATCCTCCCATCGGCGCAATTCTTCGAAAGCTTCGCCTGGGCTACACGACAGTCTCAGGCATCGATCCCTCCCAGTGGGAAATGCAGACCGGAACCTGTCTCAGAGACTTGCTTTCAGGATCTGGAGAAATTCCCCTCCCGCCAGTGAGACCGGGAACACCCCGGCGAGGCGCCGATAGCCACGGAACCTGCACACTGGTCTTCGACCTGGAGCAGTTTGGAGGAGCTCGGTACGCTATGCCGCGGCTCCTTCCCCTCTTGGAGAGCAATGGCATTCGAGCGACGTTCTTCGTCACCGGTTTCATTGCGGAAGTATTTCCTTCTCTGCTGGAACGTATCGCGGCCGGAAAACACGAGCTGGCAATTCACGGATCGGTACACGAGTTCCTTCAGGGGCGCGATCTCGTCGAACAGGAAAGACTCGTCAGGGATCAGCTCGATCTACTCGGAGCTTATGGAACTGTGCGCGGGGCCAACTTCATTTTCCGCATGGACGACCTGTCCCCCGAGGCTTTTGTGCGGGCCGGTCTGCAATACTTCGTCCTTTTCCGAAAGCATCTCTTCCAAAGAACACGGTTCTTGCCGGCCTCTACAAAGCCTCGTCCATTCCGAGCCCCCTCGGGAGACATTGTCCTGATTCCCATAAATGTGGAGACCTATGGGCTAAGCCTGAGAGAAATCCGGTCAACAGTCGATGCAGCGTGGGAAACTGCCCAACGAGAGGGGTTCCCTCATGTCAGCGTACTGATGCACCCGTTCAAGGACGGCACTGAACGCAGGCTTCCGCAGACCGAGCACATCATCCGATATCTCCTCGATCATCTCGATTTACGACCCATCCCCCTCGCCAAGATACCTTCGCCATCTTTTCCGAAAGAAGATGCAGTGCAATTCCGATATCGGTGGGACGAGAACGAAGCCGCGATCCCAGAGCATGAAACCTCTTCGCAGTGCGTCTCGTGGTGGCGCCCCCCCATGTACCATGCTCGAAGGATCGAAGTCCTGATGGACTCAGTGGAATCCTCCGGCATCTCTGCCGTGCTCACCTCGACCCTGAGAAGTGATGGAAAGAGGGTGTATGTATTCCCAGACGCCGCAACATCTGCCGTACAGATCACCTCCGACCCTTTGCTCACGCCACAGAGAGCGGCATCGGAGGTGATTGCTTCCCTCCGATCGGCTGATACGGCAGTGATTGCACCGTGCGGGCAGCCGATGGACCGCTTGCGGAAGGCCCTCTTCCACGCGCCGACAAGTATTCGGGATTTCCGTGAGATTCTTGCCAGGCTCCGGACTCGTATCCGAAGGATCCTCCTACACAACCGCCATAGGTGGCGGCTCTCGTGGCGAATCCCGAGAGAGCCTTGAGGAGCCGGAGCAGTGACATTTTTCGTACGAAGGATGCCGCGATGAAACGGATCATACACGTGGTGGGGGCCCGTCCCAATTTCATGAAAGTGGCCCCTCTCGAGCGCGAGCTTGCCCTGGTCCCGGGTGTCGAAGCAATCACGGTGCATACAGGACAGCATTATGACAAAGAAATGAGTGACATCTTTTTCGAGCAGCTCGGTATTTCGCGGCCGGAACGAGACTTGGGTGTGGGCTCCGGCGGCCATGGCGAGATGACCGGCAAGATCATGATCGAGTTTGAAAAGGCTTGTCTGGACCTGGAGCCGGACATGGTCACAGTGGTCGGAGACGTGAATTCAACCATCGCCGCGGCCCTCGTAGCACGGAAGCTTTTTATTCCCGTTTCCCACGTGGAAGCGGGCTTGAGATCTTTCGACGAGACTATGCCGGAAGAGCTCAATCGACGCCTCACCGACTGCCTGTCCAATTTGCTCTTTGTCTCGGAGCCCTCGGGGATCGAGAACCTTCAGCGTGAGGGCATTGACATGTCGCGGGTCCACCTCGTCGGGGACATCATGCTCGAGACCTTGCAGTCCTTCCTGCCCGCGATTCAGGAGAGAAAGTATCGCGTCCGGTTCGGCAAAGAGCGGAAATCCTACATTCTTGTGACTCTCCATAGACCCTCGAACGTTGACACTGCCGGGGCTCTCGATGAGGTGGTCCGCATTCTCGAAGGCATGCCCTTGCCCGTCATATTCCCCATCCATCCGCGGACGATGCGGAGGCTGGAAGAGTACGGATTAGCCCAGCGAATCGCGAGAATCCCGGATCTAACCCTGACGAGCCCCCTCTCCTATCTTGATTTCCTTTCACTTCTCGGAGACGCCGCCGCTGTCTTTTCCGATTCAGGGTCTGTGCAATCGGAGGCGAGTTTCTTTAATGTCCCGTGCCTCATTTGCCGAGAGAACACGGAACGCCCCATCTACATCCAGGAGGGAACCTCAGTGCTCGTGGGACGCGACAGCGAGAAGATTCGGCACTATCTCAACGCCGTCCAGCGCGGCGAATTCAAAGAATCAAGTCCAGTGGTAACTGAGCTGGGCACGGGAGTGGCAGCCAAGATCGTGGACGTCATCGCGCGAATGATTATATGAGCTCCTCGGGGAACCCTCTTGAGGGGAAGGGGGCGGCGGGGTGCGACCCCATCGCACGTATGGTGTCTCCCGGAAGCCGAGGAAAACGGCAGGCTAAAAGCCTACCCCACAAAGAAAACGGCAGGCTAAAAGCCTACCCCACAAAGAAAACGGCAGGCTAAAAGCCTACCCCACAAAG
>CAYZET010000526.1:0-3458 GCA_964477215.1 uncultured Syntrophaceae bacterium | reverse complement strand
ACCACGCGGCTTCGAGCGCTCAAGGGTAGGAGCCGCACGGAATCGAGCATCCTCCGCAGATTTCCGGACAATTGGGAGTCCATTTGACGGCCGAAGTGGCGAGCACGGGCTTGAGAGACGCGGCGGAGGAAGTCCTCCGGAATCTGCCGTTCTTCGGGGAGAAACTTGAAGAAGATCACGCTCGTGGCGTTGGGCTCTCTTAGGCCACTATACCTCCCCTCCATGTTGACGGTCATTGCGGTAGTAATCGGGCCGGCCTCGATATTGCGGGCTGCGTTCCATCTATCTATAGCGAGGTTGCCGCACGCCAAGATAACGTCCGACAGCCTGATTCCTGCACGGGAGATCCATTCTGAAATTTGCAGAGTTTCCTGCCGGGAGAAAAGCCTCTTCACATGGAACTCGCGCGTCTCGTCGGGGGAACCGCTGCCTTGAGCCAAGGTTGGACGAAGGGTAGCAGCCTGGACCGATTTCCAGAGACTCGAAAAGCCATCAAGTGCGGACTTGCGTTTGCGAGGAGCAATTCGATTCATGGCAGTGGAGAGTCCTCGGACCCTTGCCTCCACAGTAAGCTTTTCGCCTGTGACCAGCTCACGATAGGCCAAGGCAACCCCCCTGCCGAATGAGGAGGCCTCTCCCGCGTCAGCGGCAACATGGTGAACGACCGGAACTGCCAGGTGATGTTCGTGATCCACCTTGACAATATGGAATTCCCCGGGCAGCTCCTCGAAGAGATTCCATTCTCTATCCAGGCTTGACTCCAGGACTCCAAGCAGATCCTGAACCGTGGGTAAAGTCCTTTCAGAGGCTGTGCTGCTGTCCCCCATTGTGACAAAATTCACGGGGAAACGCAGGTCCGGACGAGGAACCCAGGTGAGGTGCCGACGACCGGATTCCTTGGTCTCCTTAATGCTGCACCCGAGTTGAGGAAAGTCGTCCACTGCTCTGTGCACCGCTGCGGCCAGTTTGTCTGTGTCTAGGGGACCATTTAGGACGGCCGGGGTAATGATGAGGTTCTTGGTGTTCCTCCTGGTGGTAAGGGCGACCATTTCGGAGGTGGGGTTTAGTCGAGAAAATTCGAGCTGCATGGTGAACCCCCTTTCATCGATGGAGCTCTCCTGAGCCTGGTGTTCGTGGTCGATCCCCTGTGCGCCAGGATGCCTCATGGGAAGCGCTCATCATAGAATGCGCACTGCCTTCCGCCTGGAAAATAGCGATGAACGAGAGCAGACTCCCTTGCCCTGTAGTGAAATTGCTCACACATGGCCCCCCGAGTCACAACGGACCCCGTGAATGCATACCTGAAACCAGCGTGGCGGGCTGACAATAGTCTAATTGTACGATACCCTGAGCTCTCCATTCAAAACAATTTCTGTGCGAATACACCGATTGTAATCCAGGAGTCCACCATGAGCGACGATTTGAATCCGGACGATGTGTACCTTAGACCGACAGCGATCATTGACTCAGACCATCCCGAAGTAATCCGGTTTGCCAAGGACGCGATCGGTGACGCGGGGGATCCGCCAGAAAGGGCGAAACTGCTTTTTTACAAAGTTCGAGACGGGATTGTGTACGATACTCGATCACCATTCCATCTTCCCGAGCATTACCGCGCGAGCGAGGTGCTCAGACGAGGACGCGGCTATTGTGTGCCCAAGGCCTGTCTTCTCGTGGCAGCGGGAAGAGCGGTAGGTATTCCGTCTCGGATCGGGCTCGCTGACATACGTAACCACGGAGCTAGCAAGCAACTCCTGGAAATGATGGGGTGCAACGTCTTCGCGTTTCACGGATACGCGGAGCTCAAGCTTCACGGTCGCTGGGTGAAAGCAACGCCTGCTTTCGACATGCCGATATACGGTCAACACAATATCGCGGCCGTGGAATTCGACGGAGTTCACGATGCGGTGTTCCCAAGCCGGAACCTCAATGGGGAGCCATACGTGGAATATCTGACATCCCACGGCTCTTTCGCAGACCTTCCCCTGGATGCCCTGTTGGCCGCGTGGAAGAAACAGTACGGAGAAGAGAGGGTCCTCCTGTGGATCAAGGCGATCGCTTCAGCGGAAGCCTTTTAGAACGGATCGGAGCTTTGACATGGAGAGAGGCCTTAGCGGGAATCCATGAAGCCCGCGGCACTACTGCCCAACCGGGGCTGGAGCCCCTCGGTAGCTCGCCGGGGAGGGCGGCTCTTTCCCGGGTTCGCCGCGGCTTTCCAGAAGGGGGGGCCTGTCGGTCCCATTGGGATCCGCGGGTATCCACTCTCTGGCCTGCATCAGAAACAGAAATGCCGGAAGAGAAAGGAAGAATGTCAAGAGGAAGTAATGGCCGTAGCCCATAGAAACGGCTCCCCATCCGCTGAGAGACCCCGCGATTATACCCGTTATCCTGAAGAGCGCAGAAAGGATTGCATACTGCGTCGCGGAGTACTGCTTCCTGCAGATGCTCATCAGAAAAGCCAAGAAAGCTGCAGTGCCGAGGCCGCCGCAAAAGGATTCGGCTACTGAAGCGGCGTATATCGCCCAGTTGCTGGTCTCCGGGCTTGCCGCCACCCACGCATACGTGAGATTGCTCAGAGACTGCCAGATTCCCAAGAACCACAAGCCGTGGAAGATCCCGAAGCGAACCATGAAGAGGCCGCCTACAAGACCTCCGGCGATTGAAGCGAGGATTCCCAGCGTGCCGGTAATGAGTCCGATCTCTGTGGTCGTCAATCCGCAAGCCAACCACAAGGGACGCACCATGGGGCCGATGGACATGTCCCCCAGCTTGTACAACAAGATGAAGAGGGCTACCTGCAACACCCCGGGCCTCTTCAGGAGGTCCCGCACCGGATTCGCAATCGTCTTCAGGGTCACGGCAGGCCGGGGAACTTCTATTTGCGGCAATTTAAGAGCGAGAAACGCGCAAAGGAGGAGAATTCCCGCTGCACAGGCAAAGGTGAGCTTCCACCCGATCCAGCCGCCACCGGCAACGAACAGTCCGCCTGCAACCACGAGAGCCACGCGATACGCGGCCTGCCTGAACCCGTTTGCTATTCCCATTTCCGAGGGATTGAGCAATTCAATCGAGTACGAGTCGATCGCTATGTCCTGCGTGGCTGAGAATATGGCGAGCGACGCGACCACTATCCATAACAATGTGGAAGGCTCAGACGGACTGAGAGGAATGAGCAGGAATATGGACGCGGCCATCAAGAGCTGGGCGCCAGCTATCCATTTCCGTCGACTGCCCAGGAAGTCCACTGCCGGAGCCCAGATGAATTTCAGCGCGTACGGCAGGCTTAGAAAGCTCATCAACCCAATATGAACCAGCGACATGCCGTGAATCCTGAAGTATACGGGCAGCGTCTGCTCGATCAAGCCGAACGGAAATCCCTCAGCAAAATAGAGGAGAGATACAAGAGCCAATTTGGTATTGAGCTTCACGCGACCTCCAGCGTCGTGATGGGGGTCCGA
>CAYZET010000525.1:0-3460 GCA_964477215.1 uncultured Syntrophaceae bacterium | reverse complement strand
GTATGCGTCAGACGGGTCATGACAAGATCGTCTTTTCCTCCACGTGCGCAGTGTACGGCCATCCTGAATCCCTGCCTCTCAAAGAAGATCACCGCAAAGAGCCGGTCAGCCCGTACGGAAAGACAAAGCTCGCGATTGAGTGGATGCTGGAAGACTATCACCGGGCATATGGTATACGAGCAGCGTGCTTGCGCTACTTCAACGCAGCGGGATGCGAGCCCGAGCACGGACTCGGAGAAGATCATCGACCGGAGAGCCACCTCATTCCCAACGTGGTGCGGTTTGCTCTCAAGCTGCAGAAAGAGCTGGTTCTTTTCGGAGACGACTATCCTACCGCCGATGGCACGTGCATCCGGGACTATATCCACGTAAGCGATCTTGCCAGTGCTCATCTCAAGGCGATACATGCTCTGGAAGAAAGACCGTTGCTCAGGCTCAACCTTGGCACCGGCACGGGCTTTTCCAACAAGCAGGTCGTCGAAACGGTTCAGAAAGTCTCAGGAGTGAAGTTGGAGCCAAAGATCGGTCCCCGGAGACCCGGAGACCCTCCTGAGCTGGTGGCCGATCCCGAAGCTGCCAACCTGTTGCTCGGCTGGAAGCCGGAACGGTCAGATCTTGAATCGATCGTTGCGGAAGTTCTCCAGTGGTTCTCCGAGCATCCAGACGGGTATTCCTCTTGATCGGGCAGCCTGCACGAATGCCTCCGGCACCTTGGTGAAGACTATGACAACAGTACTTGTGACAGGAAGCGCTGGCTTCATCGGATTTCACGTCGCCCGGGCCTTGCTCGATAACGGGAACATGGTGATAGGTCTGGACAATTTCAACAGTTACTACGAGCCGGAGCTGAAACGAGCCCGCGATGCCATACTGAAAGGCTATGCAGCATACCGTCCCGTCGAGGGCGACCTCAGTTGCAGGGAGACGCTTACGAGATGTTTCGAGGACCATGCGCCTGACCTGATCTGCCACCTGGCCGCGCAGGCCGGCGTGAGGTACTCTCTGCGCAATCCCTATGTCTATCAACAGACCAATGTGGAAGGGTTCGTCAATCTCATAGAACAGGCGAGGCTCTCCGGCATTCGACGGTTCGTGTACGCGTCCAGCTCCAGCGTGTACGGCGGAAATACGAAGATGCCTTACTCGGAGGACGACCCGGTGAACTTGCCCATAAGCCTGTATGCCGCAACCAAACGGGCGAACGAGCTCATAGCCTATACTTACACCCACCTTTGGCGGATGCAAACCGTCGGGTTGCGGTTCTTCACAGTATACGGCGCTTGGGGGAGGCCGGACATGGCGTATTGGTCATTCCTGGAAGCCATCCTGCATGGGGAGCCCATCCGGTTGTTCAACTACGGGAGGAACCGGCGAGACTTCACCTTTATCGGTGACGTTGTCCCTGCTGTGCAGGCCGCTTTATATTCAGGCACCCTCGATAATTACGAAATCATCAACCTGGGGAACAACCGACCCGAGTCGGTGATGGATTTTGTCCATATCCTTGAAAGCCTGGCCGGAGCAAAAGCAATTACGGAACCGGTACCGCCTGAACCTGGAGACGTGGAAGCCACATATGCAGACATCGAGCGGGCCAAACGCAAGCTCGGATTCCAGCCGCGTACGTCCCTCCAGGACGGGTTAAAGCACTTTGTAGATTGGTTCAAGGAACACCCGCACCTGGTCGAGGCAGTTCGACGATTTCGACTCAGCTCGGGCTCCTGAGAGAGCCTCGGCTGCACGGCAACAACGGAGGCACGAGTTGAAAGACCTTTTTTTCCCGAGCTCTGTAGCGGTTATCGGGGTTTCGACCCATCCATTGAACCTGGGCAAAGAGATTGCCGGCAACTTGCTGGAATTCAAATATACGGGAGAAATCCACCTCGTGGGGGTGGATGGCGGAATTCTCTTCGGCAGGAGAATTCATAAATCGGTCGAAGAGATCCCGGATCCCATTGATCTGGCAATCATCCTCACCCCAGCTAAGACCGTGCCCGACATACTGGAGCAATGTGGGCGCAAAGGCATACGCAGGGCAATCATCGAAACCGGAGGATTCGGCGAATACGATCAATCGGGCCAGAGCCTCGGGGAGAAGTTGAAGCACACAGCAAATCACTTCGGCATGCGTTTCATAGGTCCCAACTGCATAGGGATCATGAATGCCTCCAATGGGCTAGCCGCACCGTTTGCGCGACTGAAGAACGTTTTTCGCCGTGGCGGGGTCGGCATCATAGCCCAAAGCGGAGGAATGGCGCTCACATACCTTAATCTCTTTGACAGTGAGCAACTGGGCTTCAGCAAGTTCGCAGCCATTGGCAATAAGCTCAACGTGGACGAGAACGATGTCCTGGAATACTACGTGGAAGACCCGGAGACATCGGTAATCTGCATGTATCTCGAATCGATCGAGGACGGGAAGCGAATGACGGAAATCGCTCGACGCTCCCCGAAGCCAATTGTCGTTCACAAGGCTAATGTAAGCTCCCTGAGCTCTTCAGTAGCTCAATCTCACACCCAGGCACTCGCGAACGACGATAGGGTGGTGGATGCCGCTCTGAGCCAGACGGGAATGGTGAGATTCAGGGACATTTCCAGCTACGTTGACTTTGTGAAGATACTCCAGCTCCCGCGAATGAAGGGACGAAACCTGGCTATAGTCTCCAGATCCGGGGTACACGCGTAGCCCTCGGCCGGGGCGAGGCGCTGAAGGTGTAGGTGGCCCCCGAGGAGGGCGAGGATGAAAGCCCCCAAAAGTTAGGGGCGGACCGTTACGGTCGCCCTCGCCGGGCAGCCCAATGTAGGCAAGTCCACTGTCTTCAATCTGCTGACGGGGCTCTCCCAGCACGTCGGAAACTGGCCGGGCAAGACCGTCGAGCAGAAGGTGGGCGTGCATCATCACCGCCGCAACGGCGAAGCGTGCACCATGCGAATCGTGGACCTGCCCGGGACCTACAGCCTCACCGCTAACTCCCTGGAGGAGCAGATCGCCCGCGACTACATCATCAAGGAGCGGCCCGATGCAGTGGCGGTCATCGCGGACGCGGCAGCCCTGGAGCGAAACCTCTATCTCCTGGCGGAGTTTCTCTTCCTGCCCGTGCCCGTGGTGCTGGGCCTGAACATGACCGATGTGGCGGAGCGGCAGGAGATTCGTATCAGCACCCGTATTCTGGAGGCGGCTCTGGGTGTACCCGTAGTCCCCATGGCGGCTACGAAGAACCAGGGAGTGCGGGAGCTGGTCCATGCCGTAGACCGAGTGATCCAGGGGGCAGTCGCGTATGCCCCCAGCCGACCGTCCATTCGGGAGGACCACCAGGCCGTGCTCGAGGAGATCCGGGCACTCATCGCCGGCCAGGTGCCCGCGCCGTACGCAGACGAATGGGTGGCGCTGAAGCTGTTGGAGGGAGATGCCGAGGTCGCCCGCCGTGGGGGCCGCGTTGCAGATGCCCATGGAGGCGAG
>CAYZET010000524.1:0-3495 GCA_964477215.1 uncultured Syntrophaceae bacterium | reverse complement strand
CGTTGTTGAGCACGAGGGCTGAGGACCGGGATCGGATCAGGCTCTGGCAGCGCAATAGTTTTTTGCGAACCTGCTCGTCCCGTTTCGGCAGGTGCTCATCCACAACCCGAACAATGCGTGAGACTATAGGGCCCGCGAAGTCTTCTGCCAGCATGATGGAATCGTGATAAGAGGTCTTCACCAGATCATACCGCGTCGGCTCCCGGAGAGCTGGCAAAGGTCGTACCGGAATGGAGCCATCCAGGACTCGGTCGCTCTCGACAGGAGAAACGATTTCTGTCTCTACGCCGCGCCTTATCAAACCCCGTGCAATTGCCCGAAGCCGGACCAAGTCTATGCCCACGGGATGGGCGCAAGGATTCTTGTGAAAAACAATCGCGACGCGCACGGAGCCTCCTCCGGGTAATGAAGGTTACTCATTGTGCAGCACATAGCGCTCCCGAGTCTACCTTTCCTGCAGCCATGAATATCGGATTCCCGGAAAATTAAGCGGTTTCGCAGAATTGAATTTTGCGGTACTTGTTTTCGAACTTGATCCCGCAGATAGTAAAATTAGTATAAATACGCAGTGGCAGATGAACATGAGACGGATCTCGAAAAGGACATGCCTCGTGTCACCGGAATTCCCTCCCGAACAGTGGGGAGGTCTGGCTCGGACCGTGAAAAACGTAGCCTGTCACCTGCGGGACCTTGGGCTGGACGTACATGTCGCTCATTTCGCGGTTGAGCCTGAGGAACTGGTCCTTCTCGATGAAAATCGGGCCACCCGGGTACAAGATGATATCACGGTGCATCGAATAGCAGTGGGCAAAGAGCGACTGTCGGACGGACACAGGGAGTTGTGGGATTGCCCCCACACGCTTACCCTTCAAATGATGTACCAATCACTGGAAAAACTTCATTCAGAAGTGGGATTCGATCTGTTTCATTCGTTCTTTCTCTATCCCGTAGGGTTTGTGGTAGGCATGCTGGCCCGCCGCATGGGAGTGCCATCCGTGGCCACAGTAGTAGGAAACGATATCAAGCGGTACATCTTCAGCCCCGAAAAGGTTGCTGTTTGCCGGAGCGGTCTGGAGAACGCTGATATGATAGTGGGGCTGAGCGTGGACCTCATCGAGATGGCCCATGCTTTAACACCGATTGAACATAAGTCGCGCATAATATACAATTCGGTCCAGCGTTCCGCTGAATCGTGGAGGCCGAGGCGCGACCACAGTCCATTTCGCATCGGATGCGCGGGCATTTTCAAGTACGCCAAGGGGTTGCCATATCTCTTCAAGGCCGCGTCTTCGCTGGCCAAACGCCACAAGGTGGTTCTTGAGCTTGTGGGAGTCGTCCGAGAATCGGAGAGAAGTACATATCGCACGATGGTGGAGCGCACCGGAGCCGAGGACCTCATCAATTTGAGGAGTTTCATTGCCCACGAGGATATTCCTGCGTGGCTCAGGTCTCTGGATCTCTTTGTGCTGCCATCGGTCACGGAAGGATGTCCAAACATTCTCATGGAAGCCATGGCAACAGGTGTCCCTTGTGTGGCTACCAGGACCGGTGCCGCGGAAGTGCTTGTGGAAGACGGGGTCTCGGGTCTCCTGGTTCCCTGGGGAGACTCGGACGCGCTGGCGGATGCCATGGAGCGAATCCTGTCCGACGGATCCCTGGGCGAGTCCCTGGGCAGACATGCGAGACACAGAATGGGAGATTTCTCCCCGGAAGTAGAAAGAAAGGCATGGGAGCAGGTCTATCGACATTTTCTCCATTTCTCGTGACCGTGGCTCCCCTGCCATGGTGATCGTCGGCACATGAAATCTGAGAGGAAACAGTATTCAAGAGCTCACTGGATCAGGTCCGAGGACGCTGACACGGCCCTCGGTGCGTACCTGGAGCAGCAAAGCAAGACATATAGCCGGGTAAAGAACGCCTTTGTGAAAGAGCTTCTCGGAGATCTGTCAGGAAAGCGTTTTCTCGACTACGGATGCGGTGGAGGCTTGTTCACCGTGCACGCCGCCAAGCAGGGCGCTCTGGAAGTGGTCGGTGTAGATGCTCTAGACACGGCTCTCTCGATCGCCCGAAATCTTGCCACTCTGGAAGGAGTGGACAGACAGTGCACGTTCATCCGCAGCGAGGAATTCCCCGTGCTCAAGCTCAGACCAAAGTTTGACGTTGTTCTCATGAAGGACGTTATCGAGCACGTTCCCGACGATCAGGCCCTCTTGGAGGCAGCGGAGGACTCGTTAGCGCCCGGAGGGGTTCTCGTGCTGAGCACCCAGAATTCCCTTTCCCTGAATTACCTGCTTCAAGGCACGTACAGACGCCACGTGCGGGGCGAGAAAGATTGGTGCGGCTGGGATGAGACTCACCTGAGGTTCTATACCCCCATGGCTCTCAGGAAGAAGCTGCGCAGAGCCGGACTTCAGGCCGAGCGCTGGAGGTCCGTCTATCTTGTTCCGTATAAGTTTCCAGCTCCTGCCGGGTCGAAGAGACAATTCTTACGGCTTGACTCGTTAAGTTGGATTGACAAGACTCTGGGGCGGACATTTCCGTACAACCGATTGGGCTGGAACGTGATCGTCAGCGCGAGATCGTCGAAACTCGTGAAGCGATACGTTCCCTTTGCTTCTCCTCTTCCCATGGAGGTTCCGGGTGCTCCGGTGCTCATGTTGGGGAGATGCAGGGAAGCACGAGGTCAGGAGGGGTTGTCGGTTCAGAATCCGTGACCTCAATTGTGAAATGGCGTACCAAGCTTCAATGGAGACGCTGTGTCAAGGCACGGAAATGGCGTAGCACTCGTGGATCAGTCCCTCGCCCTCTTCCCCTGTGCTATATTTGTGACGAACCGGTCCCGTGTTTCTAACGATATAGATCATGTCGTGGGGACAGCGGATGCTGATTGCCTGTGCTGGCTCCAATTCCAGTAACAGCCTGAGAATCGCCCGATTTATTCCTGCATGGCCTACAAGGAGTGCTGTTTCATCCGGAGCCAGGCAATCGATCAATTCTTCGAGAAACGGCGACACCCGATTTTCGCCGTCACGGTAGCTTTCCCCTTCCGGCGGCGAGTCCTCCCAGGTGTTTCTCAAGAGCGGAAAATCCCCTGTTACTTCCCGCCGCAGCCGGCCTTCCCACCTACCGCAGGAAAGCTCACGCATCTCCGATCTGAAGTGCAGTGGGGCTCGGACAACTTCCGAACAGATGGCCGCTGTGAGAGCGGCCCTTCCCAGCGTACTGGAATAAATCCCGGAGACGCGCTCTTCAACCAGCATGGAAGCCAACAACCGGACGCGTGCGACTGCATCGGGCGCGAGCTGGGAATCGGTGTGTCCCATAATGAACCCGTCACGATTGTACAGCGTTTGTCCGTGCCTGCCGAGAATGATCTTTCCTTCTGGACGCTTCAGGTGAACCTCCACGTATCTGCAGCCCTGCCGTGAGCGGGATCTATCACGGGGCGCGCACACAGGTCCGGCCTCCATTCATGAACTGTACACGAGACGCCCA
>CAYZET010000523.1:0-3505 GCA_964477215.1 uncultured Syntrophaceae bacterium | reverse complement strand
TTCCGGCCTTCGCCGGAATGACGAAGAATTGGCCGTTCCACTTCTAACTTAACGCTCATGCTCCCAGAGGGAGAAGGCTCTGTCATTTCGGGCGGTTGCAAGTCCCCTCTCCCTTCGGGAGAGGGCTGGGTGAGGGTGCAAAACAAGAAGCGTGCCACGATCTTAACATTTGCCGCTATTCCAAGACAGTTTCTGAAACCCGTCGCTACATCCACTGCTACGCTACTTCTTCCGCAGAAATCAACGCTCCCTGCCGCATTTGTAGAGTCAGGTCCCTGAAAATATCTCGGCTTCAGAATGAACAGCTCAGCCCGCGGCTCAGCCGAACGATTGTCTCTTTGAGCTTCCTCTGAGTCAAATCGGAGGGTGGTAGTCGATGACGAGACCTCGCGAGAAATCTCTTGACACCGACAGCTTGGTAAGTGACAATTACTCACCAGATGGGGTCTGCATCAAAATGATTCGATTGTGGGCCACTCTGCAGACGAAATGTGCAAGTGAGTAATCATCACTCACGTCATGCAAATCCGGCGGGAGGCTCTCCACTATGACTGAAAGATTCGTCATCACAGGGGCAAAACGAACTCCCTTTGGCAAATATTTGGGCTCCCTCTCAGAGATGGAACCAGTTGAACTAGCGGTGACTGCCGCTCGAGCTGCACTCTCCGCTCAAGGGACAGATGTGAGCCCACACATAGATCAGATCTTTGTGGGGAATTGTATTCCCACCGCGTTCGAGACCGGATCCGTTACTGGGAGGCAAATATCCCTGAAGCTGGGCATGGACAAGTTCACCATCACGGTGGACACGGCCTGTTGCTCCCCATTGACGGCTCTGCGCATGGCTCTATGGGGATTGAGGCTCCGGGAGATTTCGTCTGCCCTGGTCATGGGAGTTGAATCCATGAGCAGGGTAGCTCACACCACTCGACAATTGCGTGCTGGCGTCCGGATAGGAGAGGTCAAGCTCGTGGATCAGATCTTTCCCATCAGTTATCCCGGGTACAATCCCGTGTCCGTGGACGCGTCGGACGGCGCAGAAAAATATGGGGTATCCAAACGGATGCTCGATACGTGGGCCATGGCCTCCCATACCAAATGGGCCAGGGCTCAGAGCGCGGGGAAGCTCGATGAGGAGATCGCTCCCATTGATGTCAGAAAAGGACGGGAGAAGTTCCGCTTTTCTCTCGACGAGTTTCCGCGGCCAAATGGTAACCTCGCTGCCATTCAGCAGCTTCCGACCGTATTCGGCGCCAAGACCACTACAGCGGGAAATGCGCCGGGACTGAACGATGGAGCTTCTGCAGTGGTCATCATGACTGAACGCCGCGCCGAGGAGCTGGGATTGGAGCCTCTGGGAACCGTGGTAGACATGGTGGGCGAGACGGACATGCCCTTCGGAATATCCTGGATACCGGCCCTTACCATCAAGAAGATACTAGCCCGGAACAACCTCACCGTTGACGACTTGGATCTGATCGAAATCAATGAGGCGTTTGCTGCAATGCCCCTCGTAAGCACCAAAATATTAGCCGACGACGACGAGAAACGCTGGCTCGGTCTGTTGAAGAAGACGAACGTGAACGGTGGTGCGATTGCGATCGGGCACCCTGTAGGAGCGTCGGGTTTGCGAATCATGATGACCATGATGTACGAGCTGCGGCGTAGAGGGGGAGGCAGGGGTGTGGCAGCCATCTGTGGTGGACTGACTCAAGGCGAAGCAGTCATCATTGAAGCCTAGGAAAGAGGAAACCATGACTGAAGTTAGCTACATACTGGACAAGTCATCAAATGTCGCCACCTTTGTCATCGACACAGCGGGACCGGTAAATACTATTGGACGTAAATTCATTGCAGATCTGGAACAGGCGACCGAAAGAGCCAATGCCGATGGTGTGGTCGGCACGATCATCGTTTCGGGGAAGAAGACAAGCTTTCTAGACGGAGCGAACCTCCAAGAGATCATGGGTGAAGGAGGCAGAGCGGGGGTGCGGCATCTCGTGCTCAGATACCAGGAGGCCTTGGTAGCCTTGGCTCGGAGCCCGTTCCCTGTGGTGGCCCTGCTGGACGGGCAGACTGCGCTTGGCGGCGGCTTCGAGCTCATTCTGTGGGCCTGCGATCGTGTGTTCGCGACGGCTGACTCCAGATTGGGGCTTCCAGAGGTCACCGTGGGTCTGTTCCCCGCAGCGGGAGGCACCCATACTCTGGCGAAGGTCATCGGCTTCGAGGCTGCGGTGGACGCTATCCTTAACGGCCGCATTAGCCCTGCCACGGATTACGCGCAGACCTCCCTTGTGACAATCTGTGATTCTGCGGATCTCAGAAGCCACGCCGTGGGCTGGATTCAGGCCAATCAGGGGATGGTGAATCGGAATTATGGGCAGGATCTTCCCGAGGCCGACTCCCTCGCGCTCGTAGAGAAGCAGAAAATTCTCGAGGCAGCCCGCAAGAGGCATACGGTGTGTGCTGAGCGTCCTTACTTCTCTGCCGTCCTCGACTCGATCGAACGTGGCCTGTCTCTGCCCCTGGACGCCGCCGCCATGGACGATGTCGATCGTTTTGCAGCGCTGCTCGAGCACCCCAACGCGCGAAACAAGATAGACCTCTTTTTCCTGGTCACGAGCATTGGACCGAAGCTCGCGAAGGTCGATTCCCGCATGGCCGTGCAGGTACGGTCGCTCGCGGTCATCGGTTCCGGGCTCATGGGACGGGGCATTGCCCAGGTTGCCGCGGACAAGGGGCTGAAAGTCACGCTTATCGATGTTGACGAGAGCACTGCTCGCTGGGCGGTGGAAACAATTGCGCGGAGCCTGGAAGGCCTCGTTTCTCGGGGGCGATGGTCAAGATCTCGTATGGAGAATGTCCTGGCAAATCTCCAGGTCGCCGCGGATTACAGTAGCCTTAAAGATATACCGCTGGTCATTGAGTGCGTGTTCGAGGATCTGCCGCTGAAGCGGAAAATCCTGGCTCAAGTGCAGGAAGTCAACCCTGACGCCATTTTTGCTTCCAATACTTCGACCATCCCCATGGCCGAGATCGCGGAGGGAGCGCGGAGGCCCGACCACGTGGTAGGTATGCATTATTTCTCGCCTGTGCCTCTGATGCCATTGCTGGAGGTTATCGAGGGCCCTCAATCGAGCCCTATGAGCATAGCGACTGCGGTCACGGTGGGACGTGCCATGGGTAAGACCGTGATTCTGGTCGGGGATGGTCCCGGGTTTTACACGAGCCGCACGTTCGGGAGTTACGTCAACACCGGCTTTAGGCTGGCGGAACTGGGGCTATCACCATGGGACGTGGACCTCATAGGGGTCCAAGCCGGGTTTCCGCAAGGTCCCCTCCATGTATACGGAACAGCAGAGGAAACGTCGTGTACCATGCCGGTGGATTCATGAGCCAGCGGATTCCCGACCGGATGTTCCTGCCTGCCACGCTGGTCAACATGTACAAAGCGGGGTTTGTGGGGGCCGGCAAGCCGAGCTTTTACCTTGATGACCGCAAGATG
>CAYZET010000522.1:0-3508 GCA_964477215.1 uncultured Syntrophaceae bacterium | reverse complement strand
AGGGCGGGTTTGAAACCCGCCCCTACCGCCACTGCTGCGTCACTTCTGCCGAGAAGGTTAATACATTCCAACGCACGGGTAGGGACCGATTTCAAACCTGCCCTTGATTGAAGATGATCGCTCTTGCCACCATTATCAGGTCGTCGGCCACCCTAAGCGGGTGAACCGCATGGCCATGAACACGCGACCCCATTTTCGCCGTCGTGTAACGAGCTCTCACTTGGCCGTCGGGCTAGCTTTTCCTCGTCAAGCCGCCCTCCGCTTCCAGACGCTGCTCCCTGCGCGCCATCCGGAACCGGCGTACGCGTCTTGACAGCCATCCCACCGCTACGAGGAAGAAAATTAACCCGGCCAGCACCACCATGTTAACAACCTTGACGGGCACTAACTCCTGGAGGAGCTCTTGGAGTAGGACTGTCAAATAGGACCAGGGACCTACCAGCAGAAGGAAAGCGATAAGCCGGTCGAGGAAGGTCACTATCTCTTCTTCTGACTCCTGTTCGGGCTGAACCGCAGGGTTCTCCAGGGTTCCTCGCAAGGTCTCGTCTTCCGTGTTCTTTTCTTCGGGCTTGATCACGTTGCTCTCCTCCGCACGTCTGTCGTGTCTCTCACAGGGGACTGACTTTGAGCGCGTCCGGGCTTGCACACCATTACCCTGCCGGACAGTGCCTTCTCGATGCTTGGAATCTCGTGGTTCGATCAGAGGTGTTGCCCTCTCCGTCAGTGACCGGCACCATGAGATTCCAATTATTCGGGTTTGTCGCAAGGCCTTGTCCACCATGTGAGTATGCACCTCTCATCGAGCCGCGCAGGAAAATGCACTTTCTGTGCCAACAACCCAATGCATTCTTCCAGCAACAGTCGAGACTCATCTCTTTGGCGATGTTACGCCCCCCAGCAATCCGGTACGAGCTCCGAGCCCAGGCGCGTTTTCGCAGAAGCACGCTAATCTGCGCCGTTTTACATTGTGTAAAGATTGCTGACACATTCCACAAGAGGTGGATCTCCCATGCCGAACGGGGAAGTGACCTTAGCCCCGCAGCCCCTTCGTTCTTGCCTGCCCGGGAGCGCGCAACCGGTTAGCCCCCAGCCAATCTTGGGTGTACAATGACCTCACGCCGGTTGACACGCGTGGCACGCTCCTTGAAAGACATACCTCTGCCACGTGTGGACCACAGCACGAGGAATCGGACAGGAGACGATGCAATGTCAGTGTATCACCGGAAGTTACGTTGCAAGATGATCGTGTTGACCCTGTCTTTCTCACTCATTCCTCTGTTCGTGCTCGGAGTGACCTTCTATTACCAATTCAGTTCCGCGTACGAGGGCATGGTGTTGGAATCCATCCGCAATCGTGCCCAGAACCGGCTGAGCGCCCTGGAGCTGTTCTTCGAGGAGCGAGTCGCTCAATTGACCGTTCTCGTCATGAACCACTCGTACAAGACCTTGAGCGACGAAGAGTTTCTCAGCCAGTTGTTTGAGTCCATGCAGTCTCGCTCCAAATCGTACACCGACTTGGGAGTGATAGACGCTGACGGCAACCACGTGGCCTACGTGGGGCCTTTCTACGAAAAGCTAAAAGATGTCAACTACGTGCACGAGCCATGGTTCTCGGCGGTTATGTCCTCCGGCCTATTTATCAGTGATGTCTTCTCGGGATTCCGCAAAGTCCCGCATTTCATCATTGCTGTCAGACGGATTGAGGGAAACAGAACCTGGATACTCCGGGCCACGGTCAACTCGGACATCATCGATAAAATTGTACGCGCCGGTCAACTTGGGAGGAAAGGTGACGCGTTTATCGTAAACTATCGTAATGAGCTCCAGACCAGCCCACGTTTCTCGGGCGAATTACTGAGTAAGCCTCGGGCTCCTGATTTCTCCTCCACTGCCGGGACTATTGTGGAAAAGGTGAAGTTTGAAGGCGAGTCGTACCTCTTTGCCGCGTCAGCTCTCGCAAATCCTCGGTGGGTGATGGTGGTCCGGGAGGACCTGAGTGAAAAGATGGCGCCCCTTTTTGAAGCCTCTTACCTGGAAGGAGTGATCGGAGGGCTCGGCATTCTGCTGGTCGTTGTGGGAACGTTGTTTACGACCCGGTCCATGACGAACGAGCTTATTCGTATGGAGCACGAGAAGGGGGTAGCGGACCATGCCATGATGCAGGCGGCAAAAATGGCCGCTCTTGGCAAAATGGCCGCCGGCGTAGCCCATGAGATAAACAACCCGCTCCAGATCATAGGGGATCAGGCTGGATGGATGAAAGATCTGCTGAATGAGGAGGAGCTCCGAGAGAGCGCGAACTATGAGGAGCTGACAAATTGTTTGAAAAAGATCGAGCGGAACCTGGAGCGGTGTCGATCCATAACCCATCGGATGTTACGGTTCGGCAGAAGGATGGAACCTGCCCTCGAGGAGGTGGATGTTCACTCCCTCATAGATGAGACCATAACCTTCCTCGAAAATGAAGCGCGGTTCAGAGAGATCCACATAGAAACCCGATACGCGGAGAAAGTTCCCCATATTACAACTGATAGAGCACAGTTACAGCAAGTGTTCCTCAACATAATCGACAATGGCCTTGACGCGGTCGGCCGAGGGGGTATGATCCGGGTAAAGACTTCCTATAATTCTGGTATCCCGGGAGAGGTGATCATAGAATTCACCGATAACGGCCCGGGTATTCCCAAGGACATGTTGAGCAAGGTTTTCGATCCCTTCTTCAGTACGAAGCCGGCCAACGGAGGTACGGGGCTCGGTCTCTCCATCAGCTACAGCATCATCGAAAAGTTGGGAGGGAAAATTTCGGTCGAGAGCGATGGAAAACACGGGGCTACCTTCACGATACGTTTACCGGTGAAATGAGTGGCATAGGGACGCGTGAATGGGCGATCAGCCAACTCGGGCGAGGAGACGGCGTCATGGAGAAATTCAGAGTGCTGATAGTAGACGACGAGGACGATTTTGTGGAGACCATGGTCAAAAGGCTTAAGAGCAAAGGCCTTGAAGCTGAGGGGGTGAACAGGGGCCACGCTGCTCTCGAGTTGTTGCGACACAAGGAGTTTGACGTCTGCGTTTTGGACGTCAGGATGCCGGGCATGGATGGCATTGAGACTCTCAGGGAAATGAAGAAGAGGGATCCCTCTCTGGAGGTTATCATACTTACCGGCCACGGGTCGGTAGAATCAGGAATACAGGGCCTTCAGTTGGGAGCATACAATTACGTGATGAAGCCAGTGCCCTTTCCTGAGTTGCTCGAGCAAATCGTCCAGGCGTACGAGAGAAAGGTTATCGAAGAAGAACGAAGGCAGCATCGCCTGGTTCCTGAGGCCCCGGAGCTCTAGTCTGTGAGCCCTCTCCACAGTTATGTGAATCTCTGAAACGGTGGATCGATATGTTCGTCCTTGATGCACAACCAGGTTTGACCGCCGTGCTGTGCGCGCTCGAGCGCCATCGATCCGATGCGCCGCTGACCCTGTGCCCCGCGTGCGGCGCGGCCACGTACGCCAAG
>CAYZET010000521.1:0-3525 GCA_964477215.1 uncultured Syntrophaceae bacterium | reverse complement strand
CCGATCGCGAGAAAATTCTTCCGGTTATCGGACAAAAATTTTGTCACTCACTATACACTCGTGATTTGCACGAATTGACGCCTTGATACTTCTTGCATGTCTTTGCGTCCTCCTTGTTATGCCCGTCGGTAACCACTGAAGCGGTTCCAGACCATTCTTAGGTGTTTCATCAGGCTTGCCTGGAGAGTTCCCGGCGGCAGGGGTTGGCCGGCTCCGTTGACACAGCCTCCCGGACATGCCATCACTTCTATGAAATGATACGAGGACTTCTTGGCTCTGACCTGATCGCAAACCGGTTTCGCGTTGGCCAGGCCCCAGATAACCGCAACTCTCACATCTGTGTTGCCCACTTTGATTGTGGCTTCCCGAAGACTCTTCTCACCGCGAACTGCGATCAGATCGACCTTGTCGAGCTTCTGATTGGTCACCACCTCGTACGCGTATCGGAGCGCGGCCTCCATCACTCCACCAGTGGCAGCGAATATGGTGCCAGCTCCGGATGAGACTCCAAGGATGGGGTCAGCCTCTCGCTCGGGAAGACTGTTGAAGTCAATGCCGGCCTTCTTGATGATGTACGCCAGCTCCCGTGTAGTGATGGTGGCGTCAATATCGCGGTAGCTGCTTGCGGCGAGCTCTGGCCGGAGTCCCTCGTACTTCTTGGCAATGCAGGGCATGATCGAAACCGTGTACACGGCGGCAGGAGAAGAATTGGTCTTTTCGGCACCGTAAGTCTTTGCCAGCGGCCCCAACATCCCGATGGGGGATTTTGCCGTAGACACATGGGGGAACAGATCCGGATAGTAGGTCTCCACGAATTTGACCCATGCGGGACAGCATGAGGTAAATTGTGGAAGCGGCTGCTTGATCTTGCCTGTCAGCCTGCTAACGAATTCTGTGCCCTCTTCAAGAATGGTAAGATCCGCGGTGAACTCATTGTCCCAGATGTAGCGGAACCCCAGTTGCCTCAGGGCAGCGAACATCTTACCACCTGCGTAGGTTCCAGGCTTTGCGCCGAAACACTCGGCGATGCCGTACCTGATGGCAGGCGCTGGCATGGCTACTACGATCTTCTTGGAATCTTTGAGCGCAGCCATGACCTCATCTACGAAGGAGACACCTTCGTAGATTGCTTGATACGGGCAGTGAGACAGACATTGACCGCAGTTCATGCATGCGGCGGGATGGACGACCGTATGCGGCGCGTCATCCTTGCCACCAGCCCCCTGTATCGCTCCGGTCCCGCAATACTCGAGACACGTGTCGCAGTTCTGGCACTTGCTTTGATCCACTTGGACAAAGTAAGTCCCATCCGCATCCTGAGGCCCTGGAGCGTTTGACAGACTCCATACCTTCTCGATTTCTCTCATTGAAACCTCCTTGCATGTTGTTTCAACGTGCTACGCCTGGCGATCGAACCGACGGTTAACCGCGTTCGTCGCCCATTCTCGGCCTACTCATCCCGGGGTTACCATGGCACATTATTCAGTAACGTGCCACTAGTTGCAAGACTTTTCTCACCACGGTTTCTGTCAAACCACCATGGCCTCAGAATGGTTGATGGACTCCCCAACGCG
Source organism: uncultured Syntrophaceae bacterium (assembly GCA_964477215.1). Classification (GTDB taxonomy): domain Bacteria; phylum Desulfobacterota; class Desulfomonilia; order Desulfomonilales; family Desulfomonilaceae; genus JBFMDN01. The sequence goes on along the minus strand of CAYZET010000521.1, from coordinate 1,951 downwards.
CGACACGCTAAAAAATGGTGCTAAGGGCGCTTTGTTGCTGCGACCACAATCATAGCGATCCCATCAGCCTTATGAGAAGTGAGGCTTCCTCTCCCGATGATTTCTAGGGCTCTCGACACTACGATTGGGACTATGGGTGCCCTTCGGACGACGGAGCCTTGCTAGGAACCCTTGAGAGGCTGACGGGCCGGGACGTGAGCAGGGGACGACTCGGGATGTCGCGAATGCGCCCTGTGTGAAAAACAGTTTTGTGTCCACCAATTTCTTGTGCGATTATTTAGCTCAGATCCAAAGTGTCAACCACATCGCTGATAAACAGGGCAAGGTGATCCGGCGGCAACCATTTCCTCATATCCGGTGCAAACTCCAATGGCTTGTCCGGCTCGTATGGGATGAAGCGGTAGTCTCTCGTGCCGACCGCCCATATCCTAACCCAAGGAGAATGTAGAGCGTTGAGCGATAGGCTCCTAGGTCAACATGCCGCGCGTGCGGCAAGCTGGTGGGCCACTTGAAAAATGGCTTTCACGCAGTTGAAGATTGCACAAGTTCGCAAAGCGTTTTTCAAGGCATCCATGGCCTTTGTAATTGCTCAGGAACTTGATAGGATAGAGCGAGATCCCGTAATGAGTCGCTGTCCTCACGAAGGGTTTGATTTGCGTCTCCGGCTAGGGAGGGAGTCCACATGGCAAGTCGATACAGAAGTACGTCTGTCACAACCCGCTGGCACTCAGAATTTTCACGACTCGCAATTATCGTAAGTGTGACTGGGGGACTGGCGATCTCGGTAGCCTTATTTTTCGCCACCAAAGCCTGGGACGATTCGCTGTTTCAGATCGCTTTCGAGAGGGAGAGCCGACAGGTGATCTCCACCCTCAGAGAGGGAATTGCTCACCATCTCGAGGTGCTTCGGGCCCTCAGGGCATTTTATCAGTCCTCGGAGCAGATAACGAGACAGGAGTTCCGACTATTTGCTGCGGATTTTCTACAGCGAGACCGAGGGATCCAAGCAGTGGAGTGGATTCCGAAGGTCCTCCAGAGCGAAAGGATGAGGTTCGAAGAAGCGGCTCGGCGTGACGGCCTTCCCAACTTTCGCTTCACAGAGAAGAACAGCACGGGCACGCTGATGGAAGCTGGACCACGTGAGGAATACTACCCCATTTTCTATGTTGAGCCATACTCCGGCAACGAAAGCACTCTAGGATTCGACCTAGGCTCCACCTCAGTCCGAAGAGAGACACTGTTGCGTTGCAGTGATAGCGGACGTGTCACAGCAACTCCCTCTGTACGCCTTGTCCACGAAACCGGACGCCAAAAGGAACTCCTGGTGTTCATTCCTGTATATCGAAGATCAGTCCGCACGAAGTCCTCTGAAATAAGGAGAGAGAGCCTTGACGGGTTCTATACGGTCGTGATCCGTGTGGAAGACATGCTGAACCGCATTTTGCGGGATCATCACTTTGCTGGGACAAATGTCTACGTATTTGAGGCAGCAGCCCACGATAAAAAGGACTTACTGTACTTCCGTTCATTTGGTGATAACGGGGCTCGCACTACAGAGGTTCCAAAAGAGAGCGAACTCATACGGGGCTTCTTCGTCGCCGAACACCACTCCGTTGGAGGCAGAGAATGGTCTATCGTATTGACGCCAACGCCTTCATTGTTGGTAACGCGGCGGACGTGGATTCCCTGGATGGTGCTTGCTGCCGGTGTCGTCATAACGACATTAATGACCACGTTTCTTATTCAAGTCCGGAAGAGGGCGGAGACAGGGGTGCGGCATCTCGAGGAACAGACAAGAGCAAGGGAACATCTTGAGCGAGAAGCAGAAAAGCGAACCGTCGTTGAAAGGACACTCAGGGAAAGTGAAGAGAGGCTGAAGTGTATCAGCAACTCGGTCCAAGACGCGATTATTCTAGTGGATGATAGAGGAGAGGTTGCCTATTGGAATCCG
>CAYZET010000520.1:0-3527 GCA_964477215.1 uncultured Syntrophaceae bacterium | reverse complement strand
CCTGTGACCTACGGATTAGAAGTCCGTTGCTCTATCCAACTGAGCTACGGGCGCACTGTCACGGCGAGCATTCATCGAGTACTTGATACACGGCCGGGTGATCCCTGTCAAGGGAGCTGCGATTGGCTTGCGTTCGGCTATGCAGTAGAAGGTCTGAATCAATGGGCATTGCTGGAGCGGCGTTTCGTGAACTGCCCGAAATTGGGGCGGCTCTCGAAGCGCCCCTACAGGCACAGCTCTATGGGAAGCACGCCAGTGGTAGCATGCCACCCGATGTTCCTCCTAGGCCAGCGTCTCCGCGCTGTAGCGAGTGATCAGGCCTGTGCGAACCGCGTGCTTGTAGATGCTCACAAAGAAACGGCACGCTCCAAGCACATACAGGACTGCCAGGACCCCACTCCACAAGAGAGCGCCTGTCCGCACATCTCCGCCTGCAAGGATCGCACGCATCCCCTCAAATACGTATGTGGGTGGCAGGACATACGAGAAATACTGCATCCACTGCGGCAGTGTCGAAATCGGGTAAAACACACCCGCAAATGGTGAGATCAAAGCCGGTACTGGCCATATGAACCACTCGGATGCAGGTCCGAACCGGAGAACCACTCCGCTTGCGAAGATCCCGAGAGCCATGCCGAACAAGAAGAGGACGAGCAGGAAAGGCAGGAGCAAGAGTCCGTATATGAAGAAAGACAGCCCGAACACCATGGTGGCCACGGCAAGCATCACCAGGAGCCCTACCGAGCTCGTTCCGATTCCGGTGAGGATGAGACCCGCGAGATACTCCCACAACGAGAGCGGTGACGCAAATATGTTCAGGAAATTGCGTGACCACACGTCCTCGAAAAAGGCAATTGTCACCCCTTGCATGACCCGGACAAAGAAATCCCAGAGGAGAACAGCGCCCAAGAGTATTTGAACGAAGTTGAAGCCGTGGGTCAACATGTCCAGGTACTTGGTGATAAACCCCCACAGCACCATATCCACGGTGACCCATGCGAAGAGAGGCAACACCCTCGAGAGGCTTCCGCGAATGAGATAGAGTTGCCGAAGCACGATTGCTGCCGTGCGGTGGAGACGCATGGCGCTCATGCTACCTCTATTTTCAGGGGCTCACGGGCCACGGTAATGAAGAGCTCCTCCAGAGTGGTTTTTCCGTATTCATGCGGCAATGTCTTTGGATCTCCTTGAAGTAACATCTTCCCCCGTGAGAGAAAAATCACGCGATCGCACACATCCTGCACTTCGTACATGTTGTGCGAAGTCCAAAGCACTCCGCCGCTGGCATTGCGCGCGAACTCGACGATCCTCATGCGGACATCCCGAGCAGTCGCAGGATCGATGGATGCAGTCGGCTCGTCAAGCAGAAGCAGAGGCGGAGAATTCAGCAGGGCCTTGGCAAGAGAAACGCGGGTTTGTTCTCCAGACGACAGTACCCCACATTTTGTGTTTCGAAATGCCCCGAGGTCAAACCGGGCGATCACATCCATAATTCGCTCCGACAAATCCCGCACCCCGTAAATAAGGCCGAAAACCTTGAGATTCTCGTACACGGTCAAATTGCCAGGAAGCGGTGCATAAGCCGCTGCGAAATTCGTCCTTTCCAGTGCTCGAGACCGGTCGGTCGCTACGTCAATCCCCTCGATATGAATGCGTCCCGATGTGGGCTCGAGGACCCCGAGAATCATGCTTATGGTCGTGCTCTTGCCCGCACCATTGGGACCCAGGAGCCCCACGATCTCGTTACGACCCACGTCGAACGTGACACCATCCACTGCCACGGTGGTACCGTATACCTTTCTCAGGTCTTGAACGGAAAGCACATTCGACATTACTCATGCCTCAAACGGGCTGCCACTCAGGGTCTTTCGAGACCGGCGACCCTCCGCAGTCCTTTTCTCCCGCTCACGTGACCTCGAGAGCTGTTAAGATCGAGTGACATTTGCACGAGGTGGCCACGAGGTGCGGGCCAAGCCGCATCCTCCCTGTCAATGCTCGCAGTTGCCCGAACGTGTACCCGCCGACACCCGGGAGGATTTGTGAGCTTCGCTGAACAACCACGGTGAACTGCGGTATTTCAAGGGCTTCCAGACTGTCGTACAGAGGCTCTCGCGGCAGGCCGGTCATGGTGCACAGGTCTCCTTCCGGGCAGCAGTCCGGGCACAGGAAATCGGCCCTGCTGCAACCGAGGTTGGCTGAGTCAATGGAGAACGGGTTGGGAACCATTGTGGCAAGGCACTCGGGAACAGGCATTTCTCTGCATCCCGGCACACTGGCTTTCAGGTAGGAAGCTGCCAGATGGAAAGGGACCATGGGAAGAACAAAGGCCTGCGGAGCGACGAGCGTGGATCTCACGAGAAACTCCGTCGCATCCTCTTGAAACGCGATCACACCATCGGGCAAGGGATTGTGGAACCGAATTGGGTCAAGGTCGACCACGGCCATCCTTACCCCGGGGAACGCTTCGACGAGCCTATTAACCGCGAGCTGGCCGAACTTGCCGTATCCGAGAACGATATACTCCATCTAACGCACTCCTTTGGCGACCCGGGGGGTTCCGGAAAGGTCCCGATGGATCGATACGTCCCGAAAACGGTCACCTCGGGTCATTAGCTCCTCCACCGATCTCTCCTGGCCGTCACCGAATTCGATCACCAGCCAGCCCCCCCTTTTCAGGTAGAAAGGCGCCTGATCCACAAGGTTCCTGATAACGTCCAAGCCGTCAGCTCCGCCGTTAAGTGCTCCGTGGGGCTCGAAGTCCCGTACTTCCGGTTCCAGGTGCTCTATAACGCCCGTAGGAATATACGGTGGATTGGAACAGACCACGTCAAACTGCCCGGCAGGCCGGATCGCTGAAAGCAGGTTCGAGGCCACCAGATGCAGGCGATCTTCCGTGTTTGAATCCCGTGCATTCATGCGGGTAATTTCGAGGCACCGAATGGAAACATCCGTCCCGACCACCACTGCCTGGCGATTCTCCCGCAAGATGGCTACGGCCACTGCCCCGGACCCGGTCCCAACCTCCGCTATGAGGGGCTGGGGAAGCTCACGCACCTTTTGGAGGATTACCTCTACGAGAACCTCGGTCTCGGGTCTGGGAATAAGGACTCCGGGCAAGGTCTTGATCTGTACCGACCAGAATTCCTTCTTGCCGACGAGGTAGGCCACGGGTTCCCGCCTGGCACGACGACGGACCAACTCTCGAAATCGGTTCCGTTCGTCCGGGGAAAGCGGGCGCTCGAAATCGAGATAGAGTCGCAGCCTTTCAGTGTCAAGGGCATGGGCGAGGAGCACTTCCGCGTCCAAGCGCGGAGTCTTGATGCCCTTTTCCTTGAAATATCCGGCCGTCCACTCCAGGATGCTCTTTATAGTCCATCGTTCAGTTTTCCGCGTACTATCTTCCATGAATCCGAAGCGACTAATCCCTGTTCCTGTGAGCGAGCCTCGGACGCATTCTTCGAGGCCATCTGCATCCCGCATTCTATAGCAGTTGCCACGACAAATGTCCCGCTTATTGCGGAAAGACA
>CAYZET010000519.1:0-3548 GCA_964477215.1 uncultured Syntrophaceae bacterium | reverse complement strand
GAACTACGATAAGGAAGCAGGAGTCTACGAACGTTTGATGATTGGCTTGCACGGATCGGCTAACTGCTCGCTGGGGAAAGAAGAATCGCAGCATTGGGGAGCTTGAAGGAACCCCGGGGAGGTTGGTCTTTCCCCTTAAGAGGGCTAGGCCACCGAGCAAGAATACGTCAACCACGTCCGCCCTGAGAATACTATTATTCCAGTGAAAGCTATACATCTTCCGACAGAAACGTTCCTCGACCTTTTCACCCGGGGCGCCGCGTTGATTCTTCCTGATAAGTCAGTGATTGGCATGAACGAACGGCTTGCCTGCTTTATCGGCGGCAGGAGAGAGGGGCCATGTCATGAGGTCTTGGCGGGCCTTCCGGACCCTTGCCCCTTCTGTCCGTTTGAAGAGCTCGCATCAACGCCAGGCGCCGCGATTACAAACCAGTTCCACACCAGACACGGGAAGAAGTGCTCTGTGAATGTCCGCTGTCTGCGAGAGATCGTCGGCGAAAACAGAATAGTTGAAACTGTGCGGCCGCTGGAACGTACCGACCAGGCAGAGGACTTCGAAGTCGATTGCCGGAAGACCATGCCCCTGTTGAACAAGCTCTCCGGGCTGTTGCAGGTCAGCCGAGAGCTGCTCGCACCCGTCCCGCTTTCGAAACGGATCGAACGGGCGGTAACAGCAGTGATGGCTTCGTTGACCGATCCGGAACGCTGGTCCTGTTGGGTCGAGCTGGATGGCGAGGTCTTCGGTGAACCGGGGAGAACGACAGACGGAAACGAGGTCTCGTACGACGTAGAAGCAGAGGGGAAGTCCAGGGGCCGCTTGATATGTCGGTGCTCAACCGAGACGATCATGCCTCCGGAAGACGCCTATTTCTTGGAAGAAGCGGCTAATCTGATAGCTCGGCAGGTGATCATTTCCGATTTGGAGATGGCACTTCGTCAGTCGGAAGAGCGCCACAGGAAACTGGCAGCGAATCTTGCCAAGGAAATGTGGAGCAGGACCGAAGCGCTCGCCAAAGAAACCGGCTACCTGGGAGGCATTCTCAAGTGCTCCGATGACATGATCATAACCACAGACCTGGAAGGCCGCATTGTGGAGTTCAATCCCGCTGCCGAAAATATGCTGGGGTACGGCGCCGAAGAGATCCAGGGTCGTAAGGCATCGGAAGTCTGGGTAGAGGCGGGAGAGCGTGAACAGCTCATGGAAGAAGTACGAGCTACCGGCGCGATACGGAACTACCAGACGCGTCTGCGGTCAAAGACGGGCGAGATCCGGGAGATCTCCTTGACACTGAGCCAGTTGAAGGACTCCGAAGGCCGCATCCTCGGCACAGTCGGGATCAGCAAAGACGTGACGAAGGAAAATGCTATCCGCCGCGAGCTCGAAAGACTGAACCAAAACTATCGGGAGACCATCCACTTCATTAGCCACGAAACAAAGAATTCCCTCATCGTGATCAGTGGCTTCGTGCGAAGGCTGTTGGAGAGTGAAAAGGACCCCTCGCGCAAGGAGCAACTGGGAATAGTGTACCATCATTCGAAATTCCTCGAAGCAATGACTCGCGACTTCCTGATCATGGCAGAGCTCGAGCACGGAACCCTCCAGGTTCGCAAAGAACTCATTGCAGACTTTTACCACGAGGTCATTCTTCCGGCAATGATTGGCCTTAAAGAGCGATATCCCGATTCATTCGAGAGCTATGATGCGAGTATGGGTGGAGTGGGGGCCATCAGCCTGATGGGAGATCGAAATCTTCTCGAGATTGTTTATCGTAACCTCTTTGGGAACGCACTCAAGTATCGTGCTGGCGAAGGGAAGATTGCCTACGGTGTCAGAGACTTGGGTGACCGGTACGAGCTCAACGTCTGGAACGCCGGGCCAGGGGTCGAGCAGGACCAAGTTGAGAAGATCTTCGAGAAATTCTATCGTGTTACAAGCGAGGTCACGCGTGATAAGCGAGGGACCGGCCTAGGCCTGTACAACATCAGGAAAATAATCGAAGGGCACGGCGGTCACATCTGGTGCGAAACAAATCCAGGACATTGGATCAATTTCCTCTTTCAGCTCCCCAAGCAGTAGCATCAAACGCAGCGGACTGAGCCTCGAAGCAACTGTCGCGGGATTTAAACCCACGCTTCTCTCGAGACACGTTCAAGACAAGAATACGGGGGATGGGAACCCGGTCAATTGTTCTGGCTTTCCAATACCTTCCTGACTGCGGGAGGAATGAAAATTCCCTGGAGATCCAGCTTTCTCAGTGACTTGCATAGAACTCTGATCTTCTGATCTCGAGAATCTCTGCGGTTGATTAGGATCATTGGCTTCCCCGCCAACCGGCAATACCCCCCTTCGCTTCTCACCAATCCCTGGCTGAGGTTTTCGTACCGCAGCTCTACACCCAGGCGGCGAGCTATGTCTTCGAGATGCTCCAGCAGGCAGGTCTCATTCATGTCGTCGTGTCTCCTGGATAGCCCCGGTTAATCGGTCCCGCATCTTTTGTCAAGACAAAAAACGGGACAAAGGCGTTGAGGCACAGGCTTTCCAGCCAGCTTGTGATCGCATGCCGAAAGGCCACCCATGGGGGAAACGTGGGAGGCAGGGGTGTTGAGTGGTAGCCACGTTAAGTCTTCGGCCACGTAACATAAGACTCACAGGAGATAAACCAGCCGCGGCAGAATTACTCGGCCGAAGGAGATTCCCGGAAAAGGACAAAGAAATCGCTGCCCCCGGAGTCTCTGCATTCTCTCTCGTGGTGGACATGTTCACAGAGGGCGATGCTGCCTGGACAGTGGTCTCGATGGGTCGGGAGCCAGCGGCATCGGGTGCTTTGGCACCAAACCTCGATAAAGCCCTCGTTCGCCAACATTTTCAGTTGCATGAGCTCAAGGCCTTTGCCTCCTGCGTTGAAGTCAAAGGGTCTTTTTGTGGAATAGCTCTCTGTGGCTTGTGTGTGATGGAAAGCCTCAAAAATGTATGGCTGATCCTCTCGGAGGATGCCGACCCCCCGGTCTTCGACGCGCAACAGAGGGCCCGACGGAGATCTCTTTAATGAAACCGTCACGGTGCCTCCGTCCGGCGTGTTTTCAATTGCATTCTTGACCAACGTCTGGAGAGCTTTTCTAAGCACATCGGGATCCATGGCCGATGTGTCAACGGGCTGCAGTTTGTGGAGGAGCGCAACGGACCGACTCGAGCTTCTCTTGCGAAGGGTATCCAGGCAGTCAAGGACAAACGAGATGACCGGAAAGGGCTTTGGCGTGTACTGACTGGGCGCCACGATCTCCTGCACAATCCTTTGCACCTCAGTCAAGCGAGCGAGATTCCTTCTTATCCTGGCCAGACACTTTTGCTTTTCTTCCAATGGGACATTGTGTCTCTCCAGTCGCGCCAACGATGCGTCTATGATCGCGAGCGGGGTTGTCAGCTCATGAGATAGGTGGTTCACTGCTTTTTGCCGTGCCCTTTGCATCGACTTCCACGTTGTTATGTCACGAAGGATAACCAGAATCCCTACCGGTCTCCCTCGGTGATCAAGATACCGAGAAGAGCT
>CAYZET010000518.1:0-3558 GCA_964477215.1 uncultured Syntrophaceae bacterium | reverse complement strand
AAGAAATTCTCCGCGACAGACATGGTCGGTTGCGCTGGTCAAGAGAGCATGGGACCCGAGGAGTCACAGGCCGAGACGGTCGAACGCCGCAATTACAGGGCCCAGGACCAATCTTCGGAACGTAATGCTCTCTAACGTGAAGTGGCACAGTGTTGCCGCGAGAGTGGCACATGACTTCACAGCATGCCCTCGTGGCAAACTCTGCCGTCCGGTTATTTCGATCGGGTTCCGTGAAGCAGTATAGGACCGGCCTACTCGTTTGTCGACCTGTGGGGAGTTGCGAGACCCTGTTTTCTGCGAACCTGCGGTTAGCAGAGCACGTGCGAAACTCGTTGACTCTGACGCACGAATGCTTCAACATGTTGATTGTTTGACAGGAAAGGAGAACCTTATGGAAGATCGCACCATATGCGTAGTGTGCGCATGGAGAAAGGACTGTAGTAAGAAATTCTTCATGGATGGAGCGACCACCACAAAATGTCCCGATTTCACGAGGGATGTCACTCTTAAAGCTCCCGAAACGGAGGAGAAGGAAGGGCACGGAAGAGATTCCACTGTGTGATACATAGGTGTTCAGTTCTCGATAAGGGCTGCCACTCTTATGAACGGTTATGCCATCCAGTGGAAACCGACTCCTTCAGGGGGGAAGAATCCCAGCCTACTCATCTTTCTGAATGACTGACGTGGTGCATTTCTGAATTGATCCCCAGCAGCAGTGGCTAGAGATCACAGGCTGAGACCGGGTTGCCAGAACAGCCTGCACCCATCTAATGCAAGCGTATTCGATCTCAACCGTCCAGCTCATTGCCGAGCCCCGAAACATCGGGGGGATATCCGTTCAGCAACTTCATTCTTGGGGGTTGAAAATGACTCAGCAAGGGACAGCGTGTATGATACCGGCGGACTCTTTTCACGCGATCATCTTTGATCTTGACGGGGTGATCACCGATACCGCGTCCGTGCATGCCGATGCCTGGAAACGGATGTTTGACAGTTTTCTTCTCCAGTATGCCTCCCGTGAAGGCATACCCTTCCAAACCTTCGCAATCGAAACGGATTACCTCCATTATGTGGATGGAAAACCCCGGCTCGATGGGGTGAAGAGTTTCCTTGGATCAAGGGGGATCGAGCTGTCCGAGGGGGGGCCGGACGATCCACCAACCTCCGAGACTATTCACGGCCTGGGCAAGCGCAAGAATGCCGATTTTCTGAAGCAGATCCACGAAAAAGGCGTCAAGGTGTACGGGTCCACCGTGGATTTAATTCACAGCGCAAAAAAATACGGCCTGAAGACAGCGGTGATTTCGTCGAGCAAGAGTTGCGCCATGATACTGGATTCCGTCAATCTTTCGGACCTTTTTGACGTAAGGGTGGACGGGGTGGATTCGGAGCTCCTCGGAATCGATGGTAAGCCGGCCCCGGATATCTTCCTCGAGGCGGCTCGGCAACTGAAAGTGAAGCCGGAACGGGCAGTAGTAGTCGAAGACGCTGTCTCTGGCGTCCAGGCGGGCCGGGCGGGAAAGTTCGGTCTTGTGATCGGAATCGCAAGAAGCGGCGAAAAAGAAACCCTTCGGGACAATGGCGCCGATATGGTTGTGGAAGACCTCTCTGAAATCTGTTTGGCCGGCGATCTGGAAGCGGCCGAGCTGCTACCCTCCGCTTTGGACGAATTTGAGAGTATCGCCCGGCGGGCGGCGGGAAAGCGCATCGCGGTCTTTCTGGACTACGACGGTACGCTTTCGCCTATCGTCGAGACTCCGGACCTGGCGGTCATGCCGGAAGGCATCCGTGAGACAGTCACGGAGCTCTCCGGGCATTGTCCGGTGGGGATCATTAGCGGCCGCGATCTTAAGGACGTACAGGACAAGGTGAGGATCGACTCCATTGTATATGCAGGGAGCCACGGCTTCGACATCGCCGGACCGAAAGGCCTCGATGTTGGGCACCCTGTCGGGGAGGAATTCCTTCCCGTTCTGGACAGTGCGGAGAAGGAGCTACTGCGACAACTCGATTCTGTCCAGGGAGTGCTTGTGGAACGGAAGAAATTCGCGATTGCCATCCACTACCGCCGCGTAGATCCTGAAAAGGTTGAAGAGGTTGAAACGGTTGTGGATGAAGTTGCAGCCCGTCATCCAGAGCTCCGAAAGTCCTACGGCAAGAAGATCTACGAGCTCCAACCCAGCATGGATTGGCACAAGGGAAAGGCGCTTTTCTCGTTGCTGCGTACGTTGAAACTGGACGAGGAGGATGTGCTCCCATTCTACATTGGGGACGATGTGACAGACGAGGACGCATTCCGGGCATTGAAGGGACGGGGAATCGGCATTGTGGTCTGGGACCATCCCTATGAGACTGCTGCGGAGTACAGCTTGAAGAGCCCCGATGAGGTGCGCGAATTTCTCCTTCACCTGATCCCTTTGTGCAGGAGGTCTTCATGAATCCCTGGATCCTGGTTTATGATGAATTCGATCCAGAAAAGGAAAGTTTGCGGGAGGCCCTCTGCACTTTGGGAAACGGGTATTTCGCCACCCGCGGCGCAGCGCCTGAATCTGAGGCTGACGCGATTCATTACCCGGGGACGTATCTTGCCGGGGGGTACAACCGTCTGAAAACGGAGATCGCCGGGAGGATTGTCGAAAATGAGGACCTGGTGAATATGCCCAATTGGCTGGTCACCAGGTTCCGGCCCGAGGAGGGGGACTGGTTGAATCTCCAGGCCGTTGACATCCTTTTCTATCGCCAGGAATTGAGCCTGAAAGAGGGTCTCCTGTCCAGGACCGTGAAATTCAGAGACAAGCAGAAGCGGGAGACCACGGTGATCCAACGCCGATTCGTGCACATGGGGCGCATGCATTTGGCCGCACTGGAAACCACGATCATCCCCGAGAACTGGGCCGGCCGGATCCAGGTCCTTTCCAGCCTCGACGGAAGTGTGATCAATGCCGGCGTCGAACGGTATAAACAGCTAAACAGCAAGCACCTGGAGCCCATCCGAAGCGACGCTGTTGATGACGAAACGATCTGTCTGCTAGTCGAGACCAACCAATCCCGGCTGAGGGTGGCGGAGGCAGCCAGAACCCGTGTATATTCCGAAGAGCAACTCGTCGAGGTCGAACGGAGACTTGTCGAACGGCCCGGGTACATCGGTCAGGAATTCTTTGTGGGAGTGACAGAGGGCAAACCCGTTAAAATCGAGAAAATAGTCTCCTTGCACACCTCCAAGGATTTTGCTATCTCCGAGCCTACCCTTGATGCAATTGAGGCCGTCGGACATGCGGCGGGCTTTGACAAGCTCCTTCAAAGCCACATCTTGCACTGGGATCAGTTGTGGAGACGATGCGACATCCTGATCGAAAACAGCGATCGCACCCAGATGATCTTGAGGCTGCACATATTTCATCTGCTCCAGACCGTTTCTCGAAACTCCATCGATCTGGACGTGGGGGTCCCGGCAAGAGGATGGCACGGTGAGGCGTATAGAGGGCACATCTTCTGGGACGAGCTTTTCATCTTCCCGTACCTCAATTTGAGGATACCCAATCTCACCCGAGCATTGCT
>CAYZET010000517.1:0-3587 GCA_964477215.1 uncultured Syntrophaceae bacterium | reverse complement strand
CGATGCGGAATCCCACGGGATCCTCGCAGTCGTGAGGCACGGAGAAGGGGTGAATGCGGAATCCGGCGAACTCGAAAATCCTGCCTGTTTCAAAGAGATCGAGTCGCCACACCTTTCCTATCATACGCTCAGAGACCGACCAGGTCCCGTGATTCACAAGCACGGGGAGCTTGAACTTTCGGGAGAGGACCCCTACCCCTTTCACGTGATCGCTGTGCCCGTGAGAAACGAGGATACCGGCGATCGATCCCGGATCTACTCCAACAGAGTGAAGGCGCTCGGCGACTTGTTTTCCGGAAAGTCCCGCGTCGATGAGGAGCGCCGATCCGTTGCCCTGGAGAAGAAATGAGTTACCGGAGCTTCCGCTTGCCAGGGGAATGAGTCGCATAATCCTCGTGCTTCTCCCTTTGCCAAGTCTTTCGGACCGGCAAACTATCCCCCGGCGAGTGTCCTGTCAAGGGAATTCGGCCGCGTGAGCTGAGAACGGGTGAGCCTGTTACCGATGTGCTCCTGGCAGACGGACACAACGCAAGGTCTTGAAAAGGTTTTCAGTTATCCCAGGGAATAGAGTTCAGATATCGATCGAGCTTCTTGAGGTATGATTTCGTGCGCCAGGTGAACCCATGTTTTATCTTCGCGTTCTCCCCTACCCGCACGTCTCCCACAACTGCAAAGGGTGTCTCGCCGAAGCGATCCCTGTGAGCGTCAGCAATCGCGACGTGCAAGTCCGTGTAGATATAGTGGGGCTCCTTCTCCAGGAGGAATGCTTTGAAGATCTCTCGCTTGGGCACTTCAGGGAATAGGGACACTGTTGCAAGAAGGGTTTCGGAATCCTTCGTTACCGGACACGCCTGCGTATCATAATGGAGGAAGTCGCCGTCCAGAGCTATCTTCTTGTTTGCCAGATCTCGTATCCGGATCTGTTCCATCATGTTCCTGCTCGAAAAGGGCCCGTAATGGTAGTCCATCCCCACCAGGAACAGCCAGGAGAGATCGCCGGGCTGAGCGAACTTGGCGGCATATTGGACGAACATGGGCTTTAGAGCGGCCACCCCCACATCCACTCCCCCAAGCTTTGAGTAAATGTAGCTGCAGAGCTCCTCGTCCGAGAACCGTTCCCCTCGATCTCGCATCACTCTGCGTGCACGTGGAAAGTTCAATTGCATGGATCCCTTGGTACGGACCACGTGCCTAAGTCGATCCAGCTCGCGATCGACTATTTTCCTCACGAAGTCCGGCAACTTGGTCGAGTCCCGCTTGAGGTCTTCACTGATCTGGCGAGCCAGTGTTTCGACCTGCCCCTCTGTCACGCACGCGAGCAGGCTCGGGAGATACTTCTCTCTATACCTGTCGTAGAGCTGCGGAACCGGCGGAATAGACATGATAGGCCCCATTTGGGCCAAGAATTGCTTTTCGGCCCGATCGATCGCGGAAGCCATGTCTTGTCCCCCCGCTGGGTCGACGCACGGCGGATCCGCATGAAAACCGGACTCTATGGAAATGATCGTTGCCACCAGCCCAAGAATTTCCTTGCAGATCGGCAAATCGTTGCGTTCTACTGCCTGGAGAATCACTTCTATCCAGCCTGCCCGTTCGCCCAACGGACAGTTCAGCGGCTTGGCCGACAGAAATCCGGACATCCACATGGCAGCGGCCCGTCTGTCAAGGATCTCGATTTTGCTCATCATGAGCTCCTCTTCCTCTTTTCTTTTCGGTTCATAAATCCTGAGGAGCTCCTGTCGCTCCGCAGTCAGCGGATCGTTCGTGGCATCCTTTTCCTGAGCTGCCCCCAATGAGGCCGGGGACGCATTCCTGTCCGACTGCTCCGGTGAAGAGGCCCGTGCCTCAGAAGAACCGTGCTCTTCAGCCGGCACGTCAGCATCCGGGATGACGCGGATCTCTCCCCATCCGCGTTCGTGCAGGCACAAGACCAGGAGGAGACACAATATTATACGGAGAAACATTTCACCTGACCGCGCATAACCGCTCCGGCCGAAAGCAGCGGCCCGGCGGTTCTCGATTCTGCTGACGTGATAAACCCGCGCCGAGGGAAAGTCAACCACCACAGCCCAGTGGGGGACCGGCAGGCATCACTGCCAACCGCGGTCCTATCCATTTGGAGGATTGCCTGCGCTCCATCCAGGTAAGCCCCCGCTCGAGCTTCACGTCAACCGCTCTCCAGGCCAAGATGAAGAAATTGACGTGCTTCCTCGTCTCCACTATAGCTTTCAACTGCGCTGGCTGCTTCGCACGTTCGAGGCATGGCAGTATGGATTCTGTACTCGCTTCACGGTATAGTTATTTTTTTGGGAGGATAAACAAGATGACATCGGCTCACAGAGAATATTCGGATCTTATCGATTCCGTGGAGGAGCGGGTTCTGTCAGGAGGAAGCATTTCCCGGGAAGAAGCGTACAAGCTCCAGAACACCCCTGACGAACATGTCGTTCGTTTGGCAGGAGCGGCTGACAGAGTCCGGATTCACTTCAAGGGATATGATTTCGACGCGTGCTCGCTCATCAATGCCCGAGCGGGAAAATGCTCGGAGGACTGCGCCTTTTGCGCCCAGTCCGCGCGTTACAAGACTGACTGTCAGGTATATGACCTCAGACCGACACGAGATTTCGTCACCGCTGCTCGTGCAGCACAGGAGGCGGGAGCTACCAGGTTTTGCACGGTGACGAGCGGAGGAGCCCTGAACGAAACGGATTTCGAGGCACTGATCCACTCCCTTGAACGCGTGAGATCCGAGGTGGGCATACCGCTCGACGCATCACTAGGGTTTCTGAGCGACGAGAGAGCAGCCCGGCTGCGGGAAGCAGGGGTCACTCGATACAACCACAACCTGGAAACGTCCGCTGACTTTTACAGCACAATATGCAGCACCCACACCTTCGACCAGAGGGTGGCCACAGTCAAGAAAGCGCAGAAGGCAGGTTTCTCCGCGTGCTGTGGAGGAATCATCGGCATGGGGGAGACAGCTCGCCAGAGGGTGGACCTCGCTGTCACCCTGGCGGAGCTGGGAGTCGATTGTGTACCCGTCAATATTCTTGATCCGAGACCAGGCACGCCCCTCCAGAACATGAAGCCCCTGGAGCCACTTGAAGTCATCCGCACCATATCGGTCTTCCGGCTTCTCCTGCCGAAAGCCACCATTAAATTGGCTGGCGGCAGAGAGAAGAACCTCGGCGATTTCCAGGGGTTCGCCCTCAGGGCAGGAGCCAACGGCATGATTATCGGCGGCTACCTCACCACGTCGGGACGCTCTGTGGAATCGGATCTGAAACTCATACGCGACGCGGGATTCCGGATTGCTCGTTTTGAAGGGTTGCAGGCAGGTACGTGAGGAATTGTCACGAGAGGAGGCTCATCGCCTTCAGATGCTCGATGAGCTGGCTCTTCCCTCGATACACGATAGCGGCGAGACCTTTGCTGAGAGCACGGTTCACGTGACTTTCGTTGTCATCGATGAAGAGAATCTCTTCCGGCAGCAGTCCGAGCGCTTTGGCAACGTCATCAAAGACGGAGGCGTCCTTCTTGCTCTTTCCCAGATGGTACGAGTTGAGCACCCCGTCGAATTCGTGAAA
>CAYZET010000516.1:0-3589 GCA_964477215.1 uncultured Syntrophaceae bacterium | reverse complement strand
GTATAGCAGTAGGAGGGTTGGCGACGAACGTAAACTGGCCGTTCGTGAGTCTTCGCCTCAAGCGAGCAAATAAATGAGACTTTCCAGATCCGGCTGCTCCTACGAGGAATCGCGCTCTGGTTTTTCCATCTCCGTCAACTGACTCGATGTCGTGGATCAATGCTTTGAAAGCATGCTCATTAATCGATTCCACGTCGCAGAAATCATTGACTTCCGCCCCCCAAATGACATTCTCTCCAACGGAGTTCTCGAGGAACGGGTTGAGCTTCCGATACTTCTCCTTGTCGGTACGTTCGGTCATTCTGCTCCTCTCACACCCATTTCCAGTAGTACAGAACCTCTCCGTATTGACCCCTCAAAGATAGCTCGACTTCCCGTGCGGGGATTTCCTGGGTCCTGCTGTGGGGAATAAGATCGATCTTGCCTGTTCGATGGAGACTTCTCATCAGGTCGTGAAACTGAACAAGATCCGGTCTCATGTTATTGGAAAGACACCAGGATTCATAGTGACCCCATGTCCACCATATGGGAATAGAGGTAATCCCGCCTCGCTTTGGCAAGTCCTTCTGATACCATCCGCGCAACAGATCCTCTGAAGGCAGGCCTGATTCCTCGGGAGTCGAGACTTTGACTGCATCCGACCCGTTGAGGAATGCCTGTAGCTCTTCGAGCGGGAGCCTGCGCTTGCGGAACCGATTGACCCGTTCGAGGATCTCCTTCAAGGCTGTCACTTGTCTTGGGAGCAGGTGATCGAAGGGTGTCGGCTGAGACAGCAGGATATACTTGAAGCGTACCGTGAGATAAAAGAGTCGCCCCTCTTTGACCAACTTACCGATGCATTGATCGAAGTACCCCTTGCCCCACTTTGGTAAGCTTTCCCGAGCTTGTCGGACAGTAACGCGGCCGCCTGCTTCTCGAACTTTGCCGACTATTCGCGCTGCCAGCACTTCCACAGGGGAAGTGCTCCCGAACCGGGGCTCTCTGCCGATTCTCTCGGGGGGAAATTCAAAAGCGTCCCCGGAGACCTTCAGCTCGCCAAGAATCGTCCTGACTTCCGCGACATTCTTGCTGGATGCCGAACCGGACACGGTGCTGGCGACCTGCTTCACGGTCAGCGGTGCATCCGAATCTCGAAGTAACTGCAAGATCACCGTTCTCTGCTGCGAGTCGGCACTCATATGGCGCGTCCTCCACACCCCGGATCTTGGTTCCAATCGCTGGTACATGCTGTTGATGGGTCGCAGTATGAACCGTTCTCCCAGCGTCGTCAATGCCGATCGTGTTGCCGTTGAAAGCATCAAGAATGACGATGGGTGCAGAGAATCGACAGGAGGACAAAGGGGTCGCTTGGAATGGCTACGCGCGCTCGTTCTGCAGAAGGGTCATGATTCGGGAGAATGTTACAGGTACTCGACCCGGAGAAGGTCAATTGTCCGAAAAGGCGTGGCAGAGGACGTGACGCACGTTGAATGCAGCTTCGGCAAGTCGGTTAACGGCAATCTGCCATATCTTGCGTATCGACCGCGTCAAGGAGTCTTTTTCTCCACTTGACCACCGAATAGTCTTGGCAAGCACTCCGAAAGCAGCAGCCCAGCTCCGAGCAATCGTTGTACCCCCGGTTGAAGCAGTCAGAGTAACCAGCCCTCAGTTGTGCCTCGTGAATTTTTTCCGTGTACCTCTCTCGTATGCAGTCAGGACAGTACCCATGAGAAATTTCAGACTCCGAAGCTTGCGAATCTCCCCATTCTATTCCACAGAGCAGGCATTTGTATTTCAGCATCTCCTTTCACTCCTGAACCCAAAATCCCTTACCGGCGCCACGCCCTCTTGGCTGGCATGACGACTTGGGAAAGAGCAACATTCATGCCAAAACATCGCGACACACTTCCCGAGCTCCCAATTCACAGCCCTACTCTTGACCAATCAACGTTTATCATGACTCCGCGCTCCATGGGCGCGACCAACGACAACGGAAAAACCGCCCTGGGAATGTGTCTTTTAGCCCCACCGCGGGCAGAGCAACAATCCTCGACCGGTTCAACGCGGACCGCCAGCAAAATCCTGCACTGTGACATGCCTGCCTGCCGTTAGCCCCGTCACGCTACCCACCCGGGGGGCGGACGGACGAGAACTTACAGGATTCCCGGCATCGACGCAAGCCCCATTTCAGCCCCGACCACCTCGGAGACCGAAGCGTGCGGTCCCGAGGTCATCCAGTAGGGATCAAGAGGGCCTCCAGGAGTAAGGATCGGAGACGCTTCCCAACTATCTGGTGATGCGAGAATAAGGGAACCAGGAATCGCTTCCATGGAGCCAATTCCCTATGGTATTTGAATTCCCTGATTCTCCGAGTCCCGGGGGCACGCCGGTCACTCAAACGGATGATCTACCGATGGGAACCTACATAGTAGCGTTGCTTAGAACGGAGCATTTTACCGACGCCTTTATGCGATGAAGATTTTGAATCTTACATGGTACGATAATTGCTTCAACCAGTGATTCACACGTTGTCCCATGAAAATAATTTTTGTGAATATCTTCCCACGCTTCTTGCCTTTCAGAGGACAATGAGCATCGTCATCGAAAAGACTAGGTAAGTAGGAGACTATAGCTCTCAATATCGCCAATAGATTGGCGACTAAATTCCTTGAAGAAAGCTGATCCTAGCCGGCACGAGGCGGCGAAGAAGGCACGTAAGAAGATCTTGCAACGCTTAATGTCACGCCGACCGGGCTTCCAACAAGCCCGAGAAGCAAGGGGCTGATCTTGGGTTAAGGAGGAACATTATTATTGGAACAGGTCAATTGCCTTAAATTATTTACGAATCCTTAGGGAGTTTCCAAACGGTTCTGGCATTGCGGTACCAAAGATGAACCGGAAAAATGTTGAATGTTCCCGAGGATTCCAAACAGCGACAGGACACTCAAAAAATTGAGAGCCTGTCAAGAATTGCGAAGGGAGATTCAGACAATGGCAATTAATAGGAACACAATGGGGATTCTGGTGGGTGCTGGATTCATGGCGCTGCTACTGGTTGTAATGGTGGCAGCGCCTGTTCGAGCAGAATCCGATACTGAGAAAGGCGCCCAGGTGGTATCGGAGCAAACAACCAAGAGCGACGAGGGTCTGGTGGAGAAGGGTCGTCGCCATGGCGGCGGCGGAGGCGCTGCGTTCAGCCCGAGTACGACGGTAGGTGGAACGCAAGCTGTTCAAGGTAGTGGGCGTCGGCGAGGCGGACAACAGCAAGTTCAAGGCGCTGTGGTCGGCGGAGGAGGCACCGGAAGCGTCACGGTTGGCGGAACCCAAGCTGCCCAGGGTAGCGGGCGTCGGCGTGGTGGACAACAACAAGTGCAAGGCGCTGTGGTCGGCGGAGGTAGTCCCGGAAGCGTAACGGTTGGGGGAACTCAGGCTGCTCAAGGTGGCGGGCGTCGGCGTGGTGGACAACAGCAAGTGCAAGGCGCCGTGGTCGGCGGAGGTAGTCCCGGAAGCGTAACGGTTGGGGGAACCCAAGCTGCCCAGGGTAGCGGGCGTCGGCGTGGCGGACAACAGCAAGTGCAAGGCGCCGTGGTCGGCGGAGGTAGTCCCGGAG
>CAYZET010000515.1:0-3592 GCA_964477215.1 uncultured Syntrophaceae bacterium | reverse complement strand
GAGAAATGCGATTCCACCCTTGGCCATGAACCCCAGGGTATTGCCGCGATAGTTTCTCAGGCATTTCTCAAATCGTAGTCCAACAAGGCCCAAGCTCTTTGTGTCATCCCAGCTCGCGGAAGCCCCGGCCGCGCCAGTCTCTGCTATCGAGAGCCTATCCTGAACGTACAGCCACTCCGCAAACAGGCTGGTCATGGCATTGGTAGTGCGACTAAGATTGAATGAAATTCCAGCCCGGTGCTCCCACCTGTCCCATTTGGAATGGATATCCATTCCAGAGGTGAAGGTTCGACCCGCAAAGTTGAACGACGTGGCCGGAACGTTGTTCGCGCTTATGGACAGGGGACTGAACTGATAGCTGACCGCCCAACGAGGCCGAAATTGGTAGATCGCTTCGATTGACCAAATGACGTTTCCGCTCCCGCGAAACCCGAGATGGTCATCGAATTTTACCAGAGAAGGCTCCCTAGTAACCACATCCAATGTCCGGCGAGCTTCTCCTGACACGTTCGCAAACCACAAGCGGGGCGCCAGGACAAACTGGCCTTGCGCCGGGCCTGGCAGGTAACAGCTCGGGCCCCAATGAACTGGATTGTACCGACTGAGGGCGTCCAATCCGGACGAGATTCCGGGGTACGGCCTCACTTTCCACACATCGGGAGATGTGGGCTTAACCTTGGAAACCGATTCCGCTGCTTCCGCATTTCCTGCAGAGGCTCCGAATTCCCAGGCCACGGAATTACCTGCTGACGCTGTTATCGCAAAGATCGCCAGCACAAAAATCGCGAGAAGATATCTGATGGATGCTGCCATAACACCCTCCCTCTGGGGTCTAATGTCTTGCAGACGGGAGATTAGCGTGATTTTCCAAAAAGTCAAGCAGAAAATGGATGAATCATGGCATATTAGATCAAATATCTAGAAAATACTTGAATGCTGACCCCCTCGTGCGCGACACACCACCGCTCCTAACGGGGCCTTCGCATGCCCTATCAGTTTTCCGAGTGACGATGTATGCAGATAACGCGCAGAACGCTACGACCCAGAGGCCGGACCGCCCCCATAGCAGTGGCCGTCGGTCAAGGCTTATTGCCCGATTGTCAGGCAGCCTTCTCACACCCGACCGCCGCTCAGAGATCGTCCTGGGGAGTAGCTCAGAGCCTATCCAAATGCAGGGCAGGTATGAAACTCGCCCTACCCCCGACCGGCGGGATGCCGGCGCTACAAAATTTTCGTGGCAAAGACGCCGCGGTATCGGTCCAGGTAGGGGCGGGTTTCAAACCCGCCCTCTGTTCAGGCGAGCTCGAATCAAGAATACTGGCGAGACGCCGGCGCTACGAGAGTTTCGCGCCGAGATCCCCATGGTAGGGGCGACCGTCGGTCGCCCTCTGCATTGCGGGCAAGAAGGGAGCTGAAACCTTTCGGATACCACCGTCGGTGGATGAGCATCCGTTACAGTGCGCGCCTCGACACTTGTTTGGGCAGAACGGGCGTCTCGCCCGTTTATTGGGAAGGATGACCGGCAGGATGCCCGTCCCACCAACAGGACGCGTCTCCGACAGTAGTGAATTCGATCACTCCAGAGGGAGCGACAGACATTTTTCCTGCTCCACAGGGCGATCGCAGTCGCTCCCACCGTGGAGACGAGTTGCTCTTGGCCTATAGTTCGGCTCCGGACGCGTACAATTCGTCCGTGCCGTTGCGCGGTAATTCTATTTGCCGCTCAACAGGTTTATGAACTGAACGGCTTGAGAGGCCACTCCAATATATTGGTCCATGAACAGGCGCAGGTCTGAGATGTAGGTTCTGGGAACATACAGGACGTCGTACGGCTTCACCATTATGGTGGAGCTCATTTCCCCCACGTCGAAGACCTTCTTCAAGTCAAGACGCCTTCCGATAGGCTTGCCGTTGATGTCTTTGGAAATGAGGATTACACTTGTCAGGTCCGCGGTGTCTGGATTATGTCCGCCTGCCAGAGCTATAGCGTGCAGAGCGGTGATAGGTTGGTCGATCGGATACGCGCCAGGGCTTCCGACCTGCCCGAGGACGTAGAATTTCCTGGAACTGGCTTGTTTCAGCGACAGGGACGCGACCGCGTGGCTAAGGACGCTTTTCTTGTAGAGCCGGTTTATGGTTTTCTCCACCTCTGGCACAGTGTGTCCCGCAGCAAGCACGCGCTCGCTTAGCAGGGGAAGATCGACGGTTCCGTCCGGGTTTACGATGACCTGGGTCTGCTGCCCTCCCGCGAGGGTGGTAAGGGATTCGGTAAGCTTCTTGACTTTTTCGAAGAAGCTCACCACGTGCACCGTAACCAATTCATAGTCCTTGAGCGCTCCTCTCGTCTCATCCTTGCTGAAGATATTCGCACTGATGAACCGCTGTTCTATTTCTTTGGCTAGCTCTTTCGGGGTAAGACCGGCTGCCCTGATTTCGCCGATTGCCTGAAGGGTTATCATCCCGTCTGGCCGAATCACAAGCTCCTCATTTAACGTTGGATCCAGTATGAACTTGACCTGGATTTTGTCGAGAGTGTCCAGTTTGAAGCTGCCTGCAGGGATTGACCATTCGGTCTGGAAGAGGATGGACAGCACATCCGTCGGCCCCAACCTGTAATTCCGGCACACTACCTCGAACGCTTGGGCCAGATCTGCCATCGCAGGGGCGCTTTGCGGGCCTGGAGACGGCCTGAATGGGGACGGGTTGAGACCGACACATCCTGTGAGGATGAAACAGGCCAGCAGAACCAGAGTGGTACACCGTGAGTGGCGAGCGAATCGGCCTACCAACAGAGCCTCCATATCTCATGCTTCACCTTATATTTCGGACGTATCATATCATGATTAGAGTATTTCTGTAAAGCCATTTGCGCCCAAAACAGCGCTACCCCCAGACAATTTGTTTCTCCACCGGGCACGGCCGCGTAGTCTTCCTTGAAAATGGCTCCACAGCTTTCTGGGCCGTGATTTTACGAGGTTGCCCTTTTCAACCCATCTTCGATGCGTTAAATTTGAAAGCAAGAGTTCGTCCAACTCATGGGGTGCGGAATCAGCGAGGGAATGTGCCTGTTGGTTCCGCTTCCTCTTTGACGGATCGGTGAAACATGGCAAATCATCCACAGTACAAGCTGATCCAGAGAGATGAGGTCCGCTGGGAGATTCCGAAAACCGGTAAGATGCGTGTTCCGGGACTGATCTATTCGGACACACGCCTGCTGCCGGATGTGGAAAAGGACCGGGCGACGGATCAAGTGTACAATGTGGCTCACCTGCCCGGAATCGTAGGCTGGTCTCTCGCCATGCCGGACGTTCATTGGGGGTACGGTTTTCCGATCGGGGGCGTGGCCGCTTTCGACCTGGATGAGGGCGTCATCTCGCCAGGAGGCGTAGGTTACGACATCAATTGCGGAGTCAGGCTCGTCCTCACGTCTCTGGACAGGGATGTGATCGCTCCCAGGATCAGGGATCTGGTTGATGGTCTCTTTGCAGAGGTTCCGTGCGGAGTCGGTCGCGGGGGCCATTATCGGCTGGACAAGCAGGAGCTGGCGAAGGTCTTGAGGAATGGCGCCAGCTGGGCTGTGGGAGAAGGCCTG
>CAYZET010000514.1:0-3592 GCA_964477215.1 uncultured Syntrophaceae bacterium | reverse complement strand
CCTTTGAGTATTTCCGTCCATGTCTCATCGGTGGCGCCGAGGGTTACAGCAATGGGAACGAGCAGACCGTCCTTTACCGCCCAGACCCGATGCGAGCCATCCTTGTTCCCCTCCTCCCTTTCCTGAACCTTGGATTGACCTGGAGGAGTTGGGAGGAGCATCTTGTCCAAACCTTCGAAGGATTTTTTCTTTTTTTTGACCGGCGGCGTGAATCGCAAAGCGGCATTGGGCACCAGAAGCGCATTTTCTACCTTTTTCACCGTGATGCACGCAGTGGCTGTCATGCCTGGACGTAGGGATAAGTCTGAGTTATCTACGCTGAGAATGGCTTTATAAGTCACGACGCCGCTTGTGGTCTTGGAGCCAAACCGGGCTTGAAGGATCCGTGCTTGGAAAGTACGATTCAAGTATGCGTCTACGGTGAAAGTGGCTTCCTGCCCTTCCTTGACCTGACTTATGGCGGCCTCATCTACGTCCACCTGAAGCTCCATTCGGGTCAGGTCTTCAGCAAGGGTGAAAAGGGTTGGCGTGGAAAACGACGCGGCCACGGTTTGTCCGGGCTCGACACTACGAGTAAGCACGATTCCGTTGATAGGGGAACGGATAGTCGCTTTGGAAAGCTCCGTTTCGGCGGAGTCGAGCGCGGCCTGCGAGCGAATAACCTCGGCCTTGGAGGCGGCAACCTCGGCTACGGCCTTTTCAAAAGCCGTCTCTTTCTCATCGAGTGTCTTTTGCGCCGCGGCGCCTTCTAGGTTGAGAACCTTTTGCCTCTTATACTCACGATCCGCTTCTTTGAGCTTCGCCTCGGCAAGTAAAACATTTGCCTTCGCATTTTCTAAAGAGGCCTTGGCTTGAGCTACGGAGAGCTCGAATTTCGATGTGTCGAGCCGAGCCAGCACCTGGTCACGCTTCACATAGTCGTTGTAATCGGCCTCAACCGTTTTGACGGTGCCGGACAGCTCGCAGCCGATATCAACCTTTCTTGTGGGTTCCAGAGTACCCGTAGCCGAGACAGTAACAACGAGGTCTCCTCGCCGGACGTCTTCGGTGCGGAACCTCGGCGACGTAGAATTTTCGGCCCATTTGACAATGACAATTATTATCGCGACCAAGACTACCAAACACACTACGATAAGCCAACGTTTGAGCCACCTTCTACTCTCCGAAGGATGATCAAGTCCCACGATGTCTGCGCCGTCGGGTTCGCCGTTCGGTGTTGGAAACGCTGCCTGATTAGGTTCATCAATGTTCATCAGAAGATTCCTTCTGCAACGCTTCCCGAACGCCACGAATTCCCCATAAGCTGAACCGGGTGATGTGGTCGGCTAACTCGTCCAAACTAAAGGGTAAATCCGCTTCCGGCGGCCTGATGGCTTGCCTGGAGAAGTGTGAGCGCAGCATGGGGTCGAGACATTGACTCATAACACTGACAAGACACAGCCGAATCTCTTTCATGGTTGCGTTATCGCCCAGGAGCTCTTTGAGGAGCGCCATGAACTCTCGATCAATCGGTTCGAAGACCTCATGAAGCGCAGAGTTGAGAAGCCCCGTAGGGTTGGCAATCTCCTTCTGGATGATATCTAGCTCAAGGTTTTCAGGGTGGTTTGAACGTTGTACAAGCGCCGAAATACGGCCGCGGAGTCGCTCTTCCGGCGAGGCCTCCCGCGTAACCCCCCCGTCTGGAGGATAAGACTCCAATGACTTTTCAAAAGCGAATTTCCAAGCTTCGACGTACAGGTTGTCTTTACCTCCGAAATGATAGCTCACAGCCGCTGTATTTACCTGTGCCTTTTCGCAGATATCTGCGTTTGTGGCAGCCCAGTAACCTTTAGCGGCGAAAATTTCAGCAGCGGCTGCGAGAAGGCGCTGCCTTGTCCTCTCCGTGTCCGTCCTCAGCTTTTTCGGAAACATAACTTCCTCTCCAGAGATGAACTCCTCAGGTAATCTCTGAAATTAAATTATCCAGTTGATGTTTGTCAAGGAAGATTTTTTAGAATTGATCTGCCCTCGAGAGAGTGGTCCAGGTTTTGAGCAAATGAATGGCGGCATCTTGTTTCAGATGGGCAATCCATCAAATCCTCAGCCGCTCTGATCGAGGGAGAGCGCGAGTCGGTCCTGACATTGCAAGAACGGCCAGTTTCTTGCAACTCAAGGGGGTTTTCTGCCGCCTGACCGATGTGCACGCCGATTGCTTCCGATTCCTTGACAGACGTTCGGTGAAGTGTGTCATTCCCACGCTCAGCAGAAGAAACAGCGACAAGCTGATGCGAGATATAAAGGCAACGCTGTTGCAATAGGTCGAGTCCCCCATCTTCTCAAGATCCCATTGATCAGAAACAGCGGCGACATCAGGAGAAGAGGCCCTCACGCCCGAATAGTTGCGCGTGTTCACCACTCGACACGGCTGGAAGCTTCCGAGGGTTTCAAACTGTACTGGCAGAACGGGGCAAATTCTTCACAATGGGCTG
Organism: uncultured Syntrophaceae bacterium; assembly: GCA_964477215.1. Lineage (GTDB taxonomy): Bacteria > Desulfobacterota > Desulfomonilia > Desulfomonilales > Desulfomonilaceae > JBFMDN01. The sequence goes on along the minus strand of CAYZET010000514.1, from coordinate 1,124 downwards.
ACCTGGAAGGGAATATTACGCGGAATAAGCGGGTGGCAGCGGTTTGATCACCAGCGATTGACCTGTTTCTCCCGTGAATGAATTCAGACAACAATGTTCGACTTAGTCGCTTGGTATACAGAATACTTGCCTAACAATAATTTGTCTGCATATAATGAGCCCATCATCAATTCCTTTCGGACGCGCAGGAGCGATTCATTCATGGCAACACTCGATCCGATGGAATGCCCGTTGTACCTCGTGTCGAGGCTGAGTCTGGTTATTACGTCCGCGCTGAAGAAGCGTCTAATTGAAGCCGATCTCGGACATGTCAAACCTGCCTATTTGTGGGCCCTGCTGAGCCTATGGGTCGAGGACGGCCTGAAGGTCACCGACATCGCGCGTCGGGCTGGACTGGACAACTCAACTATGACCGGCCTGCTTGACCGGATGGAACGTGACGGACTCGTCGCGAGAACAGCCGACATCAGCGACAGGCGCACTCTGCGAATTTACCTGACCGACGAAGGAAAAAGGATTCAGGAACCTGTGATCACTGAAACTCTTCAGGTGCTTGACGAATGCTTTGGAGGAATTCCGGAAGCGGATCTGGATGTGACCAAAGCCACGCTCGCGAGAGTCCTCTCGAAAGTCCGCGAGGATGGGGATTAGTCGGAGCACGACCGAGGTATCCGCTGGCCAAACCCAGAATATGGAGGGCAAGATTGCGACATTCCACTACGAGTGACGTGTTTTACCGGGCAAGTATTCGATACGCAAGCTAATCGGCGAAGAAACGGCTTTCGGAAGAAATTCAACAGCCAGAACTTACGGAGGGTGACATGGCATCGTGGCAGAAGACAAGCTGTGTGTGTTGCGCCCAAAACTGCGGGCTGGAGGTGATGGTCGAAGAGAACCGGATCGTCAAGGTTCGCCCCGACAAAGAGAACCCGCGCAGCGAAGGGTACTGTTGTCGCAAGGGTTTGAAAATTGCCCATTATCAACACCACCAAGATCGCCTGAAGCGTCCTCTCAAGCGTGTTGGCTCGGAATTCCAGGAAATATCCTGGGACCAGGCTCTAGATGAAATTGCGGGGAAGCTCAAAACCATCGTGGAGACTCACGGGCCCCGCTCCCTTGCGTAC
>CAYZET010000513.1:0-3613 GCA_964477215.1 uncultured Syntrophaceae bacterium | reverse complement strand
CCCCAGGCGCAATACCGCGGGAGAAGCCTGTCCCAAGGGCCTTGGCTAGGGCCTCCTTGGCGGCAAATCTCGCTGCCAGGGCCTCTACGGGTCTGGCAGCTCTCCGGGACGCGGCAATCTCCTCCGCTGAGAAAACCCGTTTGATGAAAGACTCTGCGCAACGCGTATTCAAGGATCGCTTCATGCGCGAGATATCCACCAGGTCCACGCCCACTCCAAAGATCATAAAGCTACTCTTTCCCTCAGTATGGCATCGGTTACTCGGCACACGTGCACAGCGGAGGCCACGTCGTGCACCCTGACTATTGAAGCTCCTCTCAGCACAGCCGCAGCCACGGTGGCCATCGTTCCCAAGTCTCTGGACGCCGGCTCCGGCAAGTCGAGGATTTTGCCGATAAATGCCTTCCGCGAAGAGCCAACGAGCAGTGGCTTCTTCAGCGGGAGAAAGAAATCCAGCCTGTTGAGCAAAGTCAAGTTCTGATCGAAGGTCTTCCCGAATCCTATCCCCGGATCGATGACGATCTTATTCGGGTCTATCCCTGCAGACTCCAGAGTCTGAATTCTCTCCTGAAAAAACTCGAAGATATCGCCGGGAAATGAGTTGTAGCGGATGTCGACTTGCATGGTCTTGGGTCTTCCAAGCATATGCATAACGACGAGGCCGGCTTCCGATTCGCGGGCAAGGTCCACGAGCCCAGGGTCGTCCCGAAATCCTGCCACGTCATTGATGATTACCGCGCCCGACGAAATAGCAGCCTCAGCCACAGGCCGGCGCCTCGTATCGATGGATATGATCGCGTCCGGTCTCAAGGATCTAATTCCGGAGATTACGGGCATAGTTCGCTCGATTTCCACCGAGGTGGGGATTTCTTCGGACCCCGGCCGTGTAGATTCACCGCCCACGTCGATAATGTCCGCGCCGTCGTCGAGCATGCGAATCGCGGCTGCAATGGCCACGTCCGGGTCGAAGTGGACTCCTCCGTCCGAGAAGGAGTCAGGGGTGACGTTGACAACGCCCATCACGAGGGTCCGAGCGGGATCACCCGGCCGAGAAAAAGGCTGAGGCAAGGCTTTCAGACTCGTTTGGCTATCTGCTGTCATGGAAGCGTCTCTGTCGGGCTTGAAATCCACCTTAAAGAAAGGGCGGGTTGGAAACCCGCCCCTGCAGCCACCGCTACGGTACTCTTGCCGCGAAGGCTCAGGTGCCCCACCACAGGTACAGCCTCATCTCGACTGCATTGGGACAGGCTTTATGCCAACCCCTACCCGCCGATGAAACGCACTTGCAGCCTTAGCGTGCTGCCTATCGTGTGATTTCGTAGCGCCGGCATCTTGCCGGTGATTCTTAACAGAGGCTAAGATACCGCCGAGACGTCGGCGCTACGGGAAATTCGCGTCGCAATCCCCGTAGCAGGTGCGAGCTGCAAACCCGCCCTCTCCTGAAGGTCGTGGGCAGACCTGCTATTCTCGACGCGTGCCACATCGGAATCCCGTCTTACGGGGTCCGGAGAATTCCGAAGAGACCGGGTTTCTGTCTCCGCAGGAAAGGCGAGCCCGACGTGTCACCGAACCCGCGCATCAGACTACTTACTCAGATTTTCTTGGGATCCGGTGCTCCTCGCGGCGCGGCTCCGCCAACGACGGGGCTGCCGTCGTCAATCGGAGTAAGATCGACAGGACCTGCGCTCCCTTGCTCATCTGACCGTTGTTCCTCCAGGGGTGGCAGATCACGTCCCTCGATCAGGGCTTCAATCTCAGAGGCGTCGAGGGTTTCTCGCTCAAGCAACGCATGGGCGATCCGTTCTACAGCTTCTTTGTTTTCCCGCATGACCTTCTTGGCCAACTCGAAATTGTCGTTGACTATTCTCATGATTTCTCTGTCAATGTTGATTGCCACGTCCTCAGAATAGTCGCGGTGTCGAGCAAATTCCTTGCCGAGGAAGATCTGCTCCTCCTTCTGACCGAAGCTGAGCGGTCCCAACACGTCGCTCATGCCCCATTCGCACACCATCTTTCTCGATATTTCCGTTGCTCGCTGAATATCGTTACCGGCACCGGTGGTTACTTGCCCAAGGAAGATCTCTTCGGCCGCTCTACCTCCCATTAAGACCGCAATCTGGCTCAACAGAAATTCCTTTGAGTAGTTGTGCCTGTCGTCAATCGGCAATTGCTGGGTCACTCCGAGTGCTCGGCCCCGAGGAATGATCGTAACCTTATGAATGGGGTCCGTGTGGGGCAACGTGCGCGCCACAAAGGCATGGCCAGCCTCATGATACGCAGTGGTTTTTCTCTCTTCGTAACTAATGACAAGACTTCTTCGCTCTCCCCCCATCAAGACCTTGTCTTTGGCAAACTCGAAATCCACCATTTCGATTTGATTCCGATTGCGTCTGGCGGCATTCAGCGCAGCCTCATTGACAAGATTGGCAAGATCCGCCCCGGAGAAGCCTGGAGTTCCGCGGCTGATGGTTTCGAGGTTCACGTCCTTCGCTGTGGGGGTCTTTCGGGTATGGACCTCCAGGATTGCCGTTCGACCTCGGATGTCGGGCGGAGGTACGACGACCTGCCTGTCGAATCTTCCCGGTCTCAGCAGAGCCGGGTCCAGAACGTCCGGTCGGTTCGTTGCCGCCACGAGGATGACGCCCTCATTGGTCTCGAATCCGTCCATTTCCACGAGCAACTGGTTGAGCGTTTGCTCTCTCTCGTCATGTCCGCCCCCCAATCCGGCTCCTCTATGCCTCCCAACAGCGTCGATCTCATCGATGAAGATGATACATGGCGCATTCTTCTTGCCCTGGATGAACAGATCTCTCACGCGGGATGCACCCACACCTACGAACATCTCGACGAAATCAGAGCCGGAAATAGAGAAGAAGGGGACGTTGGCTTCGCCTGCCACGGCTTTGGCGAGCAGAGTCTTGCCTGTTCCTGGCGCCCCCATCAGCAGGACACCTTTGGGAATCTTTCCTCCCAAGCGGGTAAACTTCTTGGGATCTCTCAGGAATTCGATGATCTCGTGGAGTTCTTCCTTCGCCTCTTCAACTCCGGCAACGTCCTGAAAGGTCACCTTGTTCTGTGATTCCGTGATGAGTCTCGCCCGACTCTTCCCGAAGCTCATGGCCTTCCCGCCGCCCGCCTGCATCTGTCGCATGAAAAAGACGAAGATCGCTATGAGAAATATCATGGGGAGCCATGATATGAGTGCCGTCAGGTACCAGGGGTTATCGTCTTCGGGGAGGACCTGAATGTCCACCTTTTGCTTGATCAGGGCAGGGACCAGGTCCGCATCTCGAGGTGCGACGGTTCTAAATGTTCCGCTCCCGTCAACGTAGGTTCCGCGAATGCGGTTGCTCTGCATCGTCACAGATTTTATGGACCCTTGCTCCAGCTCCTGACGAAACTGGCTATAGGAAATCTCTTTCTGCGGCGACTTTGGTTGGTTAAACAGGTGGAAGAGAAATATCATCACCAGGCAAATAACCAGCCACAGGCCCAGGTTCTTGTAAATGCTGTTCAAGAAAACTCCCCTTGCTCACTTTTTGGCTACGTACAAGGATATTACCATGGAAACAAGCTCCAGGCAATTTGTCTGCTCTAACCAAAAAGATGTTTA
>CAYZET010000512.1:0-3614 GCA_964477215.1 uncultured Syntrophaceae bacterium | reverse complement strand
AAAAAAAGAAGCGTGCCACGATCTTAACATTTGCCGCAATTCCGAGACAGTTTCTCATCGCCGGCCCTCTATCCGAAGCGGAAAACACCCTCTTCGAGTCCTCAGAAAATCGCACCCGGCGCACTTTCTTGTGCCATATTTGTCCGCTCCTCCAATTGACCATGCTTTTCTCAGTTGGCAACGCTCAGTGTCGAGATACACAATTATTATAATATCATGGCCGTTGTCCCAAAGCAACGGGTTCGAGGATCAGAAACATTACTCGACGGCGCGTGAACAGTTGCCCGCTGCCTGATTACGCGCAGTCATTTGCCGCGTTTGACCCTGGCCTGGATCAATTCCCCTACAATACTTATACCAATTTCTTCCGGCGTCTCTGCCCCGATGTCCGTTCCGATCGGCGCATGAACTCGTTTGATATCTTCAGCGGTGAACCCCTGAGATTTGAGCTCGTCATAAATCCTGTCCCGTTTTCGCCGGCTCCCGATCATACCGATGTAGTTCGCATCCGTTCTCAAAGCCTGCTCAAGGACCGTCTTGTCGTGGAGATGTCCTCGTGTCACTATGACGATATAACTATGTCCGTCCACGTCCAACGCTCTCATGCAGTCGTTGAACGACGGCAGTACCCGGACTTCGTCAGCTAGCGGGAATCTCTCGCGATTCGCGAATTCGGAACGGTCGTCCAGCACTACGGTACGGAAGTCGACCAACTTGGCCAATGGTGCCACTTGCTGGGATACGTGACCAGCTCCGAACAGGTAGACCGTACCGGGAACAAAGGAGGGTTCCACCAGGTAATTCCGCCCTTCCGTCGTTACTGGGACAGGATACCTATCCTTGGGCTTCCATCGCGAAATGGTGCCCAACACTTCGGGCGGGCAGACCATGTCCCCCGAGATGCGGCCCGCTTCGTGCACGAGGCAACGCTTAACCGTGGGAGACTGCTCGCTGATTGAACCAAGATCGGAAACGAGAAAGCACCTCGTCCGTTCTTTCAATGCCCGGGCGAGATCCTGAAACACCCTAAGATTGGCCGGTTCGGCAGGCAAGAATTCAACCAGGATCTCGAGTCGTCCCCCGCACACGAGGTCCATGGCTTCCATGTCCGCACCTGTGAGGTCAAAGGGGATGATCCGTGAGGTGCGGGTTTGAAAGACCTTGGAGGCGGCCTTGATCACATCGGCCTCTACCAGCCCGCCACCAACAGTGGATATGGTCTCACCATCCCTTTTCACGATCATCTTCGTTCCCGCGGTTCGGGGAGTCGATCCCTCGTGGCTGAGGATAGTGGCCAGCACAAGGTCTTCACCTTGTTCCAGAAAATTGCAGATGGTGTGCACTACCCGGCTCATCCAGTCACTCCTTTTCACGCCTCTGCAGGATCGCTCGCTTGACGGCCCCTGTTGTTATCCAGTTTTCGGCGGAAAAGCGTATTGGTTCGACGATCAAGTGTCTTGCTTGGGTGGCGGCCGCGACCTCCGGCACGCCGCTCAGAGCCGTGAGAATCTCGCCTTGCTCTGGCAGGTTCTCGCGCGATTCAGAATAGATTGCCACCTCGAGCCGGTCTGCGTCAAGCGGTCTCGCCACACATGGTGTCTGACAATTTGGGGAAGGATAAGAAGCGCCTAGGACCCTGTGGCATGACTTCAGGTCTGGGCAGAATCATGCCACCAAACTCGTCCCAATCTGACCGGCTTCATGAGGTTAGGCTTCTGTCTGTCTGACTTACTGAGTTTTGTGACCTGAACCACGATTCGTCCGGGTCTGAACCGAAACAACAGCAGCCACGATTCATGGAAAGCATTGCGTTACGCAACAGCCTCCTTGTGAAGATCAGTATCGCGGTTGCCAAATCCTCGCCGTCTTTTGCTTGATTGATAATGGAGCGCATTGAAAATAGGCACGGGTCCGATTCGGGCGGTAACATCGAATCGTTGGGCGCCTGAACGCCCCTACTTTTGGGGATGCGTGCCGACCTCCTTGAACTTGATGGAAACGGCTTTCCTGTTATTTCCCGTGTCGCTCAACGAATCCGAAAGGGTCCTATCACTCGATCGAGGACTCCTTGCACTTTGGATATGGCAATACCGTAGTTTGTGATTGCGATCCCCCTTCGCTTGCATTCGTTTATGCGGCGAATCATCTCCGTGCGGTTCAGCATGCAGGCGCCACAGTGCACGACAAGCCGAAACTCCTCAAGATTATCAGGGAAATCATGGCCGGAGTACACCTCGAAGTGTAGGTCTTTTCCCGTGTACTGGGTGATCCATCGCGGGAGCTTGTCTCTTCCATTGTCATCGGCCTGGATGTGTTGGGAGCAGGCCTCGCCCATGAGGACCCTATCCCCATCTCTCAGAGTGTCAATCGCAGCGGCACCTTGAACCAACTGGTTCAAATCTCCTCTGTAACGGGCGAAGAGGGTCGAGAATGTGGTTAAGGGGACGCTTTCGTGCACGTCGGCAGCGACTTTCAATATGACCTGAGAGTCCGTAATGACAAGGGATGGGCTCTGTTTGAGGTTGGAAATCGCTTGCTCCAGCTCTCTCTCCTTCACGATTAGGCCTGTGGCGTCGCAATCCAGGATTTCTCGCAACACTTGAACCTGCGGCAATATCAGGCGTCCTTTGGGAGCCGCCAGGTCAATAGGGACGACACAGACGACCGTATCCCCTTCTCGTATGAGATCACCGGCAAGAACAGGCTCACGCTTCAATTCAAGAGGGGTTATTGCAATCAGCGCTTCCCTCAGAGCGCCTATCCCGTCTCGTGTATTCGTGGAGACAGGTACGAACTCAATATTATGGAGTGTGCAATATTCTATGTCCTCACGAGCTGGCTGCTTTGAGTCGATCTTGTTGAAGACAACGAGCACAGGAATGTCGAGGTCCTTGATTTCTCCTATAAGATTCTTCTCATCCTGAGCCAGCCCTCGCTCGTCTGCAACCACCACGGCTATGTCAGCACGCCAGAGGATCTTCCTGCTAGCTCTTACCCTCATTCTGCCCAGCTCACCGGCATCGTCCAAACCGGCAGTGTCGTAGAAGGTCACGGGTCCCACGGGCAGCAGCTCGTAGTGCTTTGCTACCGGATCCGTCGTTGTTCCGGGGGTATCAGAGACTATGGAAACCTCCTCACCAATGATTGCATTGATAAGAGAGGATTTGCCTGCGTTTCGTCGCCCCAAGATGGCTATTACAAGCCTTACTCCTCTGGGAGCTGTATTCATATACACTCTTCCTCCTTCAAGAGCCATTTGACAGCGAAGGAATAAGTTGCCATGAGCGAATCAAGGACTTCGCGGCCGCTACCTCTTCCCTCGCATGCAAACTGGTCGAGCTCTTGCCTGGATATATGTCGTAGGAGGCCCTGACAGATTCCGGGGTAATCGACACCATGACGACGTTGGCACCGCACTGCAGAGCACGCGCCTTTCCGTTTTTCGCCAGTGCTGAAAGAGCACTTGTCGCAGGTATATTGGCCCAAGGATTCAGAAGCCGGAGAACCGCGAGCGTCCTGAACGACAGCAGCAGGCTCCCCGGCGGCTCGTTTCCCAGCGGGCTCGCGGGGTGCGGAACAAATGGGCCAACTGCGATCATATCAAGCTCCAATTC
>CAYZET010000511.1:0-3618 GCA_964477215.1 uncultured Syntrophaceae bacterium | reverse complement strand
GTCGAGAATTCCACGGGCGTCCCCGTCTTGGCTTCGCTGACCAGGCTGCCCAGGAACGAGGGTGCAAAGGCATAGCGAGAGTGCAGTGAATCAGCTCCTCATGTGGCTACTCGTAGCAACTATCCTCGTTCTAGGGTCCGGAAGTCTGCCGACCCAGGCGCGCGACTATACTCGCGGAACGATCGTGAGTGTGGAAGGCGATAGGCTCCGAGTGGAGACGGTAGACGAAATCACCTGGATTCTCGAGCTGATCCGGCCATGCATGTGGTGTCGCGAAGACGTACCAGTGATTCTTCGCCCCCAGGGAATGCTGAGAGCAACCATCGAAGAGGAAGCTCCCGAGAGCATTTCAGCCGTGCATAGGACGCAGACGCTGGTCATTCACCGTGGGCCGTGACCGCAAGAGAGACGCAACTGAGACAGAGTGCCTCACGTCATAATCTCGAAGTCCCCTCGGAAGAGGAGGTCGGATCATGAGCAGAGACGAAGAGGGCCGGACCTGGGAAATCCTCATGGTCGAGGACAATCCCGTGGACGTCCTGGTTACCAGGGAGGCCCTCAAGAACGTTAGCATGAAACATCATCTTCACGTGGTCGAAGATGGTGAACAGGCCTGCGACTTCTTGTTTCGGAGAGGCCGGCACTCAGGCGCGCTCCAACCCGACCTCATTCTGTTGGACCTTAACTTGCCGAAGAAGAATGGAAGAGAGATTCTGTCAGAGATTAAATGCGACCCCTCGCTCAGGCACATTCCCGTGGTCATTTTTTCTACGTCAGAATCACAGGACGACGCAGCATCATGCCGCGAGCTGCGTGCCGATGCTTTTGTCACGAAGCCTTTGGATTTTGGAGAATTCTGCAGTACGGTGCGGGCCATAGTGGAATGCTGGATCGGTGTCGCCGCGTGGGAGTCCGTGACCGACCCTATCACGCACTAAATACACGTTTTCCCAAATGGGATTGTGTAGTTGCTTGAGCTCTGTTGAGGAAAGGACAGGTTTGTATCCTGTTACGCCTGCGGCGGGCCGTACCGACTTCGTAGCAGAAGTACCGCAGCCATCCCGGTCGGGGCGGGTTTCAAACCCGCCCTTGTCTGGATGCGACCTTTGTCGCTATTCTCGCCGCTGCCACTGCAATGTCCCTCAGGAAGAAACAGCGGAGAAGGGCCGGTTCCAAGTCAGTTTTCCGGCACACTGATCGGGGCAGACCTTAAGTTGTAGACAAGGTTAGATGTTCTTTAGATCTTGACAGGCTCCCGAACCCCCTGTAGCATGAATGAAGCGGTCACGAATGTGGCCGCCAAGTGGACGATTACATGCCTGGCTGTGATGCCCGGAGTCGAGCAGCCCAAATATCTATCGGGGTTGGGCACGTTCGACGAGGTAACGCGAGCCGTGGAAACTCGGAAACCGGATGAAGTAGCGTTCGCAGTTCTGCCACCGGATGTCACCTCCGTCTCGAAGATTCCATGCCAGGTACCCGATGAGAAGTTCCGGCACAAGCGCATCGGAGGAGTTGAATCATCCATTCTGTGAAATAAGAGTAATCATCGCGTGGGGCGTGAGGAAAACGTTGCAAATCCGATGCGGACCAGCCGCAGAGACCGGTGACGAAAGAAGCAAAGCCACTGTCGGAAGTGATGGGAAGGGCGGCGAGTAGGAGGAGCCGGAAGTCAGAAGACTCGCCCCAGAGAGAGTACGGTGTCATGCTCTTCGAGGACTAGGAGCTTGGCAACTGGGATGGAAAACGGCATCCCCGGGTTTGAAATCCGGGGATTTTTTTTGCCCCTTATTAAGGGCGATGCTGCTGGTGTCGGTGGACCTGCTGCGCCGGCGTGGCCTGCCTTCCATGGCTTCGATGTCTCAGAAGAACTAGACCATTGTTTGCTCGAGCCTGCAAGCCGGGCCGAGGGGGTGGTTTCGTGTAATTGGCCTTGATTTAGCCAGTACGTCTTGAAGAGGAGTGAACCGATGACCCTGTTGGAGGAAACTTTAGACCGCATTGTTCCCCAGGACACTGAATGTCGCTCTCGCGCCAAAGAGAGGCTGGACCAACTCACCATGCCACACTGGGCCCTTGGAAGGCTCATGGATTTGGCGATCGACCTGGCGGGAATGACCGGTTCCCTGAACCCGCCGGTTGACAAACGAGTGATAGTGGTCATGGCAGCCGACCATGGCGTGGTAAACGCTGGTGTAACGAAGTATCCCCAGGAAGTTACCCGTCAGATGGTATTCAATTTCCTTCGTGGTGGAGCCGGAATCAATGCGCTGTCGCGCACGGCCAAAGCCTCTGTGGTCGTAGTGGATATGGGAGTGGCGGGCGACTTGGGAGAAGCGGCTGACTCGGGAATCTTCATTTCTCGCTCCATCGGTCCGGGTACTGCAAACATGGCTGAAGGTCCAGCGATGAGCCGCGCCGATGCGGTACGGTCAATCGAAGCAGGAATCCAGATAGCGCTCGACCTGGGAAAGTCTTACGATCTCCTGGGCACTGGGGACATGGGAATCGGAAATACAACCCCCAGCAGTGCCGTGATAGCGGCTCTTACGGGCGCTCCGCCTCGAGACGTGACCGGCCGGGGAACTGGAATAGACGACAACCAGTTCGCGCACAAGATCGCCGTGATCGAAAGGATCTTGAAGATCAACGATCCCGATCCAGCCGACTCTCTCGATGTGCTGGCGAAAGTGGGCGGGTTCGAGATAGGAGGCATAGCTGGTTTGATACTCGGCGCAGCCTCAATGAAAAAGCCTGTGATGGTGGATGGTCTCATATCCACGGCAGGGGCTCTCATAGCCTTCGGCTTGAAGCGTGAAGCAGCAGATTACATGATTGCAGCTCATCTGAGTGTTGAGCAAGGGCACAAGGCTGCCCTCAGAATGCTCCAGAAGCAGCCCCTCCTCGATCTGAGCATGAGACTGGGAGAAGGGACCGGTGGAGCACTGGCGATGGTGCTGGTGGACGCGGCCGTCAGGATCTTGACTGAGGTTGCCACGTTTGAGGAGGCCGCAGTTTCCCAGGCAGACACACAGTGATATGTGATGAGAGCTTGTTCCACCCAGCGAGGCGCTCAATAGCGATCGCCCTATCAGCGTTGAGGTCGGCCGCAAACAGGGGAGCCTACATGACCCGATTCAAGCATGGTGGGAATTTAAAACCTCTGGCAGGGATTGCAGGGATTCCCGCTGAGGAGATGCTGGACTTCTCGGCCAACATCAACCCACTGGGGCCGCCCGAATGGTTCAGGTCCGTCGTGAGTTGCACACTGGAGTCCGTGGTGCACTATCCTGACCCGGACTTTTCCCGGCTGGTAAGAGCAGTGGGCCAACGGTACAGCGTGCCCGAGGACCAGGTGATTATCGGAAACGGTTCCACGGAGATCATTTATCTCATTCCCCGTGCTCTGAATGCGACTCGTGCTGTTGTTCCGGTGCCAACCTATTCGGACTACCTGACGTACTCCCATGGGGCGGGCCTCTCCACCCAGACTATCCCCTTGGAGGAAAGTCAGGGATTCAAACTGGATATGGATGTGCTGGGCTCTCACCTGAGCGGAGGTGAGCTCGTCTTTGTCTGTCAGCCCAACAATCCGACGGGCCTGCTCTTTGACTCGGA
>CAYZET010000510.1:0-3618 GCA_964477215.1 uncultured Syntrophaceae bacterium | reverse complement strand
TCTTCTCCATGACAAGAGCGGCCGTATCCGTTTGGCGTTCCATTTCCCCCGAGTAAATCGCGTCAAATTTCAGCTCCAACGCGGCCAAATACTCTCCGAGAATTCCCGATTGCCTGATGCCGAGAGGAGACAAACGATCGTAGTCCTGACTTCCGAGAGAGGCCTGGCCATGCCTGATGAGGTGCAGTCTGGTCATCGGTCTCCTTTAAGGTCTCTCGCACAGGTTCGAAAGTGGGAGCCACGGTCGATCTCTCATGGCCGTGGGGGTGTTCTAGTCAATTATGTCTTGTCAGAAGGATTCCGGTCAAGAAAATCTATCGAACGTTCGTTAGATTTTTCTTGCCCTCCCCATACCGATTCCGTACTATGACTCAGGACGCTACCCATGAAAATCCTCGTCTGCATAAAAGAAGTCCCTGAAGTGAACGCTCCTGTCCGAGCTGAGCTCTCTTCCGGATCGCTGCACCTGGCAGATTCGCATTATTTCCGGATGAATCGCTTCGATGAATTCGCTGTGGAAGAAGCGATTCGCATCAAGGAATCCCTACCCGATGTCACCATTGCGGTCCTGACCGTGGGGCCGACACGAGCTGAGAAAATCTTACGTCGAGCCATGGGAATGGGCGCAGACAGAGCCATACACATGCTCCAGGAACCAGGCGCTGACACGGGCCCCTTCTCCGTCGCGTCAGCCATAGCGCAGTACGATGAAATAGGCGAGTATGAACTTGTACTTACCGGAGTCATGGCCGAAGATGACATGCAGGGGCAAACCGGACCGATGCTAGCAGAGTTGCTGGGTATTCCCTGCGCAACGGCAGTCGTCCTCGTCCGGGTATTTCTCGAGGAGCGCTTCGTGTCCGTGGAACGAGAAATTGAAAGTGGCATGCGAGATGTCTTGGAGCTCTCGCTCCCGGCACTTTTGACTGTGCAGAGCGGCATTAACGTTCCGCGCTACCCTTCCCTTTCAAACATGCTCCGGGCAAATAAAGCGGTGCCACAGGTCATCGAGGTATCGTCTTTGGCCATGCCCGAACCGAGGGATGTCGTCGTGGGAGTGGTTGTGCCCGCGAGATCTCGCCCAGGTTTGGTCCTGGAAGGGACAACCGAGAAGAAGGCAGCAGAGCTGGCACGGATACTTGTAAAGCGTGGCCTGATCTAAGGGGTGCAAGGAGTGACGCCCACAGTCTTACTGATAGCCGAACAGAGCCAGGGAGATCTGGCCTCCCAGTCAGGAGAGTTGGCTGGATTCGCCCGCGTATTGGCGGAAATGACCCGTTGCACCCCTCTAGCATTGCTTTTGGGTCAGGAAGCTTCCTCAAGAGGACTGAAACTGGCTCAGGCTACAGGTCTTGACGTGGTGGCAGTTCACGTCCCAGGAATGTCTACGTATAACTCCGAGGCGTACAAGGGAATCCTTCAAGAGATGGTCCCCCAGCTCAATGCATCCTACGTATGCATGGCGCACACATCCCAGGCAGCGGATTATGCTCCGGGACTGGCCGTTCGCCTGCAGGCAGCGTGCATCACGGCAGTAGAACGCCTGGTGAAGGATCGGGACCGCATAGTGTTTGCGCGAGGGATTCTGGGAGGTAAATGGGAGGCCCATGTCGCGTCGAATACCACCACCACGGTCTTGACCGTTCAGCCTGGGGCGTTCAGGCCGGTCTCCGGCTCAGGAGTGGGACGGGTCAAGCACGTGAGTCTCTCGTTCGCTCCCAGATCCGTTCGATCAATGGGGGGCAGGCAGGAACGAAGAGCTGATGCTCACCTCGATGTAGCTAAGACAATAATTTCCGCTGGACGCGGCATTGGCAAGCAGGACAATCTGGAGATCCTGCACCAACTGGCACGCATGTTTCCCAATTCAGGAATCGCGGGCTCTCGGCCCGTCTGTGATCTCGGGTGGCTGGACTACAGCCGACAGGTCGGGATGACGGGCTCGACTGTGTCGCCCGAGCTCTATTTGGCATGCGGCATTTCCGGCACGGTCCAGCATACGGCCGGCATGCGCCAGTCGAAATTCATTGTTGCGGTCAATACAGACCCCGCTGCTGCAATCTTTCAGATGGCAGACGTGTGTGTGGTCGAAGACGTGCGGGTATTTGTTCCCGCACTGGTCGAGGCGCTCAAGAACGAGCTCAGGCGGCGAGAATAGTAATGCCATAGAGCAATAGATAAGGAGCGTTGTCTCCTGTCTTGGAACTGAGGAACTTCGGTCATGGCATGTGCCGGGAATCAAGGGGCATTGCTGTAGGGGACTTTCGTGAGTCGCCCAAGAAGTAGGGCGATATTCAAAGTCACCCTACAGACACGTGTCCCTGCAAGTCAGCACGCGAGAGTGGTCTTCACTCCCGCCTCAACATCCTCTACTGGCCGAGTTTCTCCTCCCCTCCACCTGCGGCTGACCAAAGCCTCATTTTACCTTGCAAGAGATACTCTTCTGCGGGATGCACGTCTTAGCGGACTCCTTGTTTTTTCCGACTCTTCCGAGTCATTGAGAAAAATGCTCATCTGGAGAACCCGCCCCTCATATTGGAGCCCTGCCCCCACGATCTCTTCCGATTCCATACGAATGTCTTCGCCCAGGCCAACGGATAGCCGCTTTTCTACGGTTGCAGCGGCCGCAGATTCTAGGACCTTGCTCACTCTTGCCTTTGACGCTCTCCCCACTGGTTCTTTGCTGAGCGAGACAGTCTCCAGAGCGTCCATGACATAGCTCTGAACCAGCTTGGCGTGATTCTTCTTGAATGCCGAGAACTTGCCCAACAGCTCAAGTCCCGCAACCTTCCCGTCGATGAACACGATCATGCCTATCTGGTAGTCAACAGCTTGGAAGGCCTTAAGAAAATCCTGCGTCATGTCCTGGTGTCTTTCAAAGAGATCTGAAAGGGCCATGGTCGGGGACGGCGTAGCATCCATCCTGTCGAACTTGGCGTCAATCTCTTGCCAGACCATCCCCTGCGCGGCGGAAAAGGAGCCGAATGCTCGCAGGCTATTTCTCACGGATCGAGATTTTTTCTTCTTCAGGTCCGGGCTCATCGCCCTGCGTGCGCTTGCAAATTCCCTGCTTCGGTAGGACCATCTTCCTTGCTCGACACACGAGACCGGGATTACTGTCTCCGAATGGGCAGCTATGAGCACCGTCACGTTGAGGACTCGGTTCTGCTTGGCTCCTACTAGTTCTTCACCGTCCATCATGAGGACCATTCGGTCCGACTTGTTCACAACCTTCAGTTCCGGCACACTGCCGTGCTCATCCAGTTCTGTCACACTGAGGAATTTGTTTTCCAAGGCCTCATCGAGCGTAAGGAAATCCACGTCCGCTTCCTCGGCTGCGAGGAGACAGTAGATCGTTATGTTCCTGTGGCTCTGCTTGGCCCCCACCTTGATACTGGCCAAAAAACTTCGGATATTCTCGTTCACAGCGCCCTCCTTTCCGATTCTCTCGACCAGTATAGAAGGCGCATCTGACACATCAGGTCACACGTGGCAGAATTTCTTCGTCAAAGAAGTCTTTTCTTCTGGATGGGGGCTTTCCTTGATATGTCTTTGCCGCGGAGAGATGCTCGTCCCGAATTCTCTTCCTTAGCTCCGGTGGGCCCAGGACCTCAGCCG
>CAYZET010000509.1:0-3625 GCA_964477215.1 uncultured Syntrophaceae bacterium | reverse complement strand
CATGCCCTCGCGGCGATTAGTCCCGCAGTTCCGATTACCTGTCCGGATCTGAAGCCTGGCGGCACCGGCTGTCGAATAAAGACGGGGGGTCATAGAGACCTCTTGCGCCGCAAGTCTATGATTTCCATGCGCTCATTGGCCTCGGGGTTCTTGGATGAGGGGCCTTCTGTCAAGATGACAAGGTGTCCTTCTATGCCGTGCTCTCGCAACCAGGTCTGGATGAAACTCGGCCAGTCATCTGGACGGTTCGGAAGGTGCACCGGGAAAACGCCGTACGAGAATGAGAGTCTCTGGCACGTGTCCTCATGCCGGCTAGATCCGGTGATCCAAATGGGCAGCCTGAATCGAGCGATGCTCCTCGCAGTAGCACCGCTCCGTGTAGGTACGAACACCGCTGCGGGGCACACCCGATGGACGGTAGTTGCAACGCTCAGCGCTATGAGGTCTCGGATAGCCACATCTCCATTTCCATTGTCTGCTTCGAGAATCTTCTGCACCGTGTAACCAGTCAGGAGGGGCTCAGTGGCAACGGCTATTCTTCCGAGCATCTCTACCGATTCTACCGGAAACCGCCCCATGGCAGATTCGCCCGAAAGCATGACGCAGTCAGTACCATCCAGGATGGCGTTCGCAACGTCGGTCGACTCTGCTCGAGTTGGTCTGCGGTTGTTTGTCATAGATTCCAGCATCTGTGTGGCAGTGATGACCGGCTTCCCCAGCAAATTTGCTTTGCGCATGAGACGTTTCTGCACCACAGCGATCTGTTCAATCGGAATTTCCACGCCGAGGTCGCCTCTGGCTATCATGATTCCGTCGGCAGCCTCAATGATTGCATCCATATTTTCGACCGCTCGAGATCGTTCGATTTTTGCTATCACAAAGGGGTGATACCCGAGCTTCTCCGCAGCTTCACGCACTGCTACGATGTCGGCTGCCGACTGAACGAACGATTGGCTGACCGCGTCCACTCCGTGTCCGAGTGCCCATTCGAGGCATTCACGATCGCGATCGGTGAAAGCGCTAATAGCGAGTTCCGTATCTGGCACGTTGAGCCCCTTGTGAGAACGGAGCTCTCCGCCCATTAAGACTCTGCACTGCACGCTGGTCGTTGTGACCTCTTCGGCCTGCAGCTCGATGAATCCATCGTTCAGAAACAGATGATCCCCTGGCGCCACTGATTGGGCAAGCCTGGGAAATGTGACCGATGCTTGGGTCCTATCTCCCACGATGTCGTCCGTGGTCAACAGGAAGGTGTCTCCGGAACGCAGCATCACTGGTTCGGACGACAGCTTCCCTATCCGGATCTTGGGTCCGGGAAGGTCAGCCAAGATGGCCACCCGGGTCTTGAGCTTACGAGATGCAGCGCGGATGTTAGAGATGGTCGATGCGTGGCTTGCAAAATCCCCATGAGAAAAGTTGATCCGGGCGATGTTCATGCCTGCCCGGATCATCCGTTCCAGAATTTCCGGGTCCTGGGAAGCGGGCCCGATGGTGCAAACAATCTTGGTCTTGTGCTTTGGTAATGTCATGACAATCCTTGTGAGGGCACGAAATTTCTCCTGCTATCAAGTCCGGATGCTGACGCCGAGGCATGTTGAGTGAGGTGCCGACTTCTGTCGCCGCTCTTGAGAGGTGCAAGTTGTTTGTAGGGCGAAACAGCCACGCCTGACTCGCTCACGGCCTTTTGGACGAGGGTACCGGGAACCAAGCGGTTTTTCAAGCACAACTTTGATTGCTCTCCTGTGGCGAAATAGTACGGGCATACTCTCCCGCATCGGGAATCCCGGTAAGACTGAAGTCTTAAATTGGCTGGCACCTGAACTTCGCCGCCCACACTGCCATCCTCAACGCGCCCCACCATACTCGGACTAGCAACGTTGTCTTGTATGTGCGACTGCATTCGTGTCACAGAGTACTTGGGTTCCTTGTGATTCCGTTCCACCGTAGTTGACTCTGCTCAGTAGAGGGCCTAAGCTCTGACCTGTTCAGCGGGAAATTGGATCGATCGCTTCCCCGGAATGGTCAAGACTCGCATACTCCCCTGTGTTGAATCGGGGAAGGAACAGAGGCTGCACGGTCATGTTCGACAAGACGACAGAGGCAGAGTGCGGGAGCAATCCCGATGTGTACGAAGATCTCATCCGTTGGTTCAGGGAGAGCGGGGCGTACGTGCCAGACTCGCACGCCTTGAGGGCATTGATGAAGGCATGCTACGCGGCCGAAGAGGCAGAATTACTGACCGGCATGCCTCTTGAGCTGACCGACATTGAAGAGATCGCGCGCGGCAAGGGATTGGACGCGGTGAGGCTAGCTAAAACTTTGGACCGGATGACGGGACGCGGGCTCGTCTTCCGAGCGATGCGAGACGAACGGACTGTCTATCGGGTAAACCCTCCTCGATTTGTGTTTCTCAGGAGCTTTTTCTGGCCCGGCAACCTTGATTCGCGCACCAAGTCTGTGGCCACCTGGACATCCAGGTATTACCGCGACGGATTCGGGGACCACTGGAAGCACGCGAAAACGAAAGGGCTTCGTGCTTTGCCAGTGCAAAGTACTATACAGGATCCCCGAAGAATCCTTGCATACGAGGACGTCCTTCAGGTGCTAGCCCGTCAAGACCGATTCGCAGTCGCCCATTGTGCGTGCAGACACCGAAGTAATATGGACGACGAGGCTCGGAACTGCGACCATGAGGTCGAGGTGTGTCTCCATTTCGGCAAGCTCGCAAATTACATTATCGACGCCGGACTAGGTCGCGAGATCACCCTCTCGGAGGCGGAGTCCATCCTGGATCGATGTGCCAAAGCGGGGCTTGTTCACGCGGCCTCGAATTGGCAGCGGAACATAGACACCATCTGCAACTGCTGCAAATGTTGCTGCGTCTATTTTCAAGCCTATCATGTGCTCAAGCATTCCGGTAGCATGAGTCCATCCGCTTATCGGGTGGAGACCCTTCCGCAAACATGCACAGGGTGTGGCCGTTGTGCGAAACGATGTCCGATGGGAATCTTGGAGCTCAGGCCGCATCGGCTAGCCAAGAACAAGCTGGGCACCGCCAGCACGCTTACGTCAGACCACTGCATTGGCTGCGGAGTTTGTGCGCGTGGATGCCCTTCTGGCTCGTTGAGATTGGTGCGCCGAGACCATACAATTGAACCGCCAGTCGACGTGGCGGACCTCAAGCAGAGATATGCGAGAGAAGTAGCCGCCGGTTCTACAGCAGATGTGAGCTCGGGAGAACCCGGGAGTTGAGCCGACGCGGGCCTGCGAGCAATTGGTGGAGGCAGTTTTCAGTATACCCGGTGCTTCGCAGGGGAATCGACCCCCATTGCCATAAGCGCGACCGCGGTCGCTCGACCGGATAGTTCTCTCGCAGACTGTTGTGATACCGCCGTTGGAGAGACTGCCGGTCGCGTGCCACGATCGTTTCGTTTAGGCATTAGATGTCACAATTTGAAAACTGCGACCATTGATTTCAGAGACTGCCCCAGGTCCTCGAGACGAGTGATCGAAGCCTGAAGCTTGCCAGTCACTTCGAGATTCTGTTTTGTCGCCGAGTCGATACTCACCATAGCCAACGCCAACTGATCGACACCGTAATGCTGTTGCTCGCTAGAGGTTTCGA
>CAYZET010000508.1:0-3633 GCA_964477215.1 uncultured Syntrophaceae bacterium | reverse complement strand
CAAGCCGGCATCACCACAAATCCCCCTCTCTATCGAGGTAGAGTTGTCCGCCGGCAGGTAATCGCGTCTCGCTCAGACCGGGGGACCGAAAGCAGGCGATCTAGTCGAACAGCTCGTCGTCCGTATCCGACAACATCTCTCCTCTCGTGTAGATCATCTTGCAAGACTGCTGGAATCCTACTGCCTCAAAACAACAGTTGCACTCTTGACCTTCGTCGGGAATTCCCGGCTCGACAAGGACTTCTAGCCCCATGGATTCGTATAATTCCCGCATCTCCGACAGCCGGGGCTGCTCCACAGTGAAACGGCGTACCCATCCGTTTTCAACGAGCTCGCGGTGACGGTGAAACATGAGCTCTCTATCCATCTTCTATGGCCCCGTCCTTTCAGGAGGTTGCTGCATCCGCGCCCTTCAAACGAATCAAAGCGATTTCCGGCGGGCAGTTGATCCGCCACGGCACGAATGTCAACCCTATTCCACGGTTGAGATACATGCTAGTGGACCGTTCCTGGTACCATCCGTGGGTATAGGGGGAAACAAGGCTTGCGAGGCTCACTCCCCTACCCTCGCCTCCTGCAGGAAGAATGACTTGGCCGGCATGGATGTGCCCAGCCAGGACCAGGTCAATCTTGCCGTGCGCTGCCAAAGGCAACACGTTCGGACGATGGGAGAGAAGGATGCGGAGCCCTTCCTGGGAAGGAGCTTTCTTGAGGAATCCGCGAAAATTCGGAAAATCCTTGCCCCAAACCCAGTTCCCGAGCGGATCGTCTATCCCTCCCAACAGGATTGGGACTTCTCCGTGAGTCAACTCTATCCACTCATTCCTCAGCACGGTAATCCCGCTTTTCTTGAGCGCCCGCACGGACCGCCACTCCCCGGCATAAAAGTCGTGATTTCCCAGAATCGCGTAAGTGCCGAATTCTCTGGGGCGAAGCTTCTCCAGAATGGGGGCAGCGATTTCGACCGGTGTGTGAGACGAATGAAAAACATCGCCAGTGATGACTAAGGCATCCGCATCAATCTCATTGAGCCTGCGCACCAGGCGATAGAGCTCAGGAGTCCCCATAAACAGTCCGAAATGAAAATCCGTGACGTGTAGAAGAGTGATCGGGCGGCTGGACCCGGTCAACAATGGATGGCTATATTCGAGCTCTTCAACGACAGGTCCCTGGTATCCCTGCGCTACGCCGCGACCGGCATAGGCAAGAGCGGTCGTCACTCCTGCAGCAGTGGTCCATTTGAGAAAACTCCGTCGAGTGGCTGAAAATGGCGCGCCATCCTTTGTAAAAGGGCCGAGGGCACGGTCCGGCCTCGAAGCCTCATCCAAGGCCGGATCAAACCTCGCTTTCTCGTTGCTCCCTACGCACCCACGCTCATCCGCGGGCAGATGAGAGCCTGTCCGTACGCTCCGGGGGATTCCAGCGAGAATGTCTTTGATACTCCACGTTATGGACAGCGCCCCGATCAACAAGAATTCCAGACAGAGCACTAGCACCAGCCCGAGGTAGCTGAAATAGATAACGGTCGCGATCTTCCGTCCCAGAGAATCCGGAGGAAGCCAGGTGGAATTGAACGACAAGAGCAGCGCAAAGAAATTGAGTGCTGCCAGGCCGGCCAGTACCGGATACGCTACCGACCGGCTGATCGGCGCGTAGCGTCCAAAAAGGTACTTCCGCAATGAAATAAATACGTACCACTGGCACAATATGAAAAATGACCCCAGACTCGCAAGGACTACGACAACCTTGTCCATCTGACCTCAATCCTCCGCTCATGTTGCCAGCCCCACTCCTAAAGCATATACGCTAGAGTCCAAAAAGGAAACGGTTTCGACAGAATTTCGATTTCGGCCGCGTCAAGGTCGCGAGAAGGTCAGCAACGGCTGCCATACATTGAATATGCTTGGCAGCCATAACCGTCGTATTTCCCGCTATTTCTTTCCCCGCATCGCTGAAAAAACAGCATTTCTCACCTTGAGCATGCGCTTGTCTCCAGCAGGATCAACCTCAAGCTTGTTCATCACGTAAGAAAAACTCATTCTGGCCTCCGGATCCATTTCCAGCCAGGAGCCTCCAAAGCCTCCCCAGTAGAATGATCGCGGAGACAGGCTCGGGAGCTTCTCGCTCGCCAGCCCAAAGCCGAGCCCCCATCGTATTGGCAGACCCAATACGAGGTCGATATCATTTGACTGCTCTTCGAGCGCACGATCGATCGTAGCTCGTGAAAGCAACCGCACACCATCCACTTCACCACCACAAGCCAGGAGAGAGCCGACTCTCGCAGCAGAATGAGCGTTTCCATGGCCGTTGCTGGCAGGGATTTCAGCAGCTCTCCAGGCCCTATCGGAATAGGCAGGTACGATCGGCGCACTGACCAAGGTTTTGCCTGCGATCGATTCCGGGTCAAGAGGAGGGAGCTCCATTGGCGGGGGAGGGATCAGCTCTGCCACACGAGTATCATGCTCCTCTGAGAGACCGATGTGGAAATCCGCGGCCAGCGGTAGGGCCACCTCGTCCCGAAAAAAAGAACCGAGGGTCTTGCCCGATATGCGCCGGACGAGCTCGCCCAACAGATATCCGAAGGTCAGCATATGATAACCGCTTCTGGTTCCTGGTTCCCACCACGGCTCCTGATTTGCCAGGAGAAGGGTAACGCGCTCCCAGTCGTAGAGGGCCTCCAGGGGAAGCGGCTCGTTGAAGCCTGAAAGGCCGGCACTATGAGAGAACAACCAGCGGACCAGTATTCGGTCCTTTCCCGCCGGAGCGAACTCCGGCCAGTAGTCGGACACGGTGGCATCCAGATCCAGTTGTCCTCGGTCAACCAACATCAGCGCGCATAGAGTGGTCATGACCTTTGTGGTTGAGTAAACGTTTGTGATCGTGTTCCCTTGCCAAGGAACTGTATGAGCCGCGTCAGCGTAGCCTCCCCAAAGATCGACTACGTATTGACCATCGACCGTGACCGCACACGAAGCCCCCACTTCCAAACCAGCCTCAAAATTACCGGCAAAGGCTTCTCTCACGGCAGCAAACGCATCATCGCAATACCCTTGGACAGGGTAGGATTTCTTCATCTAGCCCTCCTGTACCTCTCTTTGAACGGTCGGCCCAAGCGCTATTGCCCGTTTCGTTCTTTGGCACGTGAACGACGTGGTTCACGTCACCTTTCCCGATTACAAGGGGAACGAAGAATCGAGCTCGTGGGCGGTAAAGCATGCACCCCACTGATTGGGAGCACTCACACAGCGCGCCGGACACTCCATGCTTGCTTGCGGGCAAGGAGGAGCAATCTGGGCCAAGACCGAGCCAATAATGGATTAAACACTGCTGCATCGAACGGGCTCACTGGGACCAGAGCTGTCCGGCCCGCTTCGGGTCTCAAGTCGTGACCCGTCCGATGGCACTTCCTGTCAAGCAACGCGGCCGGTCCCCTCGGCTCCCCGCTTCCTTCGATTGGGAACCTCCGTCTCAGGCAAAGGTCCGAGGCCTCCGTCCATTGCTATACAGCCACGCAATGAATATGCGTGTCAATCATTGCAGTTGAAAGCAAATGAGCCTTCGGTCGACATGTGGCCGCCATAGAGGTTGAGATTTCCTATCCGTGCCTGGGGAGCTCCTGGCTTATGGCCAACA
>CAYZET010000507.1:0-3636 GCA_964477215.1 uncultured Syntrophaceae bacterium | reverse complement strand
GCTTCGGACAAACCAGGTAGTGTTCGGGAGGAGAATCGTCGGCACGCTTCAGCGGTCTCGGGGAATCGTCAAGGTTGGTCATCTCTTCCAGGGGAAAGGGGGAGCGATACACAATCGCGTCCGGGGCAATCCTGGGCGTCAGCGATTCAATCGCCTTTTTTCTCGACTTTCGATTTCCCGTTAGCAAGGATTGTCTCAGTTTGAGGATTCGAGCACGTTCGTTGTATCTGAGGCGTTTGAGCACGTCCGGGCCCTGACGAAAATAAAGAAAACCATGATTCGTGGAAAGGGCTCCAGCGTACGGGTATTCGTTGATAGCAAAGATCTCCTCCAGATGCCCCAGCCTGTGATAGAGACGTCGAACAGCAGCGCTGGAGATCCTCTTGTCCGACCTCCATACCGGGAGCGGCGCCATGAGCTCGTTGCCTTCATAGCTGACAGATGTCACGCCGTACGCTTCAGGCGTTTCATGCATCCGTGAGCCGGGGACAACCATGAGCAGGCCCACCACGTAATAGGATATGCGATCGGTGTTCTCTTCCAGGAAGCGTATCGTGAGCTCGGCCTCGTCTTCCGTCTCGCCCGGGAAGCCCAGGATGCCCATGGCCTGAACAGCAACCCCGTGATCGTACAGGTCCTTCATTACGCGGCGAACATCTTCGACGCGTTTACCCTTGTTCATGGCATCCAGGGTACGCTGGCAAGCGCTTTCAAATCCTATGGCTACGCTGTTCAACCCGGCCTTGGCTGCAGATTGACATAGCTCGCGCGTAATGGACCTTTCCGCGCGCAGATCGGTGTTCCACACGAACCTCTTGCCCGACGAAAGCAAGGCTTGGCTGAACCTCCTCAGATACGCCGGATCCAAGACGTCGTTACTGAAGTTGAAGTGGTTTGTTCCGTAACGCTCTGACAGTTCAGTCATTTCCGCGAGGGCTTTGTCCACCGGAACGGTCTGATACCTCCGCATGCGACTGTCCCCGTAACGATTCTGACAAAAGGCACACTTTCCCCAGTAACAGCCTCTACTTATCACATATGGAATTACCGGCGTCGGAATGAGGTAGTCCTCAAGATCGAGATCCGAGAAATCTGGAACAGGCAGCTTTTCGATGTCGGGATACTCGAGCTCTCTGAAGCGCGTTACCTCCCCGGAGCTCGGGTCTCGCGCGAGGAGGTTAGGAACGTCTCGCACATCTCCTTGTCCGGCAACACACTCCAACAAACGCTCAAATGACTCCTCACCTTCTCCACACACCACTGAGTCAGTGCACGTGAACAGCCTGCCGAACTGGGCGTCGCCCATCAAGAGAACCCATTGAGACAGGTACGCACCTCCCATGGTCACATGGACACCGGGAAAACGCTCTTTGATCAAGTTGCCCAGGGCCAAGGCCTGCACTGACTGAGATGCGAATTCGAGAGAGATTCCGATTACCAGGGGATTCAGTTTCTCCAACTGGGGAAACAGCACTTCCTCGTAGTAAGCAACATAAGGATTGACCGAGCGATTGCGATGGGAAATAACCCGGTCGAATGAGTTCATCTCCTGGGCAGTCGGATACTCGGAAGCCGTGAGGACCGTGGGAAAGTGGACAGCGGAAAGGAGCTCGAATAGGGCATCCAACGCTCTGCACGCGCTTTTGTACATCCGGTAGTCGTGAAAGGTCCGACGATTACGAAACCAAGCCAGCCCCTGCAAGAGAACCGTTAGGTTTCCATCCAAGGCTGCGAGGGAAACCAACAATGCATACTCCCGCTGCTCGGTCGGTGAGAGGACCGGCTGGGATTCCAGGTGACCCCTTCGTTGGGCTGCCTGAGCAAGCACCGATCTGAGCCGGTCTTCTTGGCAGAAGAACCAGAGAGCATCTATTCCGACGTCGAGGACTCGGACTCGATGACCGTGAGCTTCTGCATAGGCCTTGATGTACGGCAGCGCCGGGTAGGGTCCGGTCAGATCGCCTGGCGGAGGCTGGATAAGGGCGGCCGAAAGGGTTTCGTGTGCCGGAAGAATCGGGCGCATTCATTCCACCTCCCCGAGAAGAAATGCGAGAGGAGAGTCCTGGACAGATCTACGATCGACAACCCGATACGAGGGAGCATTGAGATTCTTATACGCATCGGAATGGCTCAACACTGGGACTGTGCCAAAGCGCTCGATGAAATCCGCGATGTCCTTGAGAAATGCATCGACTCTCTTGGGGGGAAAGGCGAACACGCGGCCGCCCGCAACAATTTCCCTTTCTGAGTTAACATCCCGAAACTCGGCTAGAGTGCAAAGAAACGTTTCTACACTGCCTGTGGCCAGGGATGCTGAGTGCAGGCAAACCCTGAAAAGGAGCGCAGCACCCGTGCTTTCGTTCCCGGTGAATCGCTGCCGATATGGCCCCAGATTCACCCGAAACACTAAACTGTTCAGAGAAACGTTTTCGAGCACAGGCTCATCTTCTCGCAAGACTGCGCCAAGGAGCTCCTCGGTCAGCCTGCGTCCAAAGCTCACGGGATTATCTATGCTATGGCCGACCCCAAATTCCCCTTGATGGAGGCACTTGTACACATCCGCGACGTCGTGAGCCAAGGGAGCGGTTGGGGCAGCGTCCTGTTTCGGAAGGCATTCAGAGGCCTTGTGGTGACTGGCTTCATGGAGCTCAAATTGCCTTACCAGCAATTTGACCAATTCGGCTCGCTGGGCAGATGCAGGGCCTTTAGGGGCCGGAAAATCCATGATGTGCTCCTCGTGCGACAGTCAGTCCCACAACCCTACGAATTCCTTGACCCTGTCGATCAGCGAAGACTCGCAGGCCATGAACGGATCATCCAGCCGCAGGTCCAGACTTTTTCCGATGCGCCGCACTTGCTTGAAAGGATGAGATGATGCCGTCGTATTTGGAGAACGGGCTGTAATGAGTATCCGCTCCCAGTTGTCGCAGAAGACCTCGACGTTCCTCCGCGCTGCCATCTGGATAACGGTTCCTCTCACCGCTGCCCTGGTACCTTCGGGAGGTTCAACCATGGCACGCTTGATGGTAGCCTCATTCTCGAGGCGTTCAGTGAGGCCCAACTCCTCGCACCGCCGAAACAAGCCCGTTGCGGGATCCAAATCGTGATATTGCAGGTCCAGAATCTTCAGCGCCCTCCCCTTTTCTCCCGGCCCTTGTTGACCGAGAGTCCTCGTGATGAGCCAGAGCTTGAGAACCCAGTCGATTCTTCCCTTCAGGTCAGCAGGATCGTCTTCCAGTCGAGCCTCCTCCTGGCAAATGCGTAGCCGCTCCAATCCATCGAGTGTGAAGCTCCACAGTCGCAGCATCTCTCGATCCCGATCTTGACCCGATCCCCTTCCGTAATAGCGGTCGACCTGTTCCAGATACATTCGCTGAACATCGAGAGCCGTGAACGTGCCGCGCCTGCCTTCCAAGGCGATCGGGGCATTGATAGAGCTGGACACATTCCTGAGGGCTTCCACTGCCGAGGACACAACCGGTGGATTCTTCAGGCGCCCTTCCTCCAAGAGGGTCAGGACAAGGGCCGTGGCGCCGACTTTCAGAGCGATGGAGTGGTGGCACAGGTTGGAATCGCCGAATATGATGTGGAGACGACGACTTTGCCCTTGTTTAGGTATCTCGCGCTTGCGCAGAT
>CAYZET010000506.1:0-3644 GCA_964477215.1 uncultured Syntrophaceae bacterium | reverse complement strand
CCCCGCTTCGGGGGAGAGGGTCAGGGTGAGGGGGTGTGCCACGATTATCACGGACAGCCGGCTTTTGAGACACTTTCCACAAGGGGTGCCCCTACGTCGCAATCCCTTCTTGAAATGTCCCTTCGCAAACTCCACGGCCGAATTCGCTATCGTACTGGTGAAATCTTGTCCTTAGAAGTTGAGCTGGCTCGTGTCTATGTTCCGGGCAAGACGTTCGCGAATACTCTCGAGCGACGATCCCACATAGAGGTTGATCGCGGGTGCGGGGGTGTGAAGCGCCGCTACGAAGGTATCATTCCTGCAATGGAGCAAGACCAGCCGAGCCTTTCCGGCCTCTCTCATGCCGTCCTCATCAAAGTTGGCAGCGTACGCTCGGTTCTCGAGATAAGCAGCCCAGCCGTACTTGGCAATGAAATCCATTGCTTGCTCACGTTTTTCCTTGGAACGCGGCCTCGGAGCTTTGGTTCTTACCATGTCGACAGGTCCACGAAACAATAGCCTTTCCACCACAAAAGCGTATTTCTTGCCATGGAGAACTACTTTGAAACCAGCACCTGCCATGCGGTTTCTGTCGGTGGAGAAAAGCTGGAGAGCCCACGAGTTATTTTTCTCGGGTTCAGGAATCACATACGTGGAAACAGTCTTGTGTCCGGCAAGCTGGCTTATGTTCTGTGCGCCGGGGGGCGCAGGGAAATTCGTTTCCGCCACTTTGGGTGCGACCCGGTGAGACTTCCAGGTCTTGTATTCCTCTTTGGTGAACAGCCCTTTGCGTATCAAATCCTTGAGGATGATTTCGAACTCTTGCATGCTGAGTCCGTACGTGGCAAGGAAATGTCGCGTACGAAAACCGGCCCGCAGGTCTTCGAGAATTTGCCCGGTGTCGGGCTCCTTCCTGGAGCTGCTCGGCCCGTTGAACGATGGATTCTGATGATTCTCTGTGACGTCGTCTCGTGAATTCATCCGGGCAAACCAGTTCCCTTGTCAAATCCAGGGATCAGACACGAAAACGGACGAGCGAGATGCCGTCTCTCTCCCGGTAACCTCTAGCAGTTGCCAGAAGATGTCCCACTTGTTGCACAAAAATGATTCTGGTATGGGCTCTTCTTTGCACGAAACTGCCGTTCAAGCCTCCCGACACCAGGCTCCCCTCATCTGGCAAGCTGACCTCCCCTCAACCGTGCCGGCTCGCAGCCACGGAAAGATCAGGTTCCGTCCCGTCGTGTCTCAACGCCCGACCCCTCATCGGGCCGTGCGTCGGACTCGCAGAGTCCATATAGGCCGAGACACCTCAGAAGACATAGCCGCGTTGTGCTCCCACGCTTCTCCACTTATCGGAGAACCGAGACGTCATTATACTAGAATTGGAAGCAAACCGGAAGCATTCGAGATAGCGAGTGGAGGGTTCTTAGTACACGATTTCAGCGATATGGTGGCGTACTCACAGCAACGCGCTTGAACCAAATGTGGCGCAGCCAATTCATGTGCACCGCAGGGGTAGGAGCGGGTTTCAAACCCGCCCTCGCCGGAATAGTGACCGGGCCGCCAATCTTCACGCGTGCCAGCGCAACCGGGTCACCCTGCCTTGCCGCGAGTACGGTGCCGTCTCTGCGCCACGGTGTACATGGTCAAGGCATCCGTTCGGACTGCAGGGACGGGCGTCGTGCCCACCCGGCACCCACGAGGGGTGCCCCTACCTCGAAATCCCTTCTTGATATGCCTCTTCGGGACATGGAGCAATCAATGATTACCATGATTCTTTTTTTTTGACCTTGAAATACGTGACAGCACTTGCCAAATAATGTACCAAGCGACTTCTGATCAGCACAGGGCTCCATCTTTGGAGTGTCCCCTACACCCTGTATCGAGCCACCAACTCCTTGAGTTGCATACCAAGCTGCTGCAACCCGATCGCTGCCTGTTCGATCTCTGTCGTCCCCGAGTTCTGTTGGTGCATGGCCTGCTCGATGCTGGTCATGGCTGCAGAGACCTGGGTGGCTCCTACAGACTGCTGCTCGCTCGCCACCTGAATCACAGACGCGGCCTCTGCCACTGCATTCACGCTGTCAAGAAGCCGCCGGATAGAATCCCCGGCAATGCTGGATTGCTCCAATCCTGCCTGCACCGCCTTCGAGCCCTGCTCCGTCGCCATCACGGAAGCACTGACCCATTTCGTATTAACCTCGAGGATCGATCTGATCTGAGCCGTCGCCTCTCTCGATTGGTCGGCCAGTGCCTTGATCTCATGGGCCACCACCGCAAAGCCTTTGCCGTATTCACCGGCCCGCGCGGCTTCGATGGAGGCATTCACTGCCAGAAGGTTCGATTGGTCAGCCAAGTCCTGTACGGTGGTGATTATGTCTTCGATGGCCCGGCTTTGCTCGCTGAGACGCACTACCGTCTCCGCTATCGACTCCATCTGTGCTCGTATCAACGTGATCTTGTGCGACGTCTCCTCAGTGGCCTTGCTGCCCTCCGAAGAAATCTGAGTTGCATGTCTTGACATGTCAGCGACTTTCTTGGCCTTCTCGTTGGTGAGGCCGGCGGTCTGTTTCACTTGTTCGGCGGTCGCTGTGGTTTCAGCCACTGCCGCGACGGTCTTGGAGGACGTTTGAGTTTGCTGGGAAATGGCCGCGGAGATCTCCGCAGCAGAGGACGAGAGCACGTTGACGCCCTCGAGTACCAGGCGCGTCTGCTGTCTGAGGCTCGCCAGCATGTTCTTGAATGCCTCTGACAGGGCCCCGATTTCGTCGGCTCTCTTGATCGGAGGCACTTCCACGGTGAGGTCTCCACCACTTACATTCGAGGCGATGGCTGCCATGGTCGTGATAGGCCTTGTAGCCGCTCTGGCCAGTATGAGGGCGATCACGGTAATCACGAGTCCCACCATGGGGACCACGACAAGCAGACGTTTTCCCAGGGTGATAGCGGGCGCATACGCCTCGCGCGCATCGATCTGGGCAACCAAGCCCCATTCGAAATCCGCCCCTAGGTCAGAGGCGCCCTTGAGTCCCACTCCAGACCAGGCATCCAGAACCGAGACTCCGCCACCGTCAAGAACCTCCCCGATCCCCCTGTGCCCCTTGAGGGCTTCCCTGCTGGCATGGGTGTCCACTTTGGTCTTCAGCATCGAGTTACTATCCTGACGGGAATTCGAGCGCATGATGAGGTCCTCGCCCACAAGAAACGCGTCTCCCGTGGCTCCTACCTCTGCCGCTGCCTTCATGATCTGGTCTATTCTTCCGGAGCCGATACGCAGCGCCAGCATGCCAAGGAATTCTTTGTTGTCTTTGATGACGGGAACCCCCACAAATCCAGAGGGCTCTCCCGCAGGAGAGTAGTGACTGAAGTCCGCCAGGGCAGGCTTCCCCGTGGCTGCCACCTTGGCGAACAACTTGGCCAGAGGGGTTTGGCTAAGTGCCCCCGTCTTGAGCTCAGCTCCCAGGTCTTGTCCTCGGGCGAGCGTGTATCCGATCTGTCCTCGCCCTTGTCCCGAGACGACCAGAATATCGCGAAAACCGTGAGAGGATTGCAGTGGGAGCATCCAGTCCCTGAGCACTGGATCCATCTCAGCGATTAGCATGTTGTACTTTTCGGAGCCCACTTCCAGCCTCATGGACTCGCTTTGGGCATCTTTTCCTTCCATG
>CAYZET010000505.1:0-3654 GCA_964477215.1 uncultured Syntrophaceae bacterium | reverse complement strand
GTCCCCGGGCCCTCGGTTCCCGCTCCATCATCGGTGACGCTCGTAATCCTAAGATGCAGTCCCAGATGAATCTCAAGATCAAGTACAGGGAGAGCTTCAGACCATTTGCGCCGTCAGTGCTGATGGAAGAAGTCGGAAAGTGCTTCAAGCTAGATAGACCCTCTCCCTACATGCTGCTCGTCGCATATGTGAACGACGAGATCAGACGCACGATGACCGATGAAGAGGACCGCTTGTGGGGGATTGATAAGCTGAACGTGGTCCGCTCGGAGATTCCGGCCATTACGCACGTAGACTATTCTGCCCGTATTCAGACAGTGCACAAGGACACGAATCCTCTCTATCATGAAATGATATCGGAGTTTTACCGTCGTACCGGATGTCCGGTCATCGTGAACACGTCGTTCAACGTGCGAGGAGAGCCCATTGTCATGAGCCCTGAGCACGCGTATCTCTGCTTCATGCGTACCGAGATGGATTACCTTGTCATGGGACCTTTTGTTCTGGACAAGAGGGACCAACCTCCGCTTCAGGGAGACGCGGACTGGCGGAGCCAATACGCGCTGGATTGAGAGGATCTGATCGTACATGCGAATCGTAGAAGAAATAAAAGAAGAGATAAGAGCGGTCGACATCGAGCCGTCCACGAGGGACTTGAACATCTTGGCCGCCATCTTTCTGGTGATTCCGGGGCTCATCGGCTCATACCTCGTCTTCTGGAAAGGCTCCCCGAACGGATACGTGTGGATGGCGGTAGGAGCGGCCCTTGCCGCGACGAGGATTGCGACACCTCTGTTCTTGATGGTGTACCGCCTCTGGGTAAGCTTCTCGGTCATACTCGGCTATTTTGTCTCGAGACTCCTCCTCACGATCATTTTCGTGGTAGTCATGGTGCCGACAGGCCTTATAATGCGGGTCGTGGGTAAGGACCCAATGGACCGAAAGCTGGATCCGCAGGCAACTACCTACTGGAAAAAACGGGATCCTCAGACGGATTCCGGTATAGAGAGATACGAAAGACAGTTCTGAGCAACTTCAGAGCCAGTGGAGGAATGATTCATGTCCCTGATCCGTGAATTCTGGGATTTCATGAAAATCCGCAAGAAATTCTGGCTTGCGCCAATCATTATTGTGCTGGTCATCTTGTCCGCTTTTATCATCTTGGCCGCCAGCTCGCCCGTTGCTGCACCCTTCATCTATACGCTATTCTAGGAGCCGAGCTACAAGGACCCTTTGCCCGTCCTCGAACGGGCAGGGGATCCATCGGCCGCGGACCCTGGCGAGGATGGAGTATGGGCTGCCGACTTCGCGGCGGAGACACTCAAGCGCGTGTCTGCGAAGCTTAGGGGGGCTCCTGTCGCTTCGCGACTCAAACCTGAATCCCTGCATCGGGTGTATCTTCTGGCCCATGTCCCACAATGCCCCATCGTTGCACCCCGCGAAGATCTTGGAGGATTCCCATGAATGAGGACCGGAAACAGGCCTCTGAGCCGGCTTCCCCTGAAATGAAGGTAAGAGAGGCCCATCCAACGATTGACGACTATCTCGAGACACATGACAAGAAAGCAGGATTCGGTCGTAAGCTGCGACGAATGATCTTCTGGTTGGTGTACATCGCACTTATAGTTGTGCTCATCCTGGGAGCCCTGGCTGCGGTCGAGTATTATGCCTACCTCAAAGTGGAAGCCTCACCCCTCGGCCAAGCGTACAAAGACCGCGGGCTGGATCAGGCAAGGCGAAGCTCCCAGCAGGTTGCACCGCAATTTGGGTACGAGCCCACTCCCGGATTCGTCGCAGTGCGTAATACCCGTCTTGGCAATTCCTTCGAGTACATCAACGAACAGAGCTTCAAAGATTTCAAGGACGTGCCGTGGGATAAGCCTGATGATGAATACAGGATTATTGTTACCGGCGGTTCCGTTGTGTACGGTCGAGGGCCCGTTCCACCCGCTGACGCAGTGTGCGATTTTTATGAGGTAACCCACCGATGGACCATCCCCCACATCATGGAGAAGCTCCTGAATGCCGACCCGAGAATCAGGGAAAAGATAGGGGGAAAGCACGTTCGCGTCATCAATGCCGGAGTTCCCGGATACGTGTACCAGAATAACCTCATGAGATACCTGGCGAAGCTGCGTCTCTTCCACCCCGATGTCATAGTTGCCCTTGATGGAGCCAACGAAGTGCACACCGTGGCCCGCCCCCTGAAGGACTGGAACTATTTCACGGAGGGACCCTACTACGAGGTGGTCACGGAAATCATGGACATGAGCAAGAAGGGGCTCATGAACTATCTCACCCTCTGGCTCAAGCGGAACACCTACCTCTTCACGTGGCTTGCCCTGAAAGAAGGGGAGGGGCCGGGAATACTGATGGAGAATCGGGGATTTGCCGCTCACCCTCAGGATCCTACTCCGGAAATGATCGAATATCGGGACCGCAATATGGGACAGGTGGCTGACGTCGTCGCAATTTATCACAACGCTCTTGAGGCCGATGGAGTGGCCCACGTCTTTGCCCTGCAGCCCATGTTCCGAAATTCCAAGAAGAAGCGGACTCCCATCGAGCAGAAGATCGAGAGTGTTACCGGGATGGAGAAGATCGGCTTCTATGACGCTCGGGAAACCTACGCCCTTCTGGTGGAAAAGATTCTGAACCGGGCCAAGGCGGGGGGCTTCGAGGTAGTGGACTTGACGGGCCTCTTCGACGAAGTCAACGAATGGGTTTTTACCGACTGGTGCCACCTGACGAACGGTGCCAACTATATGCTTGCCAAAGCACTGGTGGCCGAGGTCAAGACGCGGGTTTTCGGGCTTCCTCTCCTCGGATCAGATGAAATTCACAATCCTGCGGATTCGTATTTTCACGATTACGCGAAAGATTCGCTGGTACTCATAGGCGGCAAGCCGTCGGACCAGGGTCTGAGAATTCTGAAGGGGTACCCCGGCACTGATCACCTCGAGGTTCAGGGCGGCTCAGGGGGAGTGACTCTGGATCTCGGCTCTGTCAAGCCTATTTCACGGATGCGAATCGTGTGGGCAAATGAAGCAGCGGTGCCGAAAGCGTGGCGCCTCGACATCTCTGAAGACGGCGAGCACTGGAAGACGTGGCTGGATGTCAACGAGACGCAGGCCGATGCCTTCGATCAGTGGCCGGGCTTCGAGTACTATGCACCCGTCGAGTCACAGGCACGGTTCGTAAAGTACGTTCAGAAGGACAGCGGAGCCCCCGTGATGCTGAGGCAACTGAGCATGTTCCGGTAGCTTCATCCGGCCGCGTGACTTCGGGTACTCTCACACTCTCACCACCATCAAAATCAGCCGTGACCCTCGGACTCCCCCTGAAGGTGCCATGAAGCGCAATGGGCAGCACCATGGTCCGGATGGATTGCACGGATCCATGAGCAAATTGCGGAGGAACTGCGACAGAGCACCGCGGTAGGGCGACCGCCGGTCGCCCTGAGCAATAGGTTTTTGAGAATGCGCTCCGCAACTCTCAAGAACTTATTGCTTGGGGCTCCATATCGTAAATACGCCAACATATCTGCGCCACGATGTACTTGGTGAGCGCATCCGTTCGGACTGGAGGGGCTGGCCTTGGAAACTGTCTCAAAACTCGGGAAACAGCAGAAAAAGTGGTACGGTGAGGGAGGAT
>CAYZET010000504.1:0-3662 GCA_964477215.1 uncultured Syntrophaceae bacterium | reverse complement strand
GTTATAATAATTCCCTTGAGCCTGAGCAAGATACCGTTGCGCATCGAGCACTTCCGTGTAGGTGGCTGTATGTTCCCTATACTGTACCTCGTTGATTCTAAAACTTTCTTTACGGTATTCCACTGCCTTGCGATAATCGCGGATATTGCTTTCAGCACGCCTCAAGTCCAGATATGCTTCCTTCACCGCTTCCATGATTTCTCTCACAAGCTGCGTCTCCTGAACGACCGCGCGGTCACGGGAGGCCCTTTTTTCAAGCACTGTATCTTTGTTACGAAACATGTTGAAATCCCAAGAGAGTAGGCCGGCGATGCTCCAGTCGTTGGTACCCTCATGATCTATCACATTCCAATCGTCATTGAATCTAGAGCCCTGAACTTGGAGGGTAACGGTCGGCAGCAGATCACCACGCGCGGCCTTAATGAGCTCCATGGCTTGCTGCACGGAAATGTTCGCTCGCCTTATCTCCAACCTGTTTGCAGCGGCTATACGGTAGATGACGGGAGGCCCGAGAGGAAAAGAATCAGTTCTTAAATCCCGCTCAATCTCGATGGCAGTTTCCTGGGGAAAGCCGAGCAATAGATTTAGCTGAGCCTTGTATCTCCCTATCGCGGTCAGGGCATCTGTCTTTTCAATTATGGCTGAAGCCAACTGACCTTCAGTGGCTAGCAAATCGACCTTCGTAACAGTCCCGGCTTTGAGGAATTTTCTCGTTTGATCCCTTAACGATTTCAGAGCCGAGATGGATTGATTCGCCACATCCAAAGTCAATTTCGCCTTTAGCAGCGAATAGTAGGCCTCATAAACTTTGAGGATGAGATCCTGTTTGTCAATTTCAAGTTGGATCTTGGAATAATCAACCCCCAGCTTGGCGTACCTGTAGTTGGCGAGAAGTTTACCTCCCGAGTATATGGGCTGGCTCAGCGTGGCTGACAGGGTGAAATACTTATATGGATCAATCCGCAATGGGTAGTCTGCATAAGGATGTTGGGAGCTATCTCTGCGACTATCATGAGCGGCGGCAAGGTTAGAGACATTAGATCCTTGCTTGTATCTGTATCCTGCTGCTGAATACTCAAGGCTCAGGGCAGGGAACATGTCCGAATAGGTTTCTCGTCGCCGGTAATCGCTCTCTTTCACGGCTATCTGGGCGTCGATGATGCTTAGATTCCTTCTAAGCGCAATTTCTACGGCTTGTGGAAGATTCAACACTATTGAGCGCTGTTCTGGCTCTAGCTTGCTGCCTTTTGCGTGTGTGTCGCCAGTAGCGCAGACAGTAAAGATCGTCATAGCGCTTACCAAACCGACTGATAATTTTCCAGTCGCCGATGTCAGGAATCTCATCGCACCATACCCTCCTGAATATGAACCCGGATAATGGTCGTAACAATCAAACACGGCTCAAAATCCGCTCAAGTCATGTGACCCAACAACTTGGCGTGTCCTGCCAAATTGTCGGTTGGAATCTTGATGGTCGGCGCGCGACACAGCGCTGGCCTCTTTCCCAAAATGTCGCCTTCAACCCTCTGTCGCTGAAGAATTCGGCAATAATTTTCGTCCTATGCCAACCGTTCTGGACGGAAGCTCTTTCATCTTGTTTCCGCCACATTACTGACGCCCGACTTCGCTCCCTCATTCATGCCGCAACGCTTCAATGGGATCCAACTGGGCTGCCTTGCGCGCCGGGAAATAACCGAAGACAACCCCTATGGTTGCAGACAGTGCGAAAGAGAATGCGACGATGCCGACATTGAAGATAAAGGGCACGTGAAGCATTTTAGAGAGGACGGCCGTTGCGGTCAGCGCCAAGAGAATGCCAAGCAATCCTCCGAACGAAGATAGGATCACGGATTCAATGAGAAATTGCAGAAGCACTTCACGTTCGAGGGCGCCTATTGCGAGCCGAATCCCAATCTCTCGTGTACGCTCTGTGACCGATACGAGCATGATGTTCATGATGCCGATCCCACCTACGAGAAGACTGACCGCAGCGACTCCGCCGAGCAGACTCGTGAGCACCTGTGTTGTTCCGGTCAGCGTCTTGGCAATTTCCTTCGTGTCCATTACGTTGAAATCGTCTTGCTCGCCCGCGGCAAGGTGGCGGCGCTCACGCATGACTCGCTCGATTTCCCGCTGAGCCCTGGCGGTAGACGACCCCTCCCAACCGGAAAGCATAATCATGCCTACGTCCTGACTTCCGGAGATGCGTCGCTTGAAGGTGCGCAGAGGCACGACCACCAAGTCATCTTGATCCGTACCCATCATACTCTGACCTTTCACCTCAAGCAGTCCGATCACCCGGAATGAGATTTTTTCGATACGTATTGTGCTTCCGAGCGGATTACGATTGCCGAAGAGTTCCCTACGCACGGTCTCCCCCAAAATGCACACTGAGACACCGGCGCGAAGCTCGCTGTCACTGAAGTAGCGACCGCTTTTAATGGAGCGACGCGTGACTCTGAGAAACTCCTTGTTGGTTCCATTGATGGTGGTGGACCAGTTCTTATCCCCGAGAATTGCCCGCTGAGATTTTGTCCCCAGCGGTGCTACTGCCGATACCGAAGCGACCTCCCTGCCGATCGCCTCAGCGTCTGCCTCCTTAAACTGCTTGGCGTCGGTCGATTGACCGGGACCCAACCTTTGTCCAGGCGTGATAATGACCAGATTGTTCCCCAGACTCGCCACCTGCTGCCTCACTTGGACGGTCACACCGCTGATAAGATTGACCATGATCACCACCGCACCTACCCCTATGACTATACCCAGGAGGGTAAGCGCAGAGCGAAGCACGTTGCGACGTAGCTCACGCAGGGCAAGAAGCGTCATGTTCCAAATCACGACGCTATCCTTTCGCTTGGTGTGTCAGAAGAGACAAGTCCGTCTCTAAAACGGACAATACGCTTAGCGTACTCGGCCATATCCTCTTCGTGCGTTACCATAATGATGGTGATTCGCTGATCGTCGTTCAGAAACTTGAGAAGCTCCATGATCTCATGGCTGCGGGCCGTATCAAGGTTCCCCGTGGGCTCGTCCGCCAATAGAACGGCAGGCCGCGTCACCAAGGCGCGGGCGATCGCCACGCGCTGTTGCTGGCCACCCGAAAGCTCGCCGGGAGTGTGGGTTTCCCGTCCCTTGAGTCCCACGTTTTCAAGGGCAGCGTACGCTCGCTCACTGCGCTCGCTCTCCGGGGCGCCGCGATACAGCAACGGCAGTTCCACGTTTTCCAACGCTGTTGTTCGGTTGAGAAGATTGAACCCCTGAAATACGAAGCCAATGTTGTATCGGCGCAACAAGGCGCGTTGGTTGCGGGTCAGTCGGCCAACGTCGACTCCCTTGAATCGGTAAACGCCTCCGGTCGGTGTATCCAGGCAGCCGAGGATGTTCATGCACGTAGACTTTCCCGAGCCGCTCGGCCCCATCACAGCAACAAAGTCACCTTTGTCGATGCGCAGATCCACGCCTCTCAGTGCATGCATGGCAGCTTGACCGACACCGTAGACTTTTTCGACGCCATTCAACTCAATTAGGAGCGGGATATCAGTTGGTCCCAAATCCATCACCTCCTAATCGGTATCGATGACGTCAATAGCCAGTGCCATACCGGGCTCCAAGTCGCCTTTGAGTATTTCCGTCCATGTCTCATCGGTGGCGCCGAGGGTTAC
>CAYZET010000503.1:0-3694 GCA_964477215.1 uncultured Syntrophaceae bacterium | reverse complement strand
CACGTTCTTTAAGAAATCCGCTTCCACCTCGGTGAGTGGAGGATCGGCCGATACGACGAATAGGGCCGCATCGCATTGCGGGAGAAAATTCAGGGTTGCCTCAGTGTTGTGCGTAAACGTGGAACCGATCCCAGGCGTGTCTATCAAGACAACGCCGTGCCTGAGAATCGTGGCGGGGTGAAAGATGTCCACCTGAAGCACCCCCAAACGGTTCTTGGGGTTTCCCTCTTCGGTCACAAATCCTTCCAGGATCCGCACGAGATCTTGGGTAGATTCTCCTGACAATATTGTTGGCGGACGATCGTCCTGATAAGATACCCGGACCCTGATGTCAGGGCCATATTGAAGAAAGGTCGGGATGGCGGTGAGCGGCACTACAGAGGTCGGCAGCAATGCCTCTCCAAGAAAAGCATTAAGGAGCGTACTCTTGCCTCGTTTGAACTGACCCAACACCGCGAGGTGGAACCGCCCTTCCTCCAGCCGCTCTCTGAGAAACCCCAGTTTCTCAGCATCTCCAGTGAATTCGGCCCCGAGGCCATCCACGGTCTTGATGGCTTCGCCGATGAGGATTTGGAAATCTATGGCCTCCCTGGAATCACGCCCTGAAAACGATATCTCTGTGCCAGCCTGGTTGCCTGCCCGGTAATTCATGACGAGCGCCTCTCGAAGGGAATTGATGATTCATCGCCAGAGATTCTCCAGCAGAGTCGACGGTTCTGCGCAAAACAAAAAACCCACCTTTCGGTGGGCTCCGGTTCTGGTGACCTCCCACCGCAGAAATCACTAGCGGTAGGAGTCATCAGCTCATTATGAGCATTCAGGGGGACTCCATCCCCTTCATGGGCTTTCATTTCTTGTATGACACTTTGACGGGGAAGTCAAGACACCGTTGCCGTTCGGGCTTGTCGCTGCGGATGCGTGAAGCTATTATGAGGGCACCATACTGAGCTCGGCTGAATGAAGGAATACCGGGGTCCATTCCTCATGAGACATCGAGGTTACTCCTCATCTTCCGGCAGGGTGGTTCAGCCCTGTGGAACAAGGGATGTTCGGAATTTTGCCTGACATATTTTCCGAAGATATGGGAATCGACTTGGGTACCTCAAATACCGTTGTGTACGTCAAAGGAAAGGGGATCCTTCTTTCCGAGCCGTCTGTCGTGGCCATAAAGACCGACCTGAGGCACGGACCTAGAATAGTAGCTGTGGGAACGGAAGCCAAGAAGATGATGGGCAGGACTCCGGATAATATATCGGCAATTCATCCCTTGAAGGATGGAGTCATCGCGGATTTTGAAGCCACAGAGGCCATGCTGAAACACTTCATACTCAAGGCCCGCGGCAGCCGCTATCTGGCCAGATTGCGGCTCCTTATCTGCCTGCCCTCCGGTTCCACCGAGGTAGAAATGCGCGCTGTCCGGGACGCGGCAAAGAATGTTGGGGCACGGGCCGTCTACCTTCTCGAAGAACCCGTAGCCGCTGCAATCGGGGCCAATCTTCCCATCCACGAATCCACGGGCAGTATGATCGTGGATATAGGGGGCGGTACTACCGAAGTGGCAATCCTCTCTATTTCGGACATAGTTCATTGCAGCACCATCAGGGTCGCGGGTCACAGAATGGACGAGGCAATCATGCAGTACGTGAAGCGAGAACACGGTCTGCTTATCGGTGAAAGAACCGCAGAGACCATAAAGAAGGTGGTGGGCAGCGCCTGCTACGAGCCAGAGGATGCCGCCATCGAGGTGAAAGGCCGAGACCTGATTGGAGGGATTCCAAAGCTTGTAAGACTGACCTCTCGAGAGGTGACCGAAGCGATCTCAGGACCTGTTCATGCCATTGTGGAGACTATCAGAACCGCCCTCGAGCAAACTCCTCCTGAATTAGCCGCAGATATTGCCGAAAGAGGAATCGTGCTATCCGGTGGGGGATCTCTCCTCAAGAACCTTGACGACGTGATACGAAAGGCCACCGGCTTGCCCGTGGTCGTGGCGGAGAACCCTCTGTTGTCGGTAGTCCTTGGAACAAAGGTAATATTTGAAGACTTGAAAGCGTACAAAGGCTTGCTTGCTCGGCGCCAGCGCAAATGGGAACCGGAATTTCTGAGTCGCGATTCCATGGAGATCGGACGGAAGGTGGGGCGACTGGTGGCCCAAAACCCGGACAGGTAATACTCCTTTTTCCGCCCAGCACGATGTCCCTCGAATTTCCTCGTGCGACCAATGAAGCTGAGAAACGCTGCGGCACAGGCTGACGAAGATCTCGGGTGATCGCATCCTGCGATGCGTCATATGCAGAGAGGTCAGGCCTGATTTTCTCCTTTCCCAACGCAGCGAAGAATCACCTGAAGAGCTCTGCTGAAGCGGTCGAGCTCGGCCAAGAAGCTTTCTTCATCGCCCTCGCTCACGAGCCGTTCCAGGTTGCTGGCAGCCGAATACAAGTCGATGGCCGAGAGGTTACCGGCAACTCCCTTGATGGAATGTATAAGCCTTCGCGCTTCCGGAAAGTCCCCCGTTTGCCACGCAGCTAGAATGGAATCAGCCGAACTGCAGCAGCTTGTGCAAAATTCTTCGAGAAGCTCACAGAATAACTGCTCGTTGCCGTCCAGACGTTCAAGAGCGGCATCCAGATCAATCCCCGAGAAATCGCGCCGAATCCGTCTTGGTCGTTCACCCTCCGGGATTGTGTCCACGACTGCCGGACTCGGGTTTGCTGCACGACCCTGAGCCCATGTCCTGAGTACTGAAACCAATTGATCGGTTCTCAGCGGCTTGCTCAGATAGTCATTCATTCCCACAGCAAGACACCGTTCTCTGTCGGTCTCTGTGGAATGAGCGGTCAAAGCGATGATGGGTATGGTCGAGAATCTCTCGTCGGATCGGATTCTCTTGGTAGCTTCCAAGCCATCCATCCCCGGCATCTGGAGATCCATGAGAACCACGTCGTACGGGTGCAGTCCCAGTGCTTCCACTGCTTCTCGTCCGCTTGACGCAACGTCTAAATCGCACCCGTAAGCCCTCAGAGCTTCGCGGACAACCATCTGATTGAGCGGGTGATCCTCTGCGAGAAGCACTTTCATGCCCCTGAGAGAGTGGCGATCTTCTTCCGCCAGGGATGATGCCCTGTCTTCACTGCCATTGTATCTGGTCCCACACTGGACGGTGAAATGAAAGGTGCTGCCTTCTCCCGGGGTACTGTCCACCCATATGGCCCCGTTCATGGCACTGGTCAGCTCGGAGACCACAGCGAGTCCCAGACCGGATCCCCCGTATCGCCTGGTCATTGAGCTGTCCGCCTGGCTGAAACGCTCGAAGATGCTGGCCTCCTTACCGGGCTCTATTCCGATCCCCGTATCCGACACAGAAAAGTGAAGAAGCACCTTCTCGTCCTTCTGCCGGATTGCTTGCACCAGCACGTCTATTGTTCCTTGTTCCGTGAATTTTATCGCATTGTCTAACAGGTTGAACAAGATCTGACGCAGCCGTGCCGGATCGCCTCGAAGGGGGTCAGGTATCCCCTTTGAGAATGAAATGTTGAACGCGAGGCCTTTGTTCGCTGCCCGAATTCTCATGAGGCTCGTACATTCAGACAGGCTCTCCTGCAGGCTGAAATCGGTCTCCTCCAGCGACAGTTTTCCGGATTCAATCTTGGCGAGATCGAGAACATCGTTGAGTAGTCGGACAAGCGATTCGGCA
>CAYZET010000502.1:0-3709 GCA_964477215.1 uncultured Syntrophaceae bacterium | reverse complement strand
AGAAACCCACCAAGCTGCATGTCTTGGCTGGATTGCTGACCACGTATTCCGCAATAGTAATGAAGCGGGTTCACCGGTTACCTCTCTTGCCGCAAGCGACTGATGAGCACGCTGTTGCGGCAGCACGTTTATTGTCGACCTCGGGAACCGCAGCCTACATGGCTATGCCCGAAATGCTCCCACTGATGGTATTCAAGGTGATTCGATTGTCGCTCAGACACGGGAATATGTCCGTTTCTGCTCATGCCTATACTTCTTTCGGTATGATACTCTGCGGCGTAGCCGGTGCTATCGAGGAAGGATATCGAATCGGCAGACTCTTTCACGATCTTATTGATCGCATGCAGAACGCCCGACATGCCGGTCGTGCGATTTTCCTATTCAATTACTGCGTGAGACATTGGAAAGAGCACCTTAGCCAGACCCTGACTCCGCTAATGGATGCGCACAGGGTATGCCTGCAGACGGGGGATTTCGAGTTCGCTGCGCGCGCTCAGTGCGGACATTTCACTCACGCCTGGTTTTTGGGCCAGCCCTTGAACGAGCTCCTCGATCAGATGGATGACTTCATTCCACGGTTGCGGTGGCTCGGACAGGAAGCCTTGATTCACCAAATCAACATCTACCGGCAGACAATCTGGAACCTGATGCGTTCTTCCCACGATCCTTGCCTCCTTAAGGGTGAGTATCTCGACGAAGAGAGGCTTCTGCCTGAGCTTCAGGAAGCTCGCGACATGAGCAAGCTCGCATATCTGGGGCTTTGCAAACTGGTTCTCGCCTATCTGTTCGATGATCGCGATCGGGCAGTGGAGAGCGCTGCTTTGGTGGAGCGATCACTGGGAGGGGTGAGAGGGACTTATGCAGTGGCTCTGTTTTACTTCTACGATTCTCTTGTGAAGCTAAGATGGCTAGATGATCATTCCGAAGAGGCCCGGCGCCAATTGCTGAAAAAGGTCGCTTCCAATCAGAAGAAACTCAAGAAGTGGGCATCTCACGCGTCTGCGAACTTTGAGCACAAGTATCTTCTCGTGCAGGCTGAGCTGTTGAGAGCTCAAGGCAAAGATACCGAGGCTTCTGAGATTTACGACAGAAGCATTCGACATGCCCGCCGCTCAGGGTACTGCCAAGAAGAAGCATTGGCTTGTGAGATAGCAGCGAGGTTCTACCAGAAAAATGAGCGGATCAACCTAGCGACCGCCTACGCTTACGATGCACGGGGCAGCTACTCCAAATGGGGTGCCGTAATGAAGGTCACTGACATGGAAAAGCTTTATCCGCAGCTAGTGAGAGGCCAGCCAGGCACTGGATCGGGTGTGCAACGAATCGGCGGGGCCACGATCGCAGGCGCGATAAGTAGCCTCGAGGAGGGACTGGACCTAGTGGCGGTAATGAGGGCAGCACAGGCGATCTCGTCGGAAATTCATACGGAAGGACTCACGGAGGCTCTTATGCGCCTAGCCGCGGAGATCGCCGGGGCCGAGAAGGGGGTCTTGGTGCTTCATGACGGAGAAGGGCTCAGGGTAGCCGCTCAGTTGAAAATGGCAGGCGTGGAGACCCCCCGGGAGGCACCAGGCCGCCACGGCAACGCCCAAGGCTTCCCTGCCGGACTGGTCAATTACGTCATGCGCACGGGTGAGACTGTTATACTTGACGAAGCAGCTCTTGATCCTACTTTCGGCCTCGATCCATATATTGTTGCCCAAAAGACCAAGTCCGCGGTGTGTCTGCCAATTGTCCGGCAGAACAGGATTAAGGGCGGGCTATACCTCGAAAACAATCTCGCCCCGGCATCCTTCACTCGGGCACACATGGAGGCACTGAAGATTCTGTGCTCTCAAGCTGCCATTTCTCTCGAAAATGCTGCGCTCTACGAAGAAATTCAAGAGCACTCTCGTTTGTTGGAAGATAAGGTGGCTCAAAGAACCCGTGAACTGGAGCGGATGAATGAACAGCTCAGCCATGCTCTCAAGGAAAGGGAAGTCCTGCTTCGTGAAATCCATCATCGGGTAAAGAACAATCTTGCTGCAGTCATGAGTTTTCTTCAAATGCAAAGCCGGAGGGTAGACGATCAAAAGGTTCGGGATTTGTTCGAAGCTGCTCAAGCCAGGGTGAGCGCGCTCAACATCCTCCATCAGATGCTGTACATGTCGGAAAGCCTGACGAACGTCCGTGCTCCTGATTACCTCGGGAGTCTGATTGACCATCTCTACCAGCTCTATGCATCCGTGGGAACACGAGTCCGGCTTAGGAGAGATATTGGCGAAATCTTCTTGGACATGGACAGTGCCATACCTGTTGGGTTCATAGTCACCGAGCTCATCTCCAACTCTATGAAGCACGCATTTCCACACGGGAGGGGAGGGGAGATTCGCATCAGTCTGAGTCGAATAGACGAGGCGCGCCTTGAGCTTGTCGTAGCCGACGACGGAGTGGGACTCCCTGAGGATGCCATAGGGGCAAAGAACAAGTCGCTCGGGTTGAGTCTCGTGGACATATTTGTGAGACAACTCCGCGGAGAGCTGAGCGTCGCGTGCGAAATGGGTGCGGAGATTCGGATTCGGTTTCCTTCTCCGCAACAGCTTTAGGACACGTCATGCGTCTGCGTTAAGTCGATTGAACAGAAAGTACTCTATGGACTGCTCGCCGAGACAAACCTTCAAACCGAGACCTTCACACGTTGATATGAGCTCAAACAGTCTTACGGTGGTATCCCGATGTGGCTGCTCTTCGCGGCAGCTGAAATCGGAGGCGGGTGTTGGCAGGAAAGGGTATGCGTTTACCACTTCCAGGTATGGGCTGTGATCCACCAGGAATTGAATGGTCTTTTCAAAGTCGAGCCTTTCCTCGCCAGGAGATCCGACGATCAGAGAGGGGGACGGAAGAATCCCGTTTGCATGGAGCGCTCTCGTGAAATCGGACATTTGCTTTGAGGTGATTCCTTTGCCCACTGCACGGAGCGTCCTGTCGCTGCCGGATTCCAGCCCGAAAAAGATCATCCTGCAGCCAGCTTTCCGTAGCGCCCGAATCTTCTTCTCAGATAAATCGGCCCGGGACTGCCCGCACCAAGGCTTCCGCAAGTCCTCAACTCGGCCGCAGAACTCCTCCAAGTTGCGGCCGTTGAGCGAGTGATCCCTGCAGACGAGCATCCGCGGGTCATACCGATCAACGAGCATCTCCAGTTCGTTGGCTGCAATCTTAGGAGATCTCTCAACATAGCCTGAATTCCAGCCTGCACAAAACGAGCAGAATCGGCAACGTCCCCAGGAGCATCCATGCTTCAGCGTGAATGGGACAAGGTCGAACAGGTACTTCTCTCGATGCTCGTAGATCGGGGGCGGCAATAAGTCGTAAAGGACGGGGGTTGGGGCAGGGTTCGCTGCAACCACGTTATTAAGATGCACCGGTTGCACCCGATTCTTCCTCAGCTCACCTTCATTCGTCCAAGAGCCCAGGGAGTTGCCGAAATAGAATACTTCGGTTTGCGGCGAGCGCCGCTTCACAATACGAGTGAGCCTCAAGATCGCCTCTGTCGGGACCGTGGGGAACCAGGAGGGAGAGGTCAGGTAAACGCGGGAATATCCCTCCCAGGATATCGTGTCAT
The DNA here is from genome assembly GCA_964477215.1 of uncultured Syntrophaceae bacterium. Lineage (GTDB taxonomy): Bacteria > Desulfobacterota > Desulfomonilia > Desulfomonilales > Desulfomonilaceae > JBFMDN01. The sequence continues at coordinate 108 of CAYZET010000502.1, read as the reverse complement.
AAAGCTCGTCAACATGGCTGCCCACCTCACCATAAAACCGGCGAAGAAGGAAGGCATCCGACAGGATCGAGTCCTGATTCATGGCTTGAAGTATCGGCTCGAGCTTTC
>CAYZET010000501.1:2967-3719 GCA_964477215.1 uncultured Syntrophaceae bacterium | reverse complement strand
GCTGAGAAGGTGGGCTCTGGATTTTCAGATCCGAGAATGGGAGACCCGCGTCCTGATACTGGAATTGTACAGGAACCCGAAATTTTATGAATCGCAAGAATATCGGAACACTCAACCGTTCTGGAAACTGATACAATCGACCGTGGAAGCCGGACAACAGAGCGGCCATTTTCGCAAAGATTTCGAAATCCGCTACTATCTGCATCTGGTTCAAGGGGCATTCGAGCACGAGGCACTCGCTCGAATGATGCTCTCGAGAAGACAGCCCACCGTAGCCAGCACGGAACAGATGATCAATCTGCTCCTCAGGGCCATAAGGGCCTAATATTTCAGGTCGGAAATGCCACGGCGTTTCGGGTAGCCATAATCGAGCTCAGTGCAACGTTTCAAAAATAAGGGTACGTCTTTGCGCCAGCTCCCTTTAAGGAAGGGCAGGTTCAGAGCCTGTCTCAATACAGGGCCTTTTAATGGGTGCCCCTACGGTGGGATGGAGCGTTGATCTTTGCGGTAGATGTACTGCAGCAGTGGATGTAGCGGCGGGTTTCAAACCCGCTCTTCTCTGAACAAGGTTGGAGCGAATACGCAACCGTATTTGTGCAATCTTCTAATACATCCCCCGAAATCCATCACGATCGAATGGCTCCTTGAAGCTGAGGCCGCTTTTGGCGCCTCGAGACAGCCCTTATCCGCAATTGCCCGATTAATCAGTAGAATTTACTCATGCCGCGCCGTACAAGTAGATACTGCCTCAC
>CAYZET010000501.1:0-2957 GCA_964477215.1 uncultured Syntrophaceae bacterium | reverse complement strand
TTGGACCGAAGCTCTGGGCTCTCGATCAGCTCATCCACCGCATCCTTGAGCACTTCATACTGCCTGACCCAATTCCTGGTCCTCTCGAGCATTTCGGTGACTGCCGAGTGGAGATTCTGCCTGGTCTTGCCCTTCAATCTGCTCAGCTTCTGCTTAAGCCTATTTCCGTCCGATAGCAAATCCGTGACGGCCGGATCGGAAAAGAGCCTTGCCGGATGGTAAACCTTCTTTGCCAGACCCTTGGTAGCCGGGACATCCGCGTGCTTGAGATTCTTCCTTGCCTTGCTGACGAGGTCTGCGGTCTGACGCGTCGAGAGCGATTTTTCCAAGAGTTTCTTGACGAGTCTCGTCTTTTCGGGACCGTCAGGAATTTTGACGAGCTCCGCCTTGTGGGTGTATGACAGTCGGCTCGTGTTCAAGTCTTGGGAAGCAAAGAACTTTTCCTGCGCTGCAACGCGCACCATTACACCGAGGCGGGAAGGATGAATCGCCAAATCTTCGCGCTGGCAGAGCTTTCGGTAAGCCTCCGGTTTACGAGGATTTCTCGACGACGCTCTCCTTACGTCGTTCTCGAAGAACCTTTCGAGCAGAAAGATGCCGATTTCTTCGTACCCCCTGTAAACAAATTCGTTTGCCTTTTCATTGATGAAGTTCACAGCCTCACTGATCAGTGGATCCCCGGCACCGGATTCTGTCACGGGAACCATTTCGTTGCTCGGCATCCATTCCTCCTCGTCCTGCCAAACCATGGGTGAGATCTGGCGATCTGTCACAGTAGAAGCTGGCGACGGCCATGTCAACTCCAAAAGAATCGGGAAGACCTGTTGGAGGATAGTGTCGCGACTGAAGCAGAGGCTGCAGAAACGGCGCCCAGTCACATTCCCGAATTTGAGGGTGAGGGCTCGCTCCGGGCCCCCTGTGAAATCAGCGTCAGGGACCCTGGAAGAGATAAGCAGACCGACTTACCCTTCCTCTAGTATCTCCACTATTCTGTTCCCATATTCACGGCTCTCCTCATCGCCCGCGATCATCTGGATCTCGGAAGGAGAGGCAGCTCCCAAACCTAGTTGCACTGCCCGCGCGATCTGTTCCTGCTCGAAAACCTTACGCCCCATGATGGACGGATTACTACCGAGAGATTTCAGTGTTGCGACCCCCATTGCATCGATGGCCACACGGTCCGTGGATGCAAGGAAAATACCCGCTTTCTTCCGCTTACCAGTCATCGGGCCGCCATCCACAAATGCTTCCACACCATCGAGGACGATGAGAGAAGGCTTGAAAGGTGCATTAATTTCGGCAATCAGTTTTCGCTGGTACGGTGAGGAATGGAGCTCGCTCATGTAATGATATCCATGTCGAGTGGTAGGAACGCAGCCCACGTGCAGCTTCAGAGACATAGTGAAAATGCCTCCATACTGATGCGTTTTCAGACAGCAGGTGGAGACGAGGCACTCTGATTCTAGGACAGGTCGAGCGATCCTAAATCCTTTTTCCCAATGGCCTCCCTCAGCATTTACCAGTACCCAGTCCTTTTCCGGCAGGGTATCGAAGTCAATGATAGTCACGTTGAGGCGCTTCAGGAGGGGTACAACTCCCATCTGCTCCATCACCTGACCCGTAAGCGGATAGCTCCTTTCCCCGAGACTAATTGACTTTGCTCCCATCGCCCACAGCTCATCGACCAAGGCCACCAGCGTGTCGTTATGGGTTGACCCGGGGAAGGGGTCGGCGGTATTGAAGTTGGGCTTGATGAGCACGTCCTTGTTTTTGACGGGGTTTGCAGCGAGCCCCATTAGTGAGGTCTTGACTCCTTCCCGCCTGTTTTCCGTCTTGACCAACGAGACGGGACTCTTCCTGGCTGATGCAATCAGTTGAGACGGGTCCATCATGGCCAGGGCACTTCCAGCCGCTCCGGCGCATTTCAAAAATTCCCTTCGACTGCAGTTGTTCATGGCTTTCCTCCATCTCGTAATGTCCACAGAGCCCCCCCTATCACCTTGGGGGAATGAACGTAACAATTGTAATGAGTATCTGGATCTGATAGATTATCGCGTCAGGAGGGACAAGAAGCTATGGCGTCAAATCCAGATTTCATGTCTCCTTGCGGTCTTTATTGCGGTGTATGTGCCATTTATATCGCGTGCCGTGACAATAACATCAAACTAAAGGAGCGGCTGGTGAATCTCTACAAGGGAGGAACTGCGGGCAAAGGCACACTCCCCAACAGCGAATCGCTGTGCGTAGAGGACATTCGGTGCCGTGGCTGCTTGTCCGATGATCAATTCATGCATTGTCGCCAGTGTGAGATCAGGAGCTGCTCAGAAGAGAAAGGGTACGCCGGCTGCCACGAATGCGAGGAGTTTCCTTGTCGCCACATTGACAATTTCTCCATGACCGTCGGCAAGAAGGTCATTCTCCGGGCTGTCCCGTACCGACGAGAATTCGGTACCGAAAAGTGGATTCAAGACGAAGAGGCACGCTATTTCTGTCCTGAGTGTGGCAACAAAGTCTTTCGCGGCGCGATGAGATGCAACCAATGCAAGATAGAACTGGATTTGGACTAATCCATTGATTTGATTCTACATAGCAGTCTCATTGCACGCAGGGTGGTGTCGCGCCGCTACAGTAATGCGCGTTGATTCAGGCCTGTTGCCCGATTGGGAGATGGCCTCTTCAGGCCGCGACGCTGCTGCCTCCTAAATCAGGAATGTTGCCGAAATCGTTGATGATTACTGGCACCCGGAAATCGGTTGCCCTGGGGCCGATATTGCTCCAAGACGTGGACGATGCTCAACACGGTTTGGTTTACAGGCGTTGGGAGGCCATGACTTTTGCCCAGCTTCACCACCTTTCCGGCAAAAACCTCCACCTCGGTTTTCCGGCCTGCCTCAATGTCCTGCAACATGGAAGTCTTGCCTTCGGGTGAGAGGCTATTGAGGACCGCATACCATTCG
>CAYZET010000500.1:0-3731 GCA_964477215.1 uncultured Syntrophaceae bacterium | reverse complement strand
GGAGAACAGAGGGGACGGGGTTGGGTCTCGCGCTGACCCGGAGACTCGTGGAGCTTCATGGGGGAAAAATCTGGGTAGAGAGCGACGGTGTCGGGAAGGGGGCTACTTTCGTCTTTACGCTGCCCTTGCACGAGATTCCCCGTCAGGGTGGCACGCGCGAGTCTCGCCGAAATCGACACATTTTCGAGCGGGGCCGCGACCTCGTGAACCTGCCAGGAGACGACTCCTGGGTCGAATTCCGGGTCATCCCCAGTTCGGACCGGACACGATCCCATTAAGCCGGTGTCCTCACGGGAGTCAGGGGTTCAGGATTGTTTCCTCAATTGTTGTTCCAATGGTCATGGCAGGGATTCCATCTCATACGAGAATATCCCCGACAAGTGTACTGGCCGGAAAGTGCCATAGATACGTGATGACCAGCATTAAGAAAGAACCATCGCCTCTTTTTCGGCTAACAGCAAATCTTGATTGTTGCAGGCCAATACCGGGAACGAAAGAGAGGCGCCATCCTGATGACGGATGGGTTCGAGAAGGGGGAGCATGATGACGACGCGAGAAATAATAGTTGGAAAGTCAGGTGATTTCGAAGAAGGGCAAATGAAACGGTTCACCGTTGCCGAGGATCAAGAAATCCTTCTCGTGAAGCTCGACGGGAAGATTCATGCGCTTGGAGGGGCCTGCCCCCATTACGGAGCACCGTTGGCTGATGGAGTGCTCAGTAAGGGACGGATTCGTTGTCCGTGGCACCATGCCGTGTTCGACGCCAGGACCGGCGGCCTCGTGGAAGCCCCGGCTCTTAATTCTCTCGCGCAATTCCAGGTCGATGTCAGGGGTCAAGAGGTGGTAGTGACCATCCCTGAGGAATTCCGATCCGATCGCCTGCCTCATATGGCTCGGCGCGACATTCGTGCCGATTCCCGAACATTCGCCATCGTGGGCGGTGGTGCAGCCGGCTATGCGGCTGCTCAATCTCTACGTCAAGCGGGCTTCGTCGGCCGGGTCGTCATCATATCGCGAGAGGGAGATGCCCCGTACGACCGTCCGATGCTCAGCAAAGAATACCTCGAAGGAGAGGCAGATGCTGGCATGCTGCCGCTTCGAGAGGAGTCCTTCTATTCGGACTACGATATCGAGCTGAAATGCTCATACGAGGTGACTCGAGTCGAGGCAGCGACGAAGACGATAACGTTCTCGAACGGGGAAAAGCTGACCTGCGACGCGTTGCTCCTTGCCACTGGCGGGAGGCCGCGCGTCCTGGACGTGCCGGGTGCTCGACTCAAGAACATCTTCACGCTGAGGAGCTTTTCGGACTCCCAAGCGATCATCTCGTCCCTCAAAGAGAGTTCCCGCGCGGTAGTCGTTGGCGCCAGTTTTATAGGCACGGAAGTGGCCAACGCTCTGAGGAAGCGCGGGCAAGAGGTTACCGTCGTGGCCCTGGAAAGCACGCCGTTCGAACACATCCTTGGGAGAGAGATCGGCTCTCTCTTCAAGACCCTCCACGAACGAAACGGAGTGCGTTTCTTTCTTGGAGCCAAGGTTGGTAGATTTGAAGGGAGCAACGCAGTAGAAGCGGTTGTCCTGGAATCGGCTGAGAGGATAGCGGCCGATGTTGTAATCCTCGGCGTTGGCGTGGACCCGGCAACCGAGCTCATTCACGGAGTGGAAAAACTCTCTGACGGCAGCATCCGAGTTGACCGGACACTCTGTGCTGCGACCGGAATTTATGCTGCGGGTGATATAGCCTCATTTCCCGACCCGGCTACGGGGGACCTCATCCGAGTGGAACACTGGACATCGGCCCAGAACCAGGGCATGGTAGCCGGCGCCAACATGGCCGGCAAGATTGTGGAGCTCGAGGCTGTCCCCTTCTTCTGGACCAATCAGGTAGGCCTCTATTTCCGTTACGTGGGCTACGCAAGGGATTGGGATGACCTGATCGTGCAAGGAAGCCTCCATTCCCTTGAATTTATTTGCCTGTACGTGAAGGACAACAAGATAATCGCGGCTGCGGGGAACAACAAGGAAAGGGAGATGGCAGCCATTCACGAGCTCATGACCAGAAAGGCCATGCCCAAACCAGATGATGTGACAAAAGAAGGATTTCAATGGACTAGGCTTCTATAGTCTCTGAAGCGTTGAGAGGAGCCAGTGAGCGGGCCCCTGCTCCTCTCGCAGACCGTCTCGCAAGAAATAGCCTTCGTTGGGAAATAGGCCATCCGGGGTTCCCTCCCGATTTGTATCGCCGTCACCACCGACTCGAGCTCCCCGGATGGCAGCCACGTAACACAGGTTGCATTGCCTCTTACTCCCCCCCTGCACTGTTCTCTCCAAGACTTTGTGCAAGTTAATGCGCCCCACGGCAGTCGGTGGCAGGCTTCAAACGCGCCCTTCTCTGAACAAGGCTCAAGCAACTGTGCAACCGTATTTGCGAAACCGCGTACTCAGTCCTGCTGTACGGGCCGTTTTTCGAGGAAAGAATCTTTCAGGCCTGATCGAAAGGATCTTTCCATCGCCCCCCACAATCGCGATCAAGATTTCCATCCTGTCAATGATATCAGCCAAATAGGCTTGGGGGCTGATCGGTTCATTCTGGCACGCTTCTTGTTTGAGCGTTGGGACAGAAGATCGTCGCCATCGTATCGCTGAATACCCGCTCGGAACGGCATAGCTTCTTGAGCTCAAGACCAGGAGGACATTGGGTCATGCCAGGGAAACTTCCGTACACAAAATACAAACTGGACGCCTACTTTCAAAAATATCCCGATGTGAACAAAGAGGTGATCGTCAAAGAAGACCTGCTCCGGCTGGGGGTCTCCTTCATCGACCAGGCGTTGGAAGAGTCGTCTCACTATGCGACGAAGTCTTACTGTTTGTTCTCTTACGACCAGATGGACATTGATGAGATGGATAAGAAGGAATTCATCAAGGCCCCTGAATGTTTCAAATTCGAGGGCGGTCCTTACAATCTTCGTGTTTCAAATAATAAGACGTGTATGGAAAAACCGGAAAAGACTCCCTACAAGGTGGACTGCATCGATGGTCAGCTTAAGCTCTTCTGGGGAAAGAATACCTGCCTGACCTGGAGCTGCGCCCCCAGCCACCCCATTATTCGTACACGCTGCCGGATGGTACTCCGTATTCCGAGATCGCTGCATCGGTATTCTGGGGCTACCTTTCTTTTTGCTGCATCCTGCGGAGTTGCCAGTATTGGGGCACGAGGAATCTGTTGCAACTGCCTGACGATCCATTTCTCCGCCTGTCGTTTCGGCGGATGAAAAAAAGGCCTGAGGGAGCTCGCGATGAAAGCAAGAAAAATCGATCACATTTGCTTTGCCGTCCGGAGCCTTGACGAGGCAAGAAAAACCTATGAAGGTTTGCTGGGTCTGGAACCAGCGTGTATGTACGAATCCGATGAGGAATCAATTAAAGTGGTTCGCTACTATTTGGGGGAAGTAGCAATAGAATTACTGGAACCCACTACTCCCACATGCGAGGTAGCAAGGTTCATCGAAAAGAGAGGAGAGGGCTTCTTCCTCATATCGTTTCGGGTCGACGACGTGGAAGACGCTCTGCAGTGTCTCAAGGATGCCGGGTGCCGTACTGTAGACAGAGAGCCGCGCACGCTGCTCGGCAACCGCTACGCCTTTATCCAGCCCCCAAAGGTCATGCACGGTGTTCTGATGGAAATCCTCGATGGAACGTTCGTCACCTCGCCGGTAACAGACATGTGA
>CAYZET010000499.1:0-3739 GCA_964477215.1 uncultured Syntrophaceae bacterium | reverse complement strand
AGATCCAGGCTCCCATTTGCGGCTACTCGTGCAGATCCATCGCTCGATTCTGCTCGATCTAGGGGACAGCGGATCATGAGAGCCACTCGGTCCGATCCAGCTTCTCGAAATAAAATAATCACGAAGCCGGACAGCAACTACTGGCAGGAGTTTCTTAAATCACGAGAATTACTGACCGGAGCACGTCCGGTGAGGGCGGATGATGTGCGGACAAACTAATGACTAAGGCAGCATTCTCTGTCGAGACAGACAAAATCGATGAGAGGCCTGCTCTCGCGACTGTGAGGGTCTCCCATAACATGGTGTACCCGCTGGAGCTGGATAGTACTGGATTCCTGACGGAACACACGCACTCTTTACCATGGCTGACATTATCGGCTATCGCAGGACAACAGCAACTCTCCGCAGCCGCGCATTCCGAATCGTTCGCAAGACACGTGCCTGTACCTCCCCACGCCATCGCTGCAGCGAGGATAAGGATCAGGCCTGCCAGCGACTTACGATATCTTGCTCGTATCAGCGCCATTGCTCGACTCCAGCTCACGCTGTCGCGCCATGTCTCGCATCAAAGGATAAGCTCAGGTGAAGGTTCACTTACTCCTCTTGGTTCATCTGACAACTGAGCTGCATAACCGATCGCGAATTTCACAAGCTCAGTCGCTAAATCACGTCAAAAAGAGTGCGGGGAAACCTCTGTGAAGCTATAGTGGAGCGCATTAAGAACAGGTCGGAACTTGATTCGCAAACCGAGTCCTTAACGACAGAGTGAAGGCAACGGCAGCGCTCAACTGGCGTGTTGGCCATAAGTCAGGACCTCCACGGGCTCTGATGGAAAATCTCGACCTCTATTATGACCACATGTCGGCCGAAGGCTCATTGGCTTTCCACTGCAATGAATGCCATGCATATTCCATGTGTGGCAGTATAATAGCGGGTTTCAAACCCGCCCTTCCCCGAACAATGACGACAACGCTCACAGCTTGGGGCACTGGCAAGTGGCTTCATGAGCAAACCGCATCAGGCCAGGCAGATGGTCCAAGCCGTGAAAGAGGTCCTGGCAGTGCCTGACTCCTAGAAGTCGTCCGTGAAGCGTCCAGGAAGTAGCAACCTCAGCAGCCCTCCGATGGCACCTGGGGCACAGGAGCACGCTTTGGCTTGGAAGCCTCTCCGTCTGTGCCGCCGGCCTTTTCAGCAGGTAATCCCTTGGGAACCGCCTTTGGGGACACTAATCCCGCCTCGGGGGTTTTCTCGCCTTCGTAGACCGGGAGACCGGCATCAATCCAAGCTTGGCTGCCGCCTTCCAGATTGCGAGCCTTCTTAATGCCTTTACGTTCGAGGATTCCTGCGGCCATACTTGAACGATACGCTGAGTTACAGACCAGAACCACTGGTTGTTCTGGGTCGAGCTTGGAGGATAGCTCATCTAGATGGGTGAGTGGCAAGTTGAGGACTGTCCCGATGCGGAGCGCCATCCATTCAGCAGGAAGACGCACGTCAACAATGAGCGGTGCCTCCCCCTTCTGCATGAGGGCATACAAGTCACGCGGGGAGATGGGGTCTCCCTGCTTGATAGGGAGGTTGGCGTTCTTCCAAGACTCCGGTGTGATGATTTCGCCTCGATAGCCAACTCGATGGAGCCTGTAGCGTGCTTCCTTTAGGAGATCCATGTCGCCCACCAGCACCATTCTTGATCCCCACGGCACCATGGTACCAATCCAGCTTTCGAGTCTCCCCCTTGCAGTGATATTGACTGAATTGGGAATGTGACCCTCTGTGTAAGATTTCGCTTCCCTGAGGTCCACCAGGTAGTACTTTGTAGGATCCGTGAGCTCAGAAGAGGGCGCAATCTCGCTGGGCATAGGAGCGTCCCACTCCACCGGTGTCGGTCCTTCACGGTTCATCACAGCATTGTATTGGAAATACTGGGGCGCATCGGGAAGCCCTTGAACGACAAGTGCAATGAACTCACCCTTTCCTTTAGCCTTCAGGTAAGGGTTAGTCGCTCTCTCTTGACCGATGGTCGACTTGGGCTCGTCGCTGAGGTGGGCTCCGCAAAGGGATCCGGCTCCGTGGGCTGGGAAAATCATGACACTGTTCGGGAGCTTGGACAGCTTGTCTGTCCACGAATCGTACATGGCCGCGGCCAACCAACTTGCTGATACGGTTCCCTCCATAAGATCCGGTCTTCCGACGCTCCCGACAAAGAGCACGTCCCCGGTAAACAGCAGTTTTGGGGTTGTCGGGTCATCGTGCGAATAGACAGCGCAGCACTGACCGTCGGGGGTGTGGCCCGGCGTATCGATAAACTTCAAGGTAGCTTTTCCCACCTTCACGAGAGACTTCTCGTCCATTGCCTCGATAGGATATTTGGCGCCTGATTTGTGGCTTTGATAAATTGGTATAGCCAAAGCCTTCTTCACTTCCGTATGTCCTGCAATGAAATCCGCATGGGAATGGGTCAGATAAACCCCCTTGATCTTGGCGCCTTCTTTCTTGGCTGTTTCCAGATAGAACGAGATGTCTCGGACCGGGTCGACGAGGAGTCCTTCTCCATCACTGATCAGAAGGTAGGAGTACACAGAGAGAACCGGTAGCGTGAACTGGATAACCTTGAATCCGGGAAAGGTGTACGTGTCCACAATCTTGTGGATCGCCGAGCCCGATCCATGTGTGGCGGATTCAGAATCTTTGATCTCGGCTGCTCGAGCGAGCAGAGCAATCGTCAACACAATGCAGATGGCCAGAAATACGATCCTTTTCATCTCACTCCTCCTTCTGCGGCCCCGATAATTTCCATGCACCGGGTACCCGGTGGAAAGGGTCGAGTCGTTTTTCAATTGCCAAACTTCGTGCCGTTGGACAATAATCAGGTTGACCACTTATTGCTGCCTGCCGGTGTACCCCAAAAGCCACAGGTCTCCTCGCGGAACATGGTCCCTCTCCGGCATGGCTTCATTAAGCACCGTGAGACTAGTGTTGCCGAGACGCTGAAGAAAGTCAATGGCGGCAGATGGAAGAAAGGAATGAACGCGCGAGCAGGGTTCCGCGAGGAAGACAGCATATATTATTTGGAATGAGGAGAGCTCAGGGTCCTCGGTTTGACATCTTGGCCCATGTCGCGGATTTCTGACTCGATAAGACGTGAAGTCGCGATTATCTGACATACAAGTTCCCATCTGCGCTAGCCTGTTCAGATTTCGCTTGCTTCTCGTCAGATGTTCGCACTCAGTTTCCACCTCTTCTCCTGATCTGTGTCCCCCCTCTGCCCCTCTGCCACCCCTCATGTGGTTGTTATCATTCGTCTAGACAATGAGTTGGCCGCTTAGTGCTTCGTTGGCATGAAACGTGCTTCAACCACCGGAATGAACCTTGTAACGCCCCACAGAGGGTCGGGTCTTAGGGAACTCCCCGATCGGGCACCTTTCAAGAAAGGAGCACACATGAGCCTGGAAAGCAAGTTGGAGCGTCTTATTGAGATGGCGTGGAAAGTTATCGAGAGCGATTTCGATCGGAGCGCATTCGTCAAATGGAGGCACCAGGCGTTTGAATGTATTCAGACCCTGGTGGGGTCGGAGCATCCTTATACAGTACACTTCAGAAGCTTCGCTCAGAACGCAGAGCGACAGAGCGTCCTGGCCGGCAACGGGCTCCTCGTCGCAGTTAAGGAGCATGCAGCCACGAGAAAAGAAATTCTCCGCGACAGACATGGTCGGTTGCGCTGGTCAAGAGAGCATGGGAC
>CAYZET010000498.1:0-3764 GCA_964477215.1 uncultured Syntrophaceae bacterium | reverse complement strand
TACCCAAGACGTATGTTCGTGATCTGAGGATCTTCATGGAGCAGTACGTCCAAACGATTACGAACTTTGCCCAATTAGTACGCCTGCTGCAATAATTGGGGGCTCCCCTGCGAAGGGGGGCCCGCTTTCAGCCCCGCATTGCTCGTGTAACCCCGGTATCTCTGCTGCCCCTCGATCCTCTCCCAGACAAGAACGCAATATTTGTTGAACTTTTCTCCAGCCGTGCGCATCTATTGGTCTAGAAGAATCAACAAAGAGGAGAGCCTGATTATGACGGACGTCTCGAATTGTACTCAATGCTCGGTAACTCAGACGGATGAATCGAAGAACTGGCCTGAAGGGATCATCTCCGTGAAAATGACCATGAATCCCTATCTCCTCGCCATGGCCCACGAAGTGGCAATAACCAGGGGTATCAGAGCATGGGAGCTGATTAACTCGGCGCTGTGGGAGAAGCTTGGGAGGCCGGACCCCGATACGCTCATGAGGTTCGCCGCGAACATGGATGTGTACGAGGAAGATCCCCAGTGGAAGAAACGTTTGAGAATAACCGCCCGACACGAACTGGAGGTCGCTGCTCTCCGCGGGGAGCAACAGCCGGAGGGTGCTCCCGGAGCAACTGAAGGGAACGGAGATGAATCTCCAGCATGAACGCGAGATCAGGAGGCTTACCATGCCCATACCAAAATACAGATGTCGAGAATGTGGAAAAGAGTTTGCAAAAATCTTTATCAACCCCGAGAATGCCCCTAAACAGTGCCCCGTGTGCTTCGCGATCGAGCCCGAGTACCTTGGACCGGCATTCGAATCCGACCTCAGCCAGCTCCAGCGGTTGTCCTGTGCGTCATGCGATAGCTGCGGCGAAGGGATGCCGATTCGGGGTTGCGCGGTGTCGTGATAGCGCTCACCGGGAGAAAGTTTTCTTCCAAATGCGCTTCTCGGACATGGGCGATTCACTAATTGCAGCGAGGAAAGGCTCGCGGTGAGACAGCTAAGGTAAACATCCATGACCTCGCAGTCACAACGGAGCATGAAAGTCCGCGGCCCGCGGGACCCGTCGATGACGGCCATAGGCCGCCCTACTCCTGTCTTCGTAGCGCCGGCATCTCGCCGGTAAGCGAGTGACTTTCGGGTAAATCACACGAGGATCGAATTTCCTTGAACCGAATTCGGACAACCAGGTTTGCTCGATCAGCATTTATTGTTGCCGTCCTGGCATGTGTCGCCGTCCAGCCCAGTCGGTGCGGGGCAGGAGTTTCTGATGAAGACTTCCGTCGAGCGTTCGATTTGCCGCGTGGTCCCGCGAGCGTGGTGACGGACATTCTGACGCGAGAGGAATTCCGGGACAGAGAGGACCACTCTCTCATCGAATGGGTGCGGTGGTATGTAAGGGAGCTCGTCCGCAGGGGGCTCACGTGGCTATCTGAAAGATCCTGGAATACCAAAGGGATTCGCCTTGAACAGGATTCCATTCCTCTTATCGCAGATGCTCTCCTGATAGGTGGGGTGGTCGTGGCCGTAATAGGCCTTATCTGGACGGGGGCGACGTTTGTACTTCGGTGGAGATCAACGCGCTCCGGTAAACTATCTGTCGAGGAAAACCAACCAGGAGAGATTATGACCAGCGCTCGTGTCCGACAGGTGGCAGCAGCGATGGCAGAGAAGGGTAGGTACGGCGAAGCGGTGATCTACACGTTCAGGTTCGTTGTTCTCTCCCTGGACGAGGCCGGCCGAGTGAAGATCGGGCCGGAAAAGACCACGAGCGAGATTCTGTCCGCTGTCAAAGCGGATCCGGCAGTCCATGTCCCCTTTTCCCAACTAGTCCCAACGTTCAATCGGGTCAGGTATGGCGAAGCTGTGTGCGGACAGGAGGACTACGAAAGGTTTCTACTTCTGTCTCGTGAGGCCACGCAGGGCATCGTCAATCCATGAAGGCGAAACACGCTGTCCTCCTGCTTGCCTGTTTTTTTGCGGTGGCTGGCGCCTCAGTTTTTCTCTCCCGCGTCTACTCAGACGACAGTCAAGCTCATTCTCCCTCAACCTATTCAACGCGGCCGGGAGGCTACAAAGCGGCCTACGACGTCCTCCAGGAGATGCGTCTTCCGGTTTCCCGCTTCAGGAAGTCGTACTCGCGGCTCTATTCCGACAGAGGAGTCCTTATAGTCGCGGACACTATCCAGATCCCTATCAGCAGTCGAGAAATCAGGAAACTCATCCATTGGCTCGAGAAGGGGAATCGGCTCATCCTTCTTCACGGAGGGCCGCGATACGTCCCTCCTCCGCCACCGTTGGTACCGCGTGAGGCAAAGGAGGTAGACGATCCAGCAAGAGGTCATTCCCTTGCCCACAAGCTGGGCCTGGCGATGTCCCGACACGGCACAAAATCCAGAGCCGACATAAGGACCTCGTCTGCGGGCTGGTACGGAGTCGATTCAATCAGCGTCTCAGGAATGTCGCGATGGAAGCTTCCCGCGAAGGAATGGATTACCCGAGTCCACGACGACCTGGGCCCAATAATTCTGAGCAAGAAGGCAGGAGACGGCGAAATAGTGGCGATCTCAGACGTATCGATATTCTCGAATCGTGACATCTCCAAGAGCGAAAATTTGCGTCTCTTGATAGCTACGGTGCTCGAAAATTCCCGTCCCAAGGAAATCTTTTTCGACGAATACCATCTCGGCCACGGGATGGCAGACAGCTTCTGGACCTATGCAGGCTCATCGGTATTCGCCTGGATACTCCTGCAGGCTTGTCTCGGAACCGCCCTATTTTTCTGCGGGAAACGAGCCGCGCGGTCCGGCCGATTTCGAGCTCTAGACAAACCTGTGGGCAGATCTCCCCTGGAATACGTGGAATCCATGGCTCACATCCTGGAGTCGTCGAAAGCAGGATGGGTAGCCCTCGAGGCCGTGCTTCATCGTTTCTTTGCTCAGTTATCCCGGAGCTCCGGCATTCCCCTGAAACGGCTGGAGTACGATGCGGACGCCGGCAGACTACATGCACGAGGAACAGAGGAGTGGAAGGTGGTGAAAGAATGCCGCGCGGCTGTCAAATCGAATGTGGATGCCCGAACCGCCCTTCCTTTGGCGCGGTCGTTGATGGAGCTGCAGGCAACTCTCATGTATCCGTCAAGTCTTCACGGAGGGGCGGGCCGCGGCACCAATCCAGAACCGCGGTCGACAAGGGTAGCGCTCGTGCAATCGCACAATTCACTGCGGCCGTAGTTAAACGGCGTCTGGTGACATGGAGACTTCCCGGCAATGACAGGGACATTACGCAATGATTTTCATAGGCGCTGTGGTCTAATGGAGGAATAATGGAGGATATCGTCCGAATTCATGAACGCATGGCAGCAGTGCGCGAGCAGATGCACCGCGTTATCATCGGGCAGGACACCGTCATAGAACAGCTACTCGCATGTCTGCTCGCCGGGGGACACGTCCTCCTGGAAGGGGTTCCCGGTCTAGGAAAGACGCTGCTGGCCAGAACGCTCGCTCACTTGGTGGATGCTCGGTACCGTCGGATTCAGTTCACCCCCGACCTGTTGCCGAGCGATATCGTGGGAACCCACATTTTCAATTTTCAGACGTCGAAGTTTGTGTTTCGCAAAGGGCCCATTTTTGCGGAGGTACTCTTGGCAGATGAGATAAACAGGACGCCTCCCAAATCCCAGGCTGCCCTCCTGGAGGCCATGGAAGAGCGGCAGGTCACGATCGAAGGCATTACTACTCGTCTGCCTGAGCTTTTCTTCGTCATGGCAACCC
>CAYZET010000497.1:0-3781 GCA_964477215.1 uncultured Syntrophaceae bacterium | reverse complement strand
ATCCCATGCGCTCAACAAGATTTTCCAGCTCCGTGACGTTGCCGGGCCAGGAATGACGGTTCAGGAGCTCCAGAGAGCGTGGCGTGAACGTGAGGTTGTGACCGGATTCCTTCCTCACCCGTGTAGAAAAGAATTGGGTGAGTCGCAAAACGTCTTCTCGGCGGTCCCGAAGAGGCGGAATCTCGATCAGAATGGTGGAAATGCGTTTATAAAGCTCAGGGCTGAAAGTGCCTTTCCGCACCTCTCCTAACAGGTCCTTCCGAGATGTTGCAACGATTCTGCAGGCAGCCCCCCCGGGATAGTCGTGCATTTCCATGGATCGTCTGAGGAACGAGAGGATCTCCGTCTGGGCCGAGAGTGACACCGCTTCCACGGAGCTGAGCAAGAGCGTCCACCGGCAGGTCCGCTCGCCGGGGCTCCCGATCCGGTCTGCGGCGCATGTCCCGCTTCGCGATTCCTCGAGGATACGCAACGGATTGTGTCGGTGCACGAGGCAGTTTATCCTTACCATTGGAAGCGCCCTTCTGTCGCTCAACTCGTGAATCGCGTGAGCGGCAAGAGTCTTCCCAACGCCCGCTTCCCCTTGGATCAAGATCGGTGCTACAGACTCGGCAGCGTCTCGAACGAGTCTAAGGATGGGGCCCATGGGACTCGTCTCGCGATGGGAAAGCAAATGGGCTACTCGCTCTAGCATCTCAGCCTTAAGAGCCGTATTTGCCGCGATATGAGACTCGTGCCACAGGGTGATCCACTGCCTGAGATCGAGCGTCTGCGCCACGAGTTGGGCTATCTTCTCGATGAGGCTCACGCGATCCATGACCACCTCTCGTTTCTCGTGGGGAAAATAGACTCGCATAGCACCCACGGGCGTTCCCCGCAGCACGATGGGAACCTCCACAAACGACTTCTTTGTCCCAGGGGTCGGTATCTCCCGGTTCTCATTCTGCGGCAATTGCCCTTCTGTCGCGTCGGTAGCCGAAACGAGCTCGGCGGACCGGAGTATCTCGGGGGGAAGATCGTGTTCCGAGGCTTTCGAGCTTGGAACGGCCTCATCAGCTTGCTTCCGCGAAGTCCAGACTATATGTCGCTCCGTATGAGTGTTTTTCAACGAAACCACCGCGCGCTCCGCAGACACTACCAGGTCCAATAGGTCCAGGATCGGCTCCAGGGCCCGATCGAGATTGCAGAGCGGACTGAGACCGTGGTCCGTGAAGTCTCGCCGGACCCGATCAGCGCCGATCTCCATCGATCCTCCTTTGGTGCGTCGCATGGGATCCGCGCGCGTCGGTTTCGTGCCACCATGGCGTGCTGACGGGATTCCATCCGGAGGCCGACGAATCGACGGTCAAGGCAGGTGGAGCGGGAGCTCTCCCAGTTCTTCGGCACCGCCACTGGGCCCTAGGACATCCTCTCCCCATGAGAATACTCCCTTGCTCACGGAATTCCCCGACCTCGCGAGGCATGGAAGTGAGGGGGCGGGTAGCGACAAATGGACGCGCTTCCATGCCTGGCCGGGGAGAGGCTGAGGCTTCACCCAACAAGTCAGAGAAAGAGCCGAAGGTCGGGCAATGGAGTCGGCCATGACCTCGATATCCTCCTTTCCCGTCGGCCCGGTCGACCAATCTGCTCTCGGCCTTCCCAATCAAGGAAAACACCTCTCAGCCCCAGAAGTGTTGGTGCAACGAATGACCATCACCCGGGGAGGAGCAAAAACCAAGCCAAAGACCCGCAAAGGTCGGGGATCTGGCTGAAGTGACAGAGGATGTGAGGCCTTGGGACGGTTGGTTCCGGAGGGGGAGGCAGGTGAGCGGCGTGGTAACGAGCGTCTCCTGGGGGGTGAATGTCATACGTGGTGGTCAGCTTCTCGAAGAATACCTACATTTGTGTAGGATGTCAGGACTCCGGATCCTCTCGGGCTTCGGATTTCAATACCCAGCCACGACTCCCGTCCCGAACCCGTTCCGCCACACTGTCCAGCAACTTGTCAAAGTTATGCTGCTCCAATCTCCCCTTTTGGAACATGAATCCCACAAGATGATCGTACACCCGATCCTTGGTCGCACCGGGATTGGCGGAGAGAAAGGAGGAGATGACTTCGCGGGCCAAGTCGCGAAAGCTATTTTGCGGAGGGGCATCTGCCGGGGACGTTGTCGCGGATTCGTGGCTCGGTCGCTTCCGAACGTTGATCACCAGATCCCGCTTCACGGCCTTGTCCCACACTCGCTGATTGTACGTGTTTGCCCCCGTGTCAATGGTCTGTGCGGTTCCGGAGGAGTCCATCACAAAGCCGACTTCCGAGAGGATCTGCTGAATAACCGGCCATGTGTCCATGGAGCCGTCGTGCCAGCACAGAGAAAGCCACCTGCCAGGCCGGAGAACGCGGAAGCATTCCGACAAAGCGGCTCGCATCATGGCCGCCCAATCCTCAATGGTGCGACCCCGAGTCCGGTTCACAACGATTTCTTCCTGGTGCCACATGGTGTTGAAGCCGAGCCATGCCTCCCAAATGAAGTTGAGCTCCCCGTACTGGATCGATCCGCCGTAGGGCGGATCCGTGAAGATATAGTCGACCGAGCAGTCCGGAATGCCGTGCAGCGCTGCAGCGGACTGGGTCGATATGCACACGTCCTGGCTCTTGAGTAGGCTCGCCAGCGCTCGCTTGGCCTGCAGGGTACGGGCGAAAATGGTTCTCAGGGATTCCAATACATTGCGCTGCTTGGAAACGGGTGGCAGAGCCCAGTTCCCCGGGATGTAGCCTCCACCGCCCGAAAGGTGTTGCGCCTTCCTGCTTGCTGCAAGCATTCCGGACGTTATGACCGCACGCAAATCCTCGTCGCTACCCGCAGCGTCCATGAGCGCTGCGAGGGCTCGAAAATTGCGATAGGTAAAAAGGTCCCGCACCGTACGGAAGTTGCGACTCGGGCGCCATTCGTCTCCCCACGGAGCTTCCGGATCCGAGACGTTCATCATGAAGCGGTCGGGATGAGGGTACGGGATCGGTTCGGATTCGAGACGGGCAAGAGTCTGGAGATCAATGGATCGAAACGCTTCTTGCTCCTCGTACGGGCCGGTGATCGACCGGGTCATTCTTTTGGGCGAACAGGTTCCGTGACAGGTGAAATTCACGCCAACCGGTCCATTTGCAACCGCTTCGGCGGGCGGGCCGACCCGCATGATTCTCCCGTCCCATTTCAGGCAATGCGGGCAACACCGTCGTCGATCCTGGGACGCCTCAAAGAGACTTACCGACCGGCCGCAGCCGGGACAGACGTAATAGTTGGAATAGATCACGTAGTGGATGGTAGCGCCTGTTCCGCACCTGTGGCATACAGTCCCATAGAGGTGCGACATTTCCCTTTCCACGCGAGCACACATCTTGTCGAAGCGCGCCTTGAAATCGCAAGGATCGCACGCGGAAACATAAAACCGGGTAATGAACGTGGCGGCTGGAGAGACGTCAATGGCTACGGCCTTTCGACCGAGCACCAGGGCCCCAAGAGCTGTGCTGCCCGAGCCGCAAAAAGGATCGAGCACTACATCCCCTTCCCGCGTGTAGTGATTGATGTACGCCTGTACCGCATCGTGAGGTTTCTTGCCCAGATGATAGCCATGCATCCGAAAGATGTGGGAGTTCTTTGTGGTCTCGATGGGCCGGCAAAAGGCCGAGACAGCATAGTCATCATCGCTCTCGTCGTGCCTTTCTGCCATGTGATCGGCTAGAAACTGTGCCAATCCAGGGTTCGGCCTATCTCCCGTATACACGCTTACCTCACTGACGTAC
>CAYZET010000496.1:0-3795 GCA_964477215.1 uncultured Syntrophaceae bacterium | reverse complement strand
TCGCGATAAGGCCGGTCCCCACGGCTTTGGTCAGGATGATCCTGTCTCCCGGCTGCAATCCAGAATTCTTCATGATGCGGTCCGGGTGAACCACGCCAGTGACTGACAGCCCGTACTTGGGCTCCGCGTCTTCGACACTGTGACCGCCGACGAGCGCGACCCCTGCTTCCCGGAGAATGTCCACTCCTCCCTCGATCACTTCCCGCAGCACCCGCAAACCCAATTTCTTGGTGGGAAAACACACAATATTCATCGCCGTAAGGGGTCGTCCCCCCATGGCGTATACGTCGCTAAGAGAATTTGCCGCGGCTGCTCGCCCGAAGGTCCTGGGATCGTCCACGATGGGAGTGAAGAAATCGAGAGTCTGCACAAGAGCGGTTGTGTCGTCGATTCTGTACACACCTGCATCCTCCGACCCGGCGATTCCGGTGATCACGTTCGGGTCGTAAGGAAGCTCCACGCCGCACAAAGCCTGGTCCAGGTCCCCTGGGCCCATTTTGGCTGCTCAACCAGATGTCGTGGAGAGAGTGGTAAGACGAGTTTGCTCTGGTGGCATGTTGCACTCTTTTCTACTAATCATAGGCCATAGACCCAATCGATTCTCTTCATGGGAAGGTGGCTCGCGATCCAAGCTTGCCCTCCATAACTCTCACCATAATACAAAAAGAAATGAGGGGCAACATGGTCAAGTTGCCCCTCTCAGATCAGACCAGATCCCAACGAGATCTGGGAACAAAAGGAGGGATCGGATATTGGGAACTTCTACGCGGTCTATCGAATTACTTGATAAGATTCAAACGGATCGGCGATTTCAGAATGACGAACGATCCATTGGCCGACTCCAGACGGTTCGCCACGCCTACGTGCTCCTTGATAAGAGAGGCCACCTTCTTGGCGTCCGCAGGCAACATCCGGACGCACCCGTGCGATTCGTTACGTCCTATGCTCCGCGGGGCATTGGTGCCATGGAAACGGTACCCGTAGTCCTCGAGAGAAACAGGGAGCTCAACCATGTCCTCGGCAAACCATTCGCTTTTTTTGGATTTGGCAGGCCGTTTCTTCAAAAGAGGTGCCATGGTTCCCCCGTACACCTTTCTGCTGGGAGATTGACCTGCTGCCCACGCGCGGTTCGGAGGCGGTATCCACCATGGATCCTGATCGTAAATGTGCGTCACAAAATAGATGCCCACGGGAGTCGGAAATGAAGGGGCTCCAAGGCCCACCCTACACTCGTGTAGGACGTCGATCTTGTCGATGGCCTCGCGGCGGAGCAATCGAAGCACATGGCCCGAATGACTGACCTCGATCTCGAGTAATCTGCGTTCTTCGTCCTTGATCTTCTCCTGAGCTGCTGTGGGAAGATTCCCTACAGATCGCAAGTGATCCCCTGGCATGAGGAGCGCTTCCATTTGGCCCCGTTCAAGTAATGCGGGCCTGTTGACCGGCCCTTTGTCCGGACTCATATCGCCGGAATCTTCCTCGCCTGAAAGTACGGGAATGGGGAGAGCGCCCAGCAGAAGGGTTCCTGCACGACCGGAAATCGTACCCGCAAGTCCCGCGTTATTCGACGACACATCAGCCAACTCAGAGGCCCGCTCAATACTGGTGTCCAAGCCGCTTTCGCCAGTTGATTCGGCTCGGAAATCGGATGGTGCAGGAAGTGTGCTTCCCACCGGGTTGCCGGCTGCCAGAATTTGATCCAGCAACAGGACGGATCTGTCCGGCGAAGCCGATACTGGCACATGTGGAGACTCCCCCTGACCGGTGGTGGCGCTCACCAGCGGTGCAGACGGGAATAAGAACAGAGCGAGCGTACACATCGTACCTAAAACGAAGATAATCCAGCGCGGCATGACGTACCTCTGACGCCTCAAACGAGTCTCATGCCCTACCTCAGGCAAACGAAGCAGGAAAGCCTTCGACCGAGACAAACACCACACTGCAGCGCCTCGGATGCAGGCCGGCATCGGCCGAACGCGCGGGTGATATCTCACAAATTGGAGAGTGAGCCACTGTTCCCTCCAAACCACACCGAACGTTGACTGAGCCGAGAGTGCTCCTCTATGAGGCTTTCATCGAAACTGAAATAATGCGTATATTTAGCATGTTACGAGACAAAAAGCAATTGAAATGTTGATCGTATACTTTTGTACTGATATTATACGTTCATATACTGTTTAATTAAAGGTGTTTGTTAGGCGTGACTGCGTCAGAAACCCCCAGAGCTCTGTGGCCCAAACGTAGTCGCGTATCTTCCGTAACGCTGTTGATCCAAGTACAATGGCACGCGGTGAGAATAGCGGCGAGGGCTGGGGCCAGGCGATGGCGGATTTGATCCCGCTTCTGCCGCCCCTCTTGCACCGGCCTTGTCCGCCGGAGTATGATGCGCAAACACCCATACACCAGGCGAGGCAACCGTGACGTCCGAGCGAGGAAGATTACGGGTAAACCTGAAAACATTTCTTGAGGATTATGTTCGGGGCGCGTCAGAGCATGAGCTCAGGAAAAAATACGGGCTTGACAAGTCTCAAACTGCTCGGATCGAGGGGATTCTGAGGAAAAAAGGCTTTCTCACTGATCGGCAAGAGGCGGAGCGGGAAGAGAATCTTCGCATCCGATTCGGGGACCCCGACAAAGTGCCGGTCACGGAGACGTATAGGACGGGGGAGGTGGAGCTGGATTCCGGCCTGGTGCTCCATTGTCCGTCTTGCGGCGCTTCTGTGAGGCGAGGGAGCGAAGTTTGCGAGTACTGTTCGTCGCATCTCGACTTCTCCTTGAGGGGAAAGACGATCCTGTGCCCCCACTGCTTTGCCAAGACCAATGCAGAGGGGAGGTTCTGTATACTCTGTGCCAGACCCATCAAGGGTTTGGTTGCCGAAGGAAAAGTCCTCGAAGATCGGCTCTGTCCTCGCTGCGGGATAGCTATGCGCGGAAAGACTCTCGGAGAGTTTTCCGTCGTCGAATGTTCGGAATGCACCGGTATCTTCGTGCCTCACGAGACGTTCGAGATGATCCAAGAGCGGCGTGACGGTGTGATACGGGACACCCGTCGGAGAGGCCGAAGCGCGGTCGAGATCGAGAGAGAGATTCGATACGTGCGATGTCCGGTCTGCAGGGCACTGATGAATCGGGAGAATTTCGCGCGCATCTCCGGCGTGATCATCGATGTGTGCAAGGAGCATGGAATATGGTTCGATCCTGGGGAAATAGAGCGGATCATGGATTTTGTGGCTAAAGGGGGCCTCACGAAGGCCAAAGAAGTGGAAATTGAGAAGCTCAAGGCGGAAGAGCGCCTCATGAGAACCCGCAATACGCGCGCCACTGAAGCAGGGGGATACACGGCGAACGGGTTTGATTTCATGGATAGCGATCGAGGTGTGGGTGTCTTCGATATAGTGCGATGGCTGATTCGCACGTTTTGAACTTTTCCTGATGCATGGAAGCACGAATGACAACTAAACCAATAGTAGCAGTGAAACGCACAAAGCCAGAGACCGTCCTCGAAGACGTGGCAGCAACAATGGAAGCGGCCCGATTCAAAGACTACCTCGATCCATCCGCCACGACCATCCTGAAGGACAACATCTCGTGGCATTTCCCTTTCCTAAGCGCAAACACCACCCCATGGCAATTGGAAGGGGTGATTCGCTGCCTGAAGGACTCGGGATACCATAAGCTCACGTGCGTGCAGAATGAGACGGTCGTGACCAATGCGTTCAAAGGAGAACGGCTCAACAAGTACCTGCCCATATTCAGAAAATACGGCGTCCAGGTTCTGTACAACTTCCGTCAGTC
>CAYZET010000495.1:0-3864 GCA_964477215.1 uncultured Syntrophaceae bacterium | reverse complement strand
CGAATGGCCCCGTCCGTATCAATCTGCACAAAATTCCACGGACTCACACATCTTCGGGAAGACGCGTGCGTCCCGGGCAAAGGGGGCAATTCAAGCTGCACACCCTTCTCCTGGGCCTTGCGGCGCGTCTCGTCGAACGCTCGCTCAGTCAGTTTCGTATGATTAAACAACGACTCGTCCGGATCGATCGAGTTTGACACATTCAAGTATTTGACCACCAGTTTATGCAGACCATATCGAGTACACATGTCGATCATCTCCGGGAGCTCGTGCACATTGTTCTTCATAGCGACAAATCGAAACGTCATCCGAGGATAAACAGCGGCAGCCTTTCTCTTCAGTAAAGATAGGCACTCCAAATTCTCCAGTATTGTTTCGTACTTCGCTCCTCTTCGAATCTTCTCGAGAGTTTCCTTGCGTGCACCGTCAAAAGAAATATACATCTCGTTGAGACTCTGATCCTTTACGAGCCATGCAGCAATCTTCTCGTCGATAAGCGTGCCGTTGCTCGTGACGGTCGTTCGCGTTCGGAAGTGCCGAGCGAGGCTCAGAGCCTCACGAAGCCGAGGATAGAGAAAGGGCTCGCCGCCGGAGCAGATGAAGACCCCGTAGGCACGAGGAAAAAGCTCGGCTGCAATGCGTTCGTACAGATCGAACGGCATCCATCGCACCTCCCTGAGGGAGCCGTACGCTATACAAAAGGTGCACCGTAGATTACACGCCTTGGTGAGGATAACGTCGACATTCGCCGGGTAGGCCAGCGGGCGGCTGATGCGCCAGAAGGCCTCCCAATACGTTACTCCCAAGTTAATGTAGGACCAAAGATTGACCGACTGGAAGATCCGGGCCTGTCTATTCATCATTCCCCCACCAAGGCTATAATGCCCGAATCTGGTACTGATGATACCGAGCTCATAAGGCAGTCAAACACCAGGTTCCCTTTCTCACCGCGATCTTCTCGCCAGACAAAACACCGGTGTCAGTTCCCCATGACTCTCCGAGCTCATGGCCTCGTACAGCGAGATCGCTGTCCCCTCCTCACAGTATCACAGGGCCAGTAGATAAAGAAAGGCGGAAGTCCGTCGCTCACATCGTCACATGGCGGTCACCTGTTCGTGCTCTCTTTCCGGGGTGAGCCCAGGTTCGGGAAATACGTCTCGTCAGTCAGTAAACGCGTGCCGCCCCTAGATTGAAGGGCCTGAGGACGGGTGAGACGAAGAGGGGCTGGGAGCAGGTTCCGGGTCAGGCGACTCTGTCTGTCCGTGATCCGTCCTATGAGCTGGCTCAGCGATGATAGGATCGAGGAGCTCACTCAACCTGATATCCACGTGATGCTCCTTCTTCTGCACGGTCTGAAAACTGGTCGACCTCATGAGGACCGTGCCCTGCCCGTCGAGAACTTCAAGGTAACACTCGGAGTTCACGGGCACACCATGTATGCCGAAGCTTCCATTTCCATCCGTCCGAGCGGAGCGAGCATATTCACGCTTCGGGCACGTGCACCGCACCTCGTATCCTGACAGGGCCTCATCGCTCGAGGAGGAAACAAGCTGTCCCTTCACCAGGCAACCTTCAGGAACCATGCGGAAATTGAATCCTTCAACCTTCCCCGATTCGATCGGTACCCACAGGGCGTCCTGGTTCTCCATAATGAGGCCACGCTTGTAGCCCTTGACGACGTACTTCCCGGGCTCATTGACAAGTACCTTGAATTCGCCCGTATCGGGCATGCTCCGGCAGGATTGCCCGACCCGGTTGCCGTCTCCGTCGGCAAGGTAAACGATGACAGAAGATATTCCTTTGCCGTCAGGGCCAAGGACCGCTCCTGATACCAGCAGAGACGTCTTTTCCCGACGTTCCACTTCCTGGCGCGTCGGGACATCTACCGCGCAGGAAAACTTGAAATCTGTGGCCGACCTTGCTTCAGGGGTGCCTTTCCCCAGTCGGGGCTCTCCAGGAGTTTGCTTAGGTTGCGGCGACAAAGGGGGAAGAGGATGATTTACCCCATCCATAGGAGTGGGGGGCTTGGCCGACACATGGTTTACCAGTTTTCGAACCGGTCCCACGGCTTCTGAGCCCTCAACATGATGTTGAGCGGGGTAGTATCGCGATTTCCGGCTTCGGCTGGCTCCCGCAGACAACCGCCCCTCTTGAAGGCCTTTCAAAACCGGCCGGTCCGAGACTTCGCCAGCCGATTTTCGCACGAGACCCAGGAGCGAAGTGAAAGGCCTCCAGAACACGTCCGCGCCGTACTGGAGAAACAGATTGGCCATTGACAGGAGAAAAATGAGAAATAATACGACATAAGCTGCGGCATGCAGATGGGTAACCGAATAGAGAAGTCCCCCAGGGTTCTCGCCAGGAATTTGGCCGGCATCAAGCCAAGCCTGGCCCGGGACTCCGATTACGAGAAAGACGAAAACGGCCACCGCCAGCGTTGACCGTCCACAGACCATTCGTGCAGCCGCTGACAGCGGGTTGCTCGGTCTAACCGGGATGTCAAGAGCGCCCCATTCTCGTCGGTAATTACGGATGGCCAACCTACTTCGTCCTCGACAACAGATCACGCGGCTTTCCAAAGCACAAGAATCGTCTTTCCGTCGTGTACGGCTCCTGTACCACTACCACGGAACAAAGTAAACAAAAAAGACGTAAAGATTGTAACCACTCAGTAACGTGGGACGGCTCGGCCGGACATCCAGGCT
Organism: uncultured Syntrophaceae bacterium; assembly: GCA_964477215.1. Lineage (GTDB taxonomy): Bacteria > Desulfobacterota > Desulfomonilia > Desulfomonilales > Desulfomonilaceae > JBFMDN01. The sequence goes on along the minus strand of CAYZET010000495.1, from coordinate 1,159 downwards.
TCTCCACACCCCGTGGCAACTACCAAAGAAAAAGTTCTCTTGCCGGTGCATGAACCGGCGAAACCGCTAACTTGCTGAAAAATCACCCCCTGCATAGCCGACTTGTCACCACAGGCGGCCTGCCTCCCCCGCATCTCAGGGCCAGATTTCGACTGGTCAGGAATTGGGGAAGCACCTGTGCAACCAGCGCGCTCTCCCTACCAACTGATATTCGGATCCTGTGGAAACTTTATCTGTTCCCACGTTTCTCCCCACAGCCTCTTGAAGGTGGGGCCGAGTCTCTGAGCGAGCTTGGTCCAATGGGTCCTCCCTCTGGCAAGCTCCTCGAAAATCTCCAGGATCAACTCGTCAAGCCTCGATAGCTCCTCCTTGGGGAGAAACGACACAGCCTTTTTGTCTATGGCACGCTGAAAACTCCTCGCCGTGACGGAATGAGCCGTGAGCATGACAGCGGGCAACTGTCGTTCTCTTGCCAGATCCAAGAGATCAAACCCTTTCACCCCCATGATGTCGAGAATAACGAGGTCCAATGGCTCCGACTCGATAACCTGTTTTGCACTCTCGAAATCGCTAGCCGTGATCAGGTGGGCTCCTTCCAACTGTTCGGCAATCACCTCAAGCACGTCTCTCTCGTCGTCGACAGCGAGTATCTTCTTTCCTTCAAAGGTACCTTTGGGCTCCATGGAGACCACCTCCAGCGAAGAGGATGATCAAGGGCGCGGCCCGACATGGCCGCTCTCCGCCCTCTGGGGCCGCTCGTTTTTTCGGTCGTACCGACGCTCCGTGTCGTCTCCTGCTGAAGACATCACCCGGAGTCACCAGATCAATCGGCATGCAGAATACCGTGAGACCGCACGATGCAGCGACCCTAAGGATGCAGGCAATGAGAGGGCAATCAAAGCCCTCGGATTATCCCAATGCCAATCGTTCCGAAGACCGGTGCGTTTCTCTCCCGCGTCTGGAAAGCACCAGTCAAACGCGGGAGAGCAAGATTGTGGGAGAGGTGACGAGTGTCAGTCTTTCAGTTCTTTTTCGTACTTCTCTTTTAGAGCGAGGAGGTCTTGGAGGAACTCTTTCCCCGGCAGGCCGGCCTCCTTCGTTCGTTCCAAATACTGGTCCTTTAAAGGCTCGAGCTTGGCCATCCACTCTTTTTTCTGTT
>CAYZET010000494.1:0-3871 GCA_964477215.1 uncultured Syntrophaceae bacterium | reverse complement strand
CACATGGACTGGGCGTGGCAGTCATCGCAGTTGAGTGCCGCGAATTTCAATGGCTGGTACCGTATAAGGGACGCGCTACGATGAGACAGGTCCTCCTCTCACGGAACCTCTGTCTCCAAAAGCGAAAGCTGAACGGGATAGAGAGAACAAAAGTTCTCTCTATCCGATGGACGTTATAGTAGAGCTCCAAATTCCGACTCGGATCGGCAGCCTTCCCCTACGAGCCATTTGGACCACGTGAGGCCCCCCTTTGTGCGAGGAAGCCTCCTTCTCAAGAGGACTTCCTCTGTCATGGCTCTCGCCTGTTGAAGCTAATGCGCTTTGTCAGACAGCAAGTCAGCTTGCTTCGGATGCGGGCCCATCCAGGTTACAGCTCCGGTTTCTATGTCATAGACCGCCCCTTCCACTTTGAGCTTGCCGGACTTGACCCGGGCGACAGTTATGGGGCTGGTGCGGAAAACGTCTTCAATGGCCTGCCACACGTTAGTTCTGATGGCCTCGTCTATGAGCTTCTCTCCGGTCGCGGACGGATGATTCGTCTTTGCGGTGGATACAGCCGTAAAAATGGCGTTGCGTATGGGAATGATGTTCCCGTGAAGGTCCGCTCCTTTCACTACTGCGCTCACAGCCCCGCAATTCGTGTGTCCCAAGACGATAAATACCGGCGTACCCAGATGGTCTACGGCATATTCGATGGAACCAGTTTCATCCGTGTTTGCAACGTTGCCCGCGACTCGGATCACGAATATGTCACCTACCCCTCTATCAAAGAGGACTTCCACAGGCACACGGGAATCCGAGCAGGACAGTATCGCTGCGAAGGGCTGCTGACCCTTGGTCGCTGTGGAAATCCGACTCTTGATTCCTTGATTTGGATGCTGTGCCTGAGAAGAAACGTAACGCTCATTACCTTCTTTGAGAAGCGCCAGGGCTTCATCGGCAGACATTGCTGGCGCACCTGCAGCCGCCCAACCAAACCCCAAGCACAGGATCAGGCCCGTTATCATAAGGGCCGATATGGTCCTCATCTATACCTCCCGACTATTCATGATGTTTCAAGCACACGGTGTCCTGTAATGTACCGTTTACGACGAATCAAGAAAAAACCGGCACGAGTCGGTCAAAGTCTTTTCGGTTCACGACCCTCAGGACTGCAGCATTCAGGCAGTCCTTCTTATTTCCCTGACAAGTCATTGACTTGATCTGCGTCTCGGTTTACGCTCCTTTTGACGAAACACTCAATGGTTCAGAGCCTATTAACAGACCTTTTTTGTAAGAGTTGCGAGAGACATTCGATGGAAGGAGTGGTGGGTGATGGGCAACCCCTTTAGCACGAAGACCTATTTGGCCCTGGCGCTCGGTCTGCTGTTCGCAACCTTGTCGATTGTCGTGGTGGTGCTGGTGAACAGTGGCATGAAGCGCCTTGCACTTACCGATGCTGATCAAGAGCGGGAAAGCTTGCGCAGCCAGCTTTTCCAAGCACAGAAGATGGAAGCTGTCGTAACCCTGACTGGCGGCATTGCCCACGACTTCAACAATCTGCTCACCATCATCAACGGTTACACGGAATTGATACTCTCGGAAAAAACAGAGGAAGATCCAGCATATTCGGACCTTCAGAAGATTGTGCAAACCGGCCGCAAGGGCGCCGAGTTGGTCCAGAAGTTGCTAGCGTTGAGCAAGAAGGGTGAGATCGAACCTCATGCATTGAACCTTAATCGGGTTGTCGAACAAGCGGTAGCCTTTATGGAAAGAACCTTTCCCAAGGCAATCGCAATTGAGACGCTCCTTGACCAGAACCTAGACATGATCAACGCAGATGCATCTCAGATCGAGCAAGTTATCATGAATCTGTGCATCAACGCCAAGGAAGCCATGCCTGAAGGCGGAAGCATCAAGATTGAAACGAGGAACACCTTGGTAGACGAAGAATACTGTCGGCTGCATGCCAACGCCAAGGCATGGCCGCATGTCCTAATAGCGATCGGCGACACGGGCACCGGCATGACCAAAGAGACGGTGGACAGGGTCTTCGATCCCTTCTTTACGACAAAGGGAAGGGACTTCAAGAAGGGTACCGGCCTGAGTCTTCCTGTCGCGAAGGGTATCGTGGAACAACATGGAGGTTGGATCACCTGCGAGAGTGAGCCGGGCAAGGGCACCACGTTCACCGTGTACTTGCCGGCGATTCATGGGCCTTCGGTCGAGAATAGGCCGAAAACTGAAGGACACGATGCTGCAGGCGAGAAAATACTCCTGGTTGATGATGAAGAGCATGTCCGGGACCTTGGCAAACGCATACTGGAACGAGCGGGCCATCCCGTGATTATTGCGTCGAGCGGCGAAGAGGCTTTGAAGATCTACGCAAGAGAGCAGTCGAATATAGGACTCATAGTACTGGACCTCATGATGCCTCAAATGGGAGGCGAGAAATGCCTTGAACAACTTCTCAAGATCAATCCTCGAGTGAAAGCGATTGTTTCAACGGGGCATTCCCTGGAGTCAGCGGAAAGCCTACGTCTCGGACTATTGGCAAGAGGATTTGTGAAGAAACCGTATAAAATGGGGGAGCTAATTCAAGCCGTGCAGGACGTCCTTTGGGACGGGTTGCCGGCCCAGTAACCAGCCCCCACCAAATCTTGGTGACAGGGGGAAGAGAGGTGGAGGCTCACTTGATCATTCTCAACCTCATCCAAAACGCCGCGCTCCTGGTCGCACTCGCTGCGACATATCAGGTTTTCGGATCCAGCTTTCAAAAGAACAGCGTTGGACATCAGATAGTGTCCGGCATGCTTTTCGGAGGAGTGGGGCTAGTAGGCATGATGACCCCTTTGGATTTTATGCCCGGCATTATCTTCGACGGTCGGTCGATCATTCTCGGTGTTTCGGGTATGTTTGGCGGCCCCTTGGTTGCATCCATTGCAGCGACAATGTGCGGCGCCTATCGGTTTTGGTTGGGCGGAGCCGGGGCTTGGGTCGGCGTCGGCGTGATAGTGGAATCAGCAACCCTTGGCATAATATTTTATTTCCTGCGGAAGGGAGCTCATGTCCGACTAACCTTTTTTTCACTGTATATTTTCGGCTTGCTTGTGCACAGCATCATGCTGGGCCTGATGATGGTGCTGCCTGGTGGAGCCGGCTTCGAGGTTATTCGGCACCTGGCTCTGCCGATTCTTATTGTCTATCCCTTCGCTACGATGCTGATTTGTCGGCTCTTTCAGGACTACGAGCACCAGAGCGCGGATAGAAAAGCGCTGCGGGAGAGTGAAAGGAAGTATAGGGACCTGGTCCAGAATACCAACAGTGCAATCATCAGGTGGAAGATCGACGGCACCGTCACGTTCCTCAACGAGTACGCCCAGGAGCTCTTTGGCTATGGTTCCGATGAGATCGTCGGAAGAAACGTTGGCATCCTGATTCCTGCGAAAGAGTCTACTGGCCGTGACTTGAGCACATTGGTCGAGGATGTCGCCGCCCATCCTGAGCTCTTCGTCAACCACATCAATGAAAACATCTGCCGCGACGGTCGCCGGATCTGGATGGCGTGGGCCAACAGAGCGATTGTCGATGAAGCTGAGAGAGTCACAGAGATTCTTGCCGTGGGATCGGATATCACAGCGCTCAAGCAATCAGAGGAAGATCTCAAGAAAGCTGAAGAGCGTTATAGGAGCGTCTTCGCAAATGCAGCCATCGGAGTCAACCTGGTGGATGCCGAAGGACGTTTCCTCGAGGCAAATGCTTCTCTTGCCCAAATACTGGGATACTCGGTAGATGAGCTCACCGATCTGACAATCTTCGATGTAACGCATCCTGAGGACCTGGATGATTCACGGTCACGGTATCAGAAAATGCTGCAGGGGCAGACGGACTC
>CAYZET010000493.1:0-3885 GCA_964477215.1 uncultured Syntrophaceae bacterium | reverse complement strand
GGTCCCCGAAAGCCAACCCGGGAACCTCGACTAACTAGACCGTGGATTCTGGCCACATTGTTGTATTGACAACTCATAGACAAAGGGTCATCATGAGTACAGTCGAGAAACGGGAGCGCTGGGGTCTCTTTGAGTGGGACTCCGACAAGGGTGAGACCAATGAAGGCAAGCATGGAATCAGGTTCGAAGATGCTTGTGAGGTGTTCAATGATCCATTCCATGCGCTGGAAGATTTCTCGGACCGGGGTGAAGAACGAGTAGGAGTGATCGTCTCTCCCCTTCAGTACATCCGATCCACCACTCTATGTGGTCGCCAAAGACCTCGGAGAGAATCATTGGCGCATAATATCCGCGAGGGTGGCGACCAAACAGGAGAGACGACGCTGTGAAGACTGAACGAAAGATGATGGTCTCTTTGAGAATGCCGGAGGACGTAGTCGAGAACCTCAAACGGATAGCTCCTCTGAAAGGCATGTCCGGTTACCAGGCGCTGATCAAGTACTATGTAGGCATGGGACTGAGACGGGATCTGGAGATCCTTTGGCTCCAAGAGGTTCCTGAACGGATTCAGGGCATTCTTGCAAAGCACGGACTGTCTGGTGAGGTACAGGATGAGCTCGTCGAAGAATTATTAGGAATTATACCTCATGAACGAATCATGGAGACGAAGGAAACGGAGAATCTTCAAATTGCTCCTAACTCGTGAGCAGGTCTCCGAAGGGACAAGATTTCGATGGACATCAAACCGTTTTCTCTGAGAGGCATCTCCTCGTGTTCGGACGAGCGAGTTCGCTGGATTTGGAGCGGTAATCGCCGGGCCGGAAAATACCGATTTTGATTCCGGACATCTCTTCTCCTGACAAGACGCGTGCAACTCGATTTCTCAGCCAGGCTTGCCAGCTTTGCGGCGGGTGAACTGATCCACCGCCACTGCAAGGACAATGACCACGCCTATCACAATTAACTGAGCGTTAGTCGAGATACCCACGAGGGTGCAACCGTTACGCAAGAAGCTGATAAGCAAGGTGCCTACGATGGTTCCCGTGATGGTTCCTCTGCCTCCCGAGAGGCTGGCCCCGCCGATGACCACAGCGGCGATGACGTCAAGCTCTGCGCCTGCGCCCGCGGTGGGCTGCGCGGAGACGGTCCGGCTCATCGCGATCATAGCGCCGAGGCCGGTGAGCAGGCCCCCGAGAGTGTATATACCGATCAGAGTTCGGTCGACCCGCACGCCCGCGTGGTGCGCAGCGTCCACATTGGAACCGATGGCATAGGTGTGACGGCCGAACCGCGTGAACTGCAGGATGCCTCCCGCAACGGCAATGACTGCCAGGCACAGCACCACAGAAATCGGTATCCCCGCCAGAGTGCCTTCTCCAAGGTAGCGGTACGATGACACGTTGATCGGCTGTCCATCGTACATGACCAGCGCTATGCCGCGGTAGAGGCTCATGGTGCCCAAGGTGGCAATGAAGGGTTGGAGCTTCAGCTTGGTGATCAACGCTCCTGAGATCACTCCGCCCACTGCACCGGCCAGGAGCCCGACCGCTGTTCCCAGGGCCATCATCCCCACAGGAGGATTTTCGCCACCGACCCCGATCATTGTGCCGGCCGCGCACATGCCGCACAACGCGAGCAGGGACCCCACGGAGAGATCTATACCGCCGGAGATGATGATGAACGTCATCCCAACAGCGATGATGCCGTAGACCGACGAGCGTCGCAATACGTTGAGGAAATTGTCGAGGCTCAGAAAGCTGTCGGGCTGCCAGAGCGACAAGACAGCGACAACCAGGATGAGGCTCCCGAACGGCAACAGTTCTCGAACAAGCTTGTTCATGCGATGCCCCTGTCCACCGCGGCGAGTTGCATCACGGTCTCCGGCGTGGTTTCTGAGGTGACAAGGTCGGCGACGAGACGGCCCCGGCGCATCACCAGAATTCGGTCCGTGATTCCGAAGAGCTCGGGCAGATCCGAAGAAATAATGAGAACGGCCCTCCCCTCAGCGGCCATCCGTCCGATGAGCTCGTAGATGTCGACCTTGGCAGCGATGTCGATGCCACGAGTGGGCTCATCCAGCACCCACAGCCGCGACTGGGCAATGAGCGCGCGACCCAGCAGCAGCTTCTGTTGATTTCCGCCTGAAAGAGCGCTCGTCGGCGCTCCCGGCCCGGGCCACTTGAGCGAGACCTTCTTTGCCGTTTCTTCGGCGATTTGATTTTCGCGGCCGAGGTGCAGGATATATTTCATGCCCAGCTCGGCGAGGCATGGAAGCGTCATGTTCCACGCTGCCGGCAGGTCGAGGCATAACCCCGTGCGCTTACGGTCTTCTGCGACGTACATGATTCCGAGTGAGAGTGCGTCCGCCGGCGCTGCAATTTTCACGCTTTTCCCGGCGATCTTGACGCTGCCATGGATTGAGGGCTCGAGACCACACAGGACGCGAGCAAGCTCGGTGCGACCTGCGCCCACCAGGCCGGCGACTCCCACGATCTCTCCCCAGTGCAGATCGAAACTGACGTTTTCAACACCCTGGGAAGAGAGCTCCGACACGCTCAAAGCCACAGACCCAACTTCGACCTCCCTCTTGGGGAGGTAGTCGTCGAGGTCGCGGCCCACCATATGTTTGACTATATCGGGGATATCGAGGCCCTTCATGGGGCCGGTGTATACAGCCCGTCCGTCACGGAGAACGGTGAGTTGTCCTGCGATCTCAACTACCTCTTCGAGCCGATGGGAGATGTAGATAATGGTAGTCCCCGAGCGGCTCAATTTCTCGACCATTTCGAGAAGCGCGGCCACCTCGTGCTTTCCACACGAGGAGGTCGGTTCGTCCATCACCAGAATCTCAGCGTTGCGTGCAAGGGCCTTGAGTACTTCGACAATCTGGCAAGCGCTCGTTGGCAGATTCTCCACTCTATGGGCGGGATCCACTTCGAAACCGTGTCTTTCAGCCAGTGCGCGGGTCTCTGCCAGCATTCGATTCTTGCTGTAGGTACCGGGCAGCGTGCCACGAGGCTCGATGCCGAGCCACACATTCTCCGCGACGGTGAGATCCGGCGCGAGGCTGAACTCCTGGTAGATCATAGCGACCCCGGCCGCGAGGGAGTCGGAAGGACGCTTCCACTGGCAGGTCTTGCCCTCTCGCAATATGGTGCCGGTGTCGGGCTGGTAAACTCCGGAGAGGATCTTCATCAAGGTGGACTTGCCCGCGCCGTTTTCGCCCACCAGGGCGTGAACCGTCCCCCGCAGGACGCATAGCGTGACATCGTCAAGGGCCTTGACTGGGCCGAATCTCTTGCTGATACCCCGCATCTCGAGGGCGTACGGGGAACAATCGACTCGCGGGGACAGTGCCATCAACCTTCGCTTCCGATGAGCGCGCGAATCTCGGGTGAGCTCAATCGGTCCCTGGTGACGAGCTCCACCCCGGTGTCGATTCTCGCTTCCACGCTTTCGCCCTTGATTGCGGCGACGACGCTGGAAACTCCTTTGTACCCCATGGCCTGGGGATTCTGGACGACGAGGGCGTCGATGCGACCGGCCTCGAGGCCTTTGAGCAGGGCATCAGCAGCATCGAAGCCGATCATCTTCACGACGTCAGCTCGCCCCTGACTCTCCAGTGCTCGCAGAGCCCCGCGAGAAGTGGACTCGTTGCACGCGAAGATGCCATCGAGCTCTCTGTGGCGGGTCAGGACGTCTTCCGCTGCGGAGAGGGCAGTCTCTACCGTGTCCATGCCGTAACGGTCTTCAACCACCTCAATCTCGGGAAATCCCTTTTTCAGTGTTTCGATGAAACCGTTTTCTCGAGCCGTGGTGGACGCGGAGCCGGCCATGTACTTGATGACGGCCACCTTGCCCTTGCCGCCGAGGAGCTTGGCCATG
>CAYZET010000492.1:0-3898 GCA_964477215.1 uncultured Syntrophaceae bacterium | reverse complement strand
GACCTGCTCGGCCTCGGCCAGTTCGGCGGCAGTTGATGGATGCGGTATGCGTGTGGCATCGATCCAGCTGTCGGCTGTAGAGGGCGACAAGGCACGGACGATCGACAAAGCGGCTTCCCTGATCCGCCGATCTGCTCTGACGCTTCCTGAACAAGAGCCTAATCGGCGCTCCACCAAAATCAAATGCTTCCCGAAGTCGGTTCTCCAGAAATCGCTTATAAGAGAAATGTATCGATTCAGGATAGTTGGCAAAGAACGCAAAGGTTGCAGGTTTAGTCCTCACCTGGGAAGCATAGTAGATTTTGATCCTCTTCGTTTTCCGGTGCATGCCCGGGGGGTTGCTTTCAATCACCCCATCCATGAACTTGTTGAGCTCTGCAGTGGGGACTCTCTTTGTATACCGTGCGTACAGGTCCTCGATGAGGCCGAACAGCTTGGGAGCACGGGTGCCCTGCAGGGCTGAAATCGTAATGACGGGAGCGTGATCGAGATACCTTAAGGTTTCCCGGACCCTGATGGTATGGTCATGAGCAGTCCGGCTATCTTTGGGCACGAGATCCCACTTGTTGAGGGCGAGTATCACTCCACGGCCCTTCTCGTACGCGTACCCGGCTATTCGAGCATCCTGGTCGGTCACGCCTTCGACTGCGTCCAGGAGCACGATTACGATATCGGCTCGATCGATACTGCGGAACGCCTTGATGACACTATATTTCTCCACCCTGTCCACAATTTTCGACCTTCGCCTTACACCGGCTGTATCAATAAAGAGGTACTGCCGCCCGTAGTGCTTGACTATGGTATCAATGGCATCTCTGGTCGTGCCCGGCTCCGGATTTGCCACCAGTCGCTCTTCTCCCAGCAGAAGATTGATGAGGGTCGATTTGCCTACATTGGGCCGGCCCACCACGGCTACTCTCGCCATCTCGACGGCTGCGCCCTCTTTTGAGACCTGTTGATCGTCGGGGATGTGCTGGGTGAGCGCGTCCAGAAAATCGCCCATACCGTAGCCGGTCATGGCGCTCACCGGAAAGATCGGGTCTATTCCGATGGCGTAGAAGTCAACCGCCAAATCCTCCTGTTTTTCCGAGTCTATCTTATTGACTACGTAGAATATCGTTTTGTTCGTTTGCTGAAGCGATCGAACAATTTCATGGTCGGAAGGCGTAACGCCAACCTTGCCGTCTCCCATAAAGACGATCACGTCCGCTTGCTCAATGGCCACCCTCGTTTGCGTCCGCATTTGGGAGAGAATGACGTCGTCCGTGGTAGGTTCGAACCCGCCGGTATCGACCACCGTAAAGACCTTGTCTCTCACGGTGACTTCCGCGTAGTGACGATCTCTGGTCAGGCCGGGGGTGTTCTCGACGATGGCCAGCCGCGCGCCGACCAACACGTTGAACATGGTTGATTTTCCGACATTGGGCCTTCCCACGAGAGCCACAAGAGTTTTAGACTTTTTGGCTGCCATGCATCCTATATATCACATTGAGGCTCCGGCGAGGGGTCATTATTCTAACCGCACGAGCGAGGAGCCGCAAGCACGATCATGCTTTGCGAGGCTCCAACGGCCATGGTGCTTGTAAATTCGCTCATTTAGTGCTATTGTGTCTTCGTCATAGCGTAGCGGACAATGTCGAGACCAACCCATGAAAACCATTTCCAGATTCTCGATTTTCCTGATAGCGATCGCAGCTACCTTGGCCGTCGGGTGCGCGCCGGCACTGAAGTCAGCGAAACTCGACGCTCCCCCGGACCAAGGTCCGGCAGAGCAGTCCACACCGGCGACGGGCACAGAGCCAAGCCAGCCGCTACCTCCAGTCTCCCAGATTGAAAAGCCTCGTTTGCCTTTGGCGACCGGCCCTTCTCAGCAGCCGGGCCTCGGTAAGCCCGCCCCTCCGGCAACTCCGGGAGAGTCTCTCGAGCGGGAAGAGGTCAATAAAGCTGCTCTCGAGTTTGCCAAGGGCATTCCCGAGGTCCTGCATATCAAGACCTGCTTTTCAAAGATGTTTGGAGGATGGTACCTCGATCTTTTTATCAAGAAGACCAAGAAAACGGCAGCTATCCAAAACTACGCATGGAACCCCACCACAAGAGAGTGGGAAGTGAGCGTAAAAGCAAAGGAGATTCCTCTGAACGAGGTGGAGAATTACCTCAAGGGACAGGTGGGAGACGAGAAGTGCTCGATTTTGAAATGACCTTTAGTGGAGCGCATTAAGAACAGGTCGGAACCTGATTATCAAACCGAGTCATTAACGACAGAGGGAAAGCAACGGCAACGCCTCACCATCGAGCTGGCCATAAGCCAGGAGCTCCCCAGGCACGGATAGGAAATCTCAACCCCTATTGTGACCCCACGTCGACCGAAGGCTGATTGGCTTTCAACTACAATGAATGCCATGCATATTCAATGTGTGGCGGCATATCTCTCAGTTTGCGCTTTCCCTTCCGACCCGCTTTTCTAGAGCGGTGCTCCGCAGATCTCTGATTTCCAGCGCCGGCCTCCCCGGTCATGCCACTGATCTCTCACAGCCCCTACGGGCTCCCTCTTTGAGGAAGATCCGAAAACAGGTTGGGATTCCTTAGCTTTCCAGCTTTCCTAAGGATTTCGATGATCCTTCTTTTCATGAACGGCGTCAGGTCCTCTCTGAACCCAACCGGCCTTCCCCGACCCGCAACGTCCCACGGATAGGTCAGCGCAAAGGAAGTCCCTACCGGCCAGACCCGATACGAAGCTCCAACTCTCACCAGATCCTTGAATTTCTCCACGTTGTCCGAGGCCAAATATTCGTCGATGGCCGGACCGTGCTCAAGAGTCTGTCTGGTCCTGCGCTGGAGAACCAGATCCGGATACTTCTGTTCATACTCGCGCAGAGCCTTTCCAAGGGCCTGGTCCAGGGCCTTCCCTTCGTCATAGTACCGGGAAAAAGCAAAGTGGCCGATCTCACTGTTGGGATCGGGAGTCAGAAGCCCCGAATAGACGGCGAGGTCCACCACCCTGCTGTAATAGATCCTGTACTTCTCCTCTTGGGAAAGGCGCTCAACTGGATGTTCAGCATAATTCGACGTCATCTCCGCCGTGCTTTGCTCGAATAGACCCTGTCGCTGTCCGAGTCGATCCCATGGAGGATGGGAGCAACAAGGGGACAGGTAATGGGGCTCAGGATTGCGAGTGGAATGTCAAGAGCATAGGCCAAACCGTCCTCCACGTACTCGAGGACGGGCTTGCGCCCCTTGCAAACGACGGTACACTTGTTTTTCACATCGTAATTCGTGATCACGGTTGTGCGGATCGGCTTGACTCCCCTGGCCGCTCCGTTCGCTGTTGCCGAAACGGGGGCCAGAAGAAAGGCTGCGATGACTGGGACGAGTATCCCTGGAAGGAAACGCATTGAAGGAACCTCCTATCAAAGAGAAAGGGAATATCGTACCATATCAGCTAGTTGCCAAAAAATCAAGATAATCCTCTCGCAACCGGTGCTAACTGAGTACCGTTGTACGCAAACTCAAGCAACGGGCGAGACGCCCGTTCGACTGGATTGTTGCCCCCCGAAGGGGGACCGAGGGGAGACCAGTGAGGGTTTCGGACCCTCCCGTCCCCTGAAGTCAAGACCCATCCCGAGGAGCCTGTTGCGAAACTCGTGCGGCAAGACATGTCGTGCCACGCACCCCCTCACCCTGCGTCCCTCTCCCAATGGGAGAGGGAATGGTCCTGTGGCTCAGAATGGGCTCCCTCTCCCTCCGGGAGCATGCGCGTTAAGTTAGAAGTGGAACGGCCAATTCATCGTCATTCCGGCGAAGGCCGGAATCCAGTCTTTCCAACAGGTTATGGACTCCTGCTTACGCCAGGGTTCCGGGGTCCTCGTTAAGTCAACTGACTGAAATCACGTGATGCCTT
>CAYZET010000491.1:0-3914 GCA_964477215.1 uncultured Syntrophaceae bacterium | reverse complement strand
TATGTCCGAGAGGGTGACCGCCGCCTGCTTCTCGGAGGTTGCGCAAGACCGGTTCCCTCTCGAGCTCGCACTGAACGGGCATTAGCGCCTCTCATCCTCGTCGGACAGGAATCACATGGAAGCCGGTCTCATTCGCACCTTCTTCGCCAAGCTGTTGGAAGCCCTGAGATTTGGATCCGCATCGCCAAAGGCTGAAATCTCCGAGCCTGAAGAAAGAAGAAGAGAGAGCTTCTCGGTAATCTCCGAGGGCATTCCTATCAAGGGGGAGATCGTTTTCCCCTCGGCCAAGCCAGCGCGCTTGTTTCCGGGGCTCATCATTTGCCACGGCATACCGGGAAGCGGGGCCGAACGCCCCCCCGACGATCCTGGATATGAGGGACTTGCCACAGAATTTTCGTCCCTTGGCCTCGCGACAGTCATATTCAATTTTCGGGGGTGTGGGGAGTCCGGTGGCAGCTTCGACATGATGGGGTGGTCCCGGGATCTCGAGGTGGTACTCGACCACGTCCGAAACACTCCCCATATAGACCCTTCCCGCATCCTCGTGCTCGGATTCAGCGGCGGCGGAGCAGCTTCAGTGTACGCGGCGGCCCAGACGACCGAAATGTACGGCCTCGCTATAGTTGGGACTCCTGCGCATTTCAGAATCTTCGATAGAGATCCAGTTGAGATCGTAGATGATTTTCGTCAACGGGGCATCATCAGGAGTCTCGATTTTCCTCCCGACCTCACCCGTTGGCTGAGGGCATTCGAGGAGATCGAGCCCCGCAGGTGGGTCGCTCATTTCAAAGGAAAGCACCTGTTAATCGTGCACGGTGACCAAGACGAGTTGATTCCCCCTGAGCACGCGAGGGAATTATACGACGCTGCACCGAGAGGAATCACGGAGCTGTCAATCATTCCTGGAGGAGAGCACCGGCTGCGCACGAATCGACAGTGCCTTGATCTCTTGAAGTCCTGGTTTCTCGGGATCCTCGGTTGGAGGCGGCCTACCGGTCCGTCTCAGACTTGATAGAACTTCATCCTGGGTAATTCAACTGCAGTGAGCTTGTTTCCGTACACCGCACCGGTATCTATTCCTATCTTACCAGGGGTTACAAACGGCGTCTCAAGCGCGGTGTGCCCGAAAATCACCCGCTTGCTCCAATCGAAAGCGGAATAGATAAATTCTTCTCTGATCCACAGCATGTCTTCTTCCGACTGGTCGCTGATAGGAATCCCGTCTCGCAGGCCAGCGTGCACGAAGATATAATCATCGGTCTCGTAACAGAGCTGCAGCCCGAGCAGAAACTCCAGATGGTCCTCGGGAAGAACGAAGGCCTTTCTCCCTATTCCTCCCTCGACGTAACTGGCAATTGTTTCTGCACCGCCGTTCGCCACGTAGAGCATTTGGTCTTTCTGGTGAACATAGTAGTCCAGGAGCATCTTTTCGTGATTTCCCTTGAGAAACACGAAATTTCCGCCCCCCTCTCTCAGTCTTACCAGGTATTCGACCACTTCTCTGGATTTTGGTCCGCGGTCAATATAGTCTCCGATGAAAAGGAGGAGATCGCCGTTGGCCCTGTTCCAGGGAAGGATTTTCATCATTGCCGCCAACTTGTCAAAACACCCGTGGATATCTCCTACGGCAAAAATCTTCTCGCTCATTGCCAGCCTCTCATCCTCCCTCAGCAACGCTCGCTCGGGCCGTACGACGCGCTCGCATGGCGGTGGAGTCCGTGCACTCGCCTGCCGTCCGCCATTCACTTCGCACACGCGTGCCGCGCCACACTCCGAGCCGCGTTCTCTCCCCTTCCTGTGTCGGTCTCCCTGGAACCCCGGATCGTAGGAACGACAGTGCTTCGGCCCTCAACCCATACTCGCCCCCTGGCCCCATCGTTCCTTCAGGCAGATGGATAGCCCGACAAACTATACCCTAACGTTGAAATCTTTGTCCACATCTGTCAACATGTCACTCGCATCTTTTGGCGGCCGTGACGCGCGACTTGTTCTGCTGGACCTCGGTCCAGACATGGAGTTGGTTCACCACACGGTGAAAAAAGATCGCGTCTTGACGGCAATGCGTTTGAGCCAAATACCCTGCGGCCCCTTGATGTTCGCGGCAAGGGGAGGAGGGAGTTTCGCACCCGCCAGCGCGACAAGGACCGTCAGGACGGTTTCAGCATCCCCCATCAGTGAGACGCGACCGACGCTTGACTCAACGAGTGGCTCCTGTTATCGGGCTCGTAGGAGATAGACTCATGCGACGACGAATGAAAATACTCTTGGCCTTGCTCATCCTGGCAATTGCTGCAGGGCTGGTCTTTCTGGCAGCCGTCCGATTCTTGCCCGAAACCGATCTTGTGCGCGATCAGATACGAAATGGGCTGCAAGAGCTGTCCGGCCAGAATGTATCCGTAGGATCCGTGAAGGTGTCCCTCTCGGTTTCGAACCTTCTGGAGTTGAGTCTCGCAGGCCTCTCTGTAACCTCTCAGGATGGTAAACCCCTCCTTTCCGCGGACGCCATCCAGTTCTCTCCATCCCTGGGTGGTCTGTTGGATCGGCGCATTTCTGTTAAGTCCGTGAATGTTCATCGGTTGCATGCATCTATCCGGCGCCAGGAAGATGGAACAATTCAGGATCTGGTCAGGGCAACCGAACCGCAGGTCAGGCCACCGGCCGGAGAACCGGATCGTGAGGAAGCCGTGCCTCGGCCAGCACCGCCTGCAGACGTAACAAGTCCTGCGCCCGAGCCGCCGCACGAGAAACCTCAAAAGGTTGCCTGGTCCGTGGACGCCATCAGGCTGACAGATGCGCGCCTGGACTGGTTGGATAGGCAGATCGTGCCGGGACAAGAGGTGGCCGTCTCCCTGAAGCAGGTAAACGGAACCCTTATCAGGAAGGGCCAGACAGAGTCTTTTGCGGCCGATTTCACCGGCAAGCTGGCAGGCGACGATCCGGAAGCCGGGACGGTCTCAGTAACCGGAACCGTCACGTTCACCCCGGATTTTTCAGGCCTGGCAAACGCCACAGTGACGCTCGCGGCAAGATCCGTGAACCTGAAAATCATCAGACATTACATTCCGCCGTCCGCTCGGGCGGGTGAACACTTTCAGTCTGCAGCCGGTAGTGCGGATTTGGCATGGCAGGCAGGCCAGCCAACAAAGGTGATGGTCAACGCGGAGTTGCACTCGGCTTCGGAGCGGTCGGTCGTGAATCTTCACGGCACCATCGTCACCAACGAGGGATTCTCTACCATTACACAAATCGATGGGACCGTTGAAACAGACTCTCTCCCCCTGCGATTCCTCAAGGCCCATCTTCCATCTCAGGTCCCGCTGAATCCGGACACTGGGACCCTGAAAGCCCGAATAGCGGGACGATGGGCTGAGGATGAGGCATGGAGTGTTGCGGGTGACATTGGGATCGAGGACGCGGGTCTGGCAGGGAAATTAGGCAAGATCGCTCCAAAGGCTCGGGTGTGGCTCAAAGGATCCGTGAATCCTCACGAGCTGACAGTGGAAAACCTGGAGATCGCGGATTCCGCGAAGATGGCATCCCTTTCCGGGATCGTTACCAGTCCTTTTTCCTCAGCAAGAAGACTAGAGCTCAGGGGAGAGGTGCTTGTGAGGCAGCCGTGGCTCGGAGCACTGGGCGTCTCCGTTCCGAGCGAGCTCGTGATTGGCGGCACCGTTCCTGTGCGATTTGCGGCTCAGGGAAGACCGGACGATCTGTGGATTGACCTTACGGGCGATCTTACCGGGGCAGGAATCAAGTGGACACCCTACCTGGAAAAGCCCCGGGGTAAACCGGGAACGGTCTCAGTCAAAGGGAGGGCCCACTTCAACGGGGAATCCGCGCTTGAAAGTATTGTACAGAAGGCGACTCTGTCACTCGGTATGAGCGAAGCCACGGTCAAAATTCGGGAGGAAGGT
>CAYZET010000490.1:0-3934 GCA_964477215.1 uncultured Syntrophaceae bacterium | reverse complement strand
TTTTGCGACGCGTGGGTAGGATATGAAGTCGATACCTACACAATGGTAGGCTTGACGCACCATTCACTTCACCCCAGACGCCTGTCCAACGTCCTGTACTGGATTGCTTCACCCACGTGAGCCGCCTTGATGTCCCGGGCACCCTCCAGATCCGCTATGGTACGAGAAATCTTAAGGATGCGGTGATACGCTCTTGCGGAAAGCCCTAGCATGTCCACTGCCCGTTCGAGAACCTTCATGGATTGCCCATCCAGCACGCAGAATTCTTTGAGATGCTTATTGCGCATTTGAGCATTGGAAAAGATGCGCGCGTTGCGGAAACGATCGGACTGTATCGAACGCGCACGATTGACTCGCTCCCGAATCTGCCGAGAGCTTTCTCCTTCCGACAATCCCGTGAGATCTCGCCATTCCACCGACGGTACGTCCACATGGATATCTATTCTGTCCAGCAGCGGTCCGGAAATCTTGCTCCAGTATCGCTGAACCATCACGGCAGAGCACTTGCACTCGTGCTTGGGATCCCCGCGATATCCGCACGGACAGGGATTCATGGCTGCCACAAGCATGAACCGAGCAGGAAAGGTTATGGAAAGCTGGGCTCGCGAAATCGTCACATGACCGTCCTCGAGAGGTTGTCTCAAGACTTCCAGCACATTCTTGCGAAATTCCGGGAGCTCGTCGAGAAAGAGGACCCCGTTATGCGCGAGGGAAACCTCTCCTGCTCTCGGCATTATGCCTCCGCCTATAAGGCCGGCATCGGATACGGTGTGATGGGGAGCCCGAAAAGGGCGTGTGGTCATCACAGATCCGTTCTGCCCCAACAAGCCTGCCGAAGAGTATATCTTCGTCGTTTCAAGGGATTCCTCGAAGACGGGTTCCGGGAGAATAGTAGGCAGCCGTTGAGAAATCATGCTCTTTCCGGACCCCGGGGGACCGATCATGAGGACATTATGGCCCCCTGCTGCGGCCACTTCCACCGCCCTCTTCGCGTACTCCTGTCCTTTGATTTCCCGGAAGTCCACGGGATATAGATCGCCCGTTTGCGATGGAATCGTCTGCTTTGGAGCCGCTGGCTTCAAGGATACCCTGTCCATAAGGAACCCAGTGGCGGTTAGAAGGGTCGCAACGCCTAACACATCCACGTTATCGACGATAGCGGCTTCCGCGGCATTTTCTTCGGGTACTACAAGACCTTTGAATCCTAACTCACGCGCGGCCAAGGCCAGCGAGAGTGCCCCCCTGACAGCCTTGACTCGGCCATCCAGTGAGAGCTCGCCGACAAAGAGGTAATTGTCCAGTTTGTCCGTGGGAAGGAGATTCAAGGCCGCCAATATGCCCAGCGCTATGGGTAGGTCGAAGCCCGGTCCTTCCTTCTTGAGTCCGGCGGGCGCGAGGTTGATAGTTATGCGACGCGCGGGGAACGGATATCCGCTGTTGACTACTGCGGATTTCACCCGAGCGGTGCTTTCCTTTACCGCACTGTCCGGGAGTCCAACCACCGCGATGGACGGCATTCCCGGAAACACGTCGATTTCCACCTCTACCGGATGCGCATCGATGCCTACGAGCGCGCCTGAATGTACCCGCGCAAGCATAACAATCCTTTCATGGAAATCGGTGCCAATACGGAAACGACGGGGTCTTCCTCGCACCCTATCAGGAGTCTTTCGCTTTTTCAACCGAGCTCGGACGGCGTTCTCGACGCCCGACCGCTTGCAGCCAGGAAAGAGCGTGACAGTTCCCGACGATCACAGTGAGGACTCTCATGGGGAGATTGTGGACACCCGCGACGCTGGGGGCCGTGATGCGCGGCAGCAGCATCGGGGGGTATACGAGGAGATCTCATCAAGCGGCGGTCAGGCGTTCATCTCCCACCTCCCTTCCGATGTTCCGCTGATACCGCGGACAAAGAGGGCGAAGTCATCGGGGTTTGTCGCGGCCGCAAGGGCCGTTTCGTAAGATACGAGCTTTTTCTTGAACAATTGCATCAAAGATTGATCAAAAGTTTGCATGCCATAGGATACGGCCCCTTCGGCTATGGCGTCCCTGATCTCCCTCTGCCTGCGCTCGTCCGAAATGCACTCTCGTATGCGAGAGGTTGAGACAAGGACTTCAACTGCGGGGACGCGACCCTTCCCATCCATGCGAGGCAACAGCCTCTGGGAGATAATTCCCTTGAGGATGCCCGAGAGCTGGAGTCTCACCGAGTTTTGATGCTCGATGGGAAAAACGGAAATGATTCGGCTGACTGTTTCCGTGGCATCGAGAGTATGCAGGGTACTAAACACGAGGTGCCCCGTTTCCGCAGCCAGCATGGCAATCTCAATAGTTTCGAGGTCGCGCATCTCGCCGACGAGGATGACGTCGGGATCCTCGCGAAGTGCTGCTCTCAGAGCGCTCTGAAACGAAAGGGTATCCTGCCCCACCTCTCTCTGGTTGATCACGCTTTTCCTGTCTCTGTGGAGAAACTCGATCGGGTCTTCGATGGTGAGAAGATGGCAATTCCGGAAGGAATTGATGTGGTTGATCATCGACGCCAGTGTCGTGGATTTGCCGGAGCCCGTCGTACCGGTGACCAGCACCATGCCCCGGTTCTCCATCGCGATCTTCTCAATGACAGGGGGGAGATTGAGATCTTTGATCATGGGAGGGTCAGTGGGTATGGCACGAAACACCATGGCAATGGTATCGCGCTGAGAGAAAACGTTTACGCGAAACCTTCCCAGCTTGGAGACGCCATAGGCCATGTCGAGCTCTTTGGTCTTGACAAAGATCTCGCGCTGACGCTCGTTCATGATGGAAAAGGCGACCCTCCTCATTTCGTCAGGAGTGAGCCGGTCTTCTCCCCTCATGGGCATCAGTACTCCACCGATTCGGGTGACCGGCGGCAGCGGCACCTTCAGGTGAACGTCTGAAGCCCCCAACTCTATGGCCTTCCTCAATATCTCGTCAAGATCCATCCTCTTCGCCCATCATTTCTACGGAGTTTGTCTCTGCTGATTCGTCATCCGGCTCCTGGGGGAACCTGATTCCTTTCATTTCCAGCAGCTTCGAGCGGATGGTTGCCATCAGCTCGGAATTTTCCTTGAGAAAAGTCTTGGCGTTCTCTCTACCTTGTCCGATCCGCTCGTCCTCGCACGAATACCACGAGCCCGACTTGTCGATGAGCTTGAAATCGACTCCCATGTCAAGAATTTCCCCAGAAGCGGAGATCCCTTCATTGTACATGATGTCGAACTCGACCTGCTGAAATGGAGGAGCCAATTTGTTTTTCACCACCTTAACTCGGGTGCGTGATCCCACCACTTCTTCACCGTCTTTGATGGCTCCCACCCTTCTAATGTCCAGCCTCAGAGACGCGTAGAACTTCAATGCGTTTCCGCCTGTTGTGGTCTCGGGGTTCCCGAACATGACGCCGATCTTTTGGCGTATTTGGTTGGTGAAAATCACAGCGGTCTGGGATCGGGCAATCGCGGCGGTCAATTTTCTCAGTGCCTGAGACATGAGTCGAGCCTGGAGGCCCATATGGGCATCACCCATATCTCCTTCGATTTCCGCTCTCGGCACTAGAGCAGCCACGGAGTCGATGACTACGACATCCATTGCATTAGACCGGACGAGAATTTCGGCAATTTCCAGGGCCTGCTCCCCCGTATCCGGTTGTGAGACCAGCAATTCGTCGGTGTTGACTCCAAGCTTCTTGGCGTAGTGAATGTCCAACGCGTGCTCCGCGTCGACGAATGCTGCGAACCCTCCTCTTTTCTGGGCTTCAGCGATAACGTGAAGACAAAGCGTCGTCTTACCCGATGACTCTGGACCGAAGATTTCAGTTATTCTTCCCTGGGGAATTCCCCCCACGCCGATGGCGACGTCAAGACCAAGCGAGCCGGTGGAAATGCTCCGCACGTTAGGAATGACGCCACCTGCCCCC
>CAYZET010000489.1:0-3943 GCA_964477215.1 uncultured Syntrophaceae bacterium | reverse complement strand
GCCTCGAGGTACCTTGGCTTCAGGCTCATGTCGTTCGTTGTATAATAGTAACAATACATGCACCTGCGTATACAGAAAGGAATATGGAAATATAAGAGCTCGATTTTATCACGCTCGGCTCCCCGCCATGCTGACAACATGGCATCAGACGGGCTGGCATCCTCGGCCAATGGTGGATAGATGCTGACCCAGGGATATTTCTGGGGATTAAGGTGGAACCGATCCTCTTCAAGGAGCCGGGCCAACTCATGCTTGGCCACAAAGCGATCTGCCGCTGCGAGAAGATCGTGCAGGTCAATCTTTCCTATCTTCTTTGGAATCATTGCCGCGCCTTTCTTCAATTCCCCAATGCCTCATTTTTTTTCTGTGGCAGAGCTCTGATGTGTCAATGATTAGAGCTTACCATGCAGTCTGCAAGCGGCATGTTACGCCGGCTTTCCAGCTTGCGTTCGTAACTAGTACTCTTCAAGGAGACCCTGAGGGAGCAGCCTTCTCAAGCAATCAGCGACGCTCTGTTCCCCAATGTCCGATATGTGGTTGATGTCGAGTATTTGCTTCATGACGTACGAGTAATCTACCTGAAAGAACTCCCGCACCTTTTCAGCCGGGAGGTTAGGGTTTGCCATCTCCAAAACCTTTTTCAGACGCCGTTCCGTGAGGTAGAATTGTCTGTATGCTTCTTGACGCAAAGCGAGAAGGCGGTCGATAGAAACATGGCGCGTCGGGCTACTGGCAGACGGGTTGAAATAGCCCTGGGTGTATTCGTGCCGTGGGGAGTACCCTTCATCCAACGCCATCTGATAAACGTCGGTTCCGGGATGAGGATTCAGAATGAAGAAGCACGCTTTGGACAGGCCAGAGGTCGCGACATTGAATTCTATGGTATCGCGTATCTCCGCCTCGGTCTCGGTCGGGAAGCCTATGATGTTATACGAACCGAGAATTACGCCTGAATTACCCAAGTACTCGATGGCCTCAAAGGCCTTGTCCAGGTTCAAGCGCTTTCTAATAAGGTCTTGAACCCGTTTGTTTCCGGATTCGACTGCAATCATCACATAGAAAGTACCACACTCCACAAGCATATCCACCATATCGCGATCGAGCAAATCGGCACGGAGCCCGTTGGGAAAGGCAAAGCGCAGCCGACCCTCCTTGGAGCATTCGCGCGCAATCGTTTTCAGGCGATTTCGGTCAACGTTGAAAATATCGTCGTTGATGTAAAAGGTGTCGATTCCTTTAGCTCGCTTCCAGTACTTTACTTCGTCGATAATACTTTCTGCAGAGCGGCATCGAGCCTTCTTCCCCATGATGTTATGGCAGAAAACGCACCTGAAAGGACACCCCCGTGTTGTCAATATGGGGACGTGGAGCAATTTGAGATTCAACTGAGTCGTGAATCCGGCATAGGATGCAGGGTCGACGTGATCGCCAGTCGGGTATTCCAAATCGTTTATGTCATCGATCGTTGTCTGTAAATTGCGGCAAATGGTCCCATTCTGTCGGTAAATCAGTCCAGGTATAGAAGCGGGACCGACATCCTCTCCACGTAGCATTGCGATAAAGAGCCTGAAGGCCCTCTCTCCTTCGCCGTACACAGCATAATCTATGTTTTCGTCCCGTAGTATTTCGTGCTTTACGGAAGTCACGTGAGGTCCCCCAACGATGACCGTGGATCCCACATTTTCCTTGATCCATCGAGCCGTATCGTGGAGCACGCTCGCGTAGTACGTGAGACCGCTTATGGCTGCCACCTCTGGTCGGAAGTCGAGAAACTCGTCTCTCCAGTCGCGGCCGAGGTGTCTCTCGCGCATGATATTGAAATGACGTACGCTATCTCCACTTCTCCAGCCAGCATTCGCGTCCAGATAATATGGGCCGAGCTCTAAGCTGCATTTGTGAGTATAGAAATCGAGCTCCCTGTCCCGGCTGCTGCCCTCTCGGCAATTTGCATTTACGAATGCAACTTTCACCTTGTCCTCAACTCTTGTCAATCAGCCCATTTCGAATCGTATCCTCTCAGTAGCCCAGTGCCCAACCTTTTCGCACCGGTCGAAGTCGTCTGCCTTAACCATCACGTGCACTGTGCAATGAGTCGATTTGGGTGCACGCCATATATAGGTTTCCGGCAAATCGTACAATGCCACTTCCACAACACTGGGGTGAGCCTCCACCTCATCCAGATTATGCACAGCTTTCAGCATTCCCTCTGGGGCAAAAATGCCGAACGTCATCACTGCCTTGCGATCTCCTGCCACGAGCATCTGCTTGTCTACCGGCCGAGCGGTAGCAATTCTGAACATGATCTCCATCATGTCAATTCCGGACGATTCACGGATGGAGCGATAGATCGGCCCACCTCCCATGCGTGCAGCGACTTCCAGGAGCACCGGCCCCTCAGCCGTGGTGCGAGCCTCCAGGTGGAAGAACGAGCTCTCAAGGCCTATGGCCTGGATAGTCCTTTGGGCAACATCTACCAACGCACTCTTCCATTCGCCGGTTAATCGACTTGGAGTAGACCACAGCACTTCCTCGTAGTACGGACCATTCGCCGGCAGCGGCTTGTCGTGAAAGCCAAGGATGTGGATCTGTCCGTCGAGAACGAATCCCTCGACGCTCACTTCCCCCACGGGCAACATCAGAGAGGTGGAGAATAAGGTCTCGCCTTCGATGAGCTTTTCTATCAGTATTCGGTCTCCGCCGTCCTTGCTGAACGTCATGGTCGACAACGGATCTCCCTCGATCATCCGGATCCCGCCGGTGAGGTACTCATCAAAGCATGATTCCAACTCGGGCTCACTGTTCACGCGGCGAACGTAGAGCTTGGCTCCCGCAAGAAGGGGTTTGAGTATTATGGGGTAGCCTATCCGACGAGCAGTTGCCCGACCCTCCTCCAAGTTGCGAGCTACTCCAAAGGGAATCGACGGAATCTG
This sequence comes from uncultured Syntrophaceae bacterium, assembly GCA_964477215.1. Taxonomy (GTDB): domain Bacteria; phylum Desulfobacterota; class Desulfomonilia; order Desulfomonilales; family Desulfomonilaceae; genus JBFMDN01. The sequence goes on along the minus strand of CAYZET010000489.1, from coordinate 1,013 downwards.
GTGCTCCTGGAATATCTTGCGCATGAGAGACTTGTCTCGCGCTCGAACCAGGAGGTCAGGGGCAACGAAGGGCAAACCAAACGCCCGCGCGACATGAGAGCAGAAATACAGACCGGTCTCGCTCAGAGAGATAATGCCGTCGAGCTGCACATCATCCTCCTCGCAATACTGTTTCAGAATACCGACCGACCCCGCGACATCCCGCCGACTGATTATCACCGAGTCTTGTATGAGTGGCGTTATCCACGAAGGAAGAGACTTCACTGTGTCTTCGTGCATCAGGATCACGCAGGGGTGCAGTTCAGCGAGCCTTCTAGCATGAGGCAGGCGGCTGGCATCGAGTGGTGTGTAAAGGAGAAGGCCGTTCCGGGTCACCTTCATTTCGTCCCCGTCACCGAAAAGAAATTCCTGGTGAAGATAAACTCATCTCGGGTGGCATTGGCACAGAGCTCTTCATACCAAGCTTTGGCCTCCGACTCCGGAAACCCCGACTCAATGATCCAATCGCGGATACGGCGGAAGAAACCGGCATCCAAGGTCCTGTCTATTCGAACAAAACAGTCCACGCCAATGTAACGCATGCCTGCGCCGCGAAATAGGCTCGGAAGCCTGCGACCTATCCAGCCGTTTTCCCAGAAATCGTTGGCTGCGTTCAGGACACGCCGGGTCAGATCCTTTTGCCCCGGATACAGCGTGGCAGTTTCAAAATCTTGATCGAGGGCTGCCACGATGCCTCCCGGTTTCACGACCCTCGCGGCCTCTCTGAGGATGTTCTCTGGTGCGCCGGAATGCACGAGCACCGTGGCAATGAATACGAGATCGAACGATTGGCTATCGAACGGCAATTGCTCGCCGTCCGCAACCCGGAATTCGTACTGTGGGAATCGCTCCGCTGCTCGGGCCACAAGGTGCTCACTGAGATCGATCCCGATGCCAGTAGCGTGGTCTGCACCGGCACGCCTGCACGCTTCATCCAGCAAATCTCCGGTCCCGCAACCGACCTCCAATATCGT
>CAYZET010000488.1:0-3958 GCA_964477215.1 uncultured Syntrophaceae bacterium | reverse complement strand
ATATCGCCAGGACAATGAGAAAGATAATCCGGATCCAACCGGCAACACGAATGTTCTCCATTTCTTCCACCTCCTTGTCACGGGGTAATTTGACCAAATATCTCCAGAAAATGAACGTGGACCCTTTGGGCCTGGTCGTCAGGTTCGGGTAGGCCGAAGCCGACGTCAACTGCCAGGTCCGACCGCCGAAGAAAAATGGGGTATCCCGTTCTCCCGCGGGGCCAATATTCTTATCCGCGTCCCTAGCGTGCTTGACATCCAACGCCAGGTCGGCTTGACATCATAATCGCTGGGTAAATGTCTTTGCTCTGAGAGAACGGGTTCAAGACTAGTTTCTTGCACGCTATCAATCAGTTGTTCGTTACTCACGTTCGAGCCGGGATGCATAAAGAGCCGCGCCCAGCGCTCCCAGCATATCGGGTTCCGTTGCCACGAGGACCGGGTATTTCAGCTCCTTTTCGATCAGCTCTCTCACGCAGCGGTTCCGTGCGACCCCGCCGGAAAAGACCAATGGCCCATCCACGGACACCCTTTTCAGCATGGAGAGCGAACGTTTGACCACAGAGAGGTGAAGAGCAAGGGCGATATCCTCCGGTCTGTGTCCTCTCGCCATCAACGAAGTGGCCTCCGATTCGGCAAAGACCGTGCACATGCTGTTGATGGAGAGCCCCTGTTTCCCTTCCAACGCGAAATTCCCGAATTCTTCGATGCGAATCTGAAAGCTTGTGGCCATGAATTCAAGAAACTTGCCCGTTCCTGCAGCGCAGCGGTCATTCATCTCGAATTTCGCGACCCTTCCCGAGGAATCCAATGAGATCGCTTTGGTGTCTTGTCCCCCGATATCCAATATGGAACGGCACTCGGGAAAGACATGTCCTGCCCCGAGAGCATGGGCGAGAATCTCCGTGATGCTCTCACTGTTCATGTGGTCCTGAAGAAGCTTCCTCCCGTACCCCGTGGCAACGGTTTGCCGGGCGGACAACCCGTTTAGGATCTTGAGGCATTGATCGAGGGGAGTGTACGTGGTCTCGACCTTCCGGAATTCGAGAATACGCTCCGTCTCCGTATCCAGAAAAACGACCTTTATGGTCCTGGATCCTACATCTATTCCGCAAACCGCCATTGAAAACACCGTCAAGTTGTTGTTCGCACAGATCAGACTGCAGCGCCGCTGCCGACCAGGATGCGGGGAGAGCCCGAGGGAAGAGCCCCCAGTCTCCCACACCTCACCTCCATCAGCTCGGTCAACGACAGCAGGTGGTACAGCTAGACATGCTGAGTCGCTCTGCGAACGCTTCCACGCGGGTCTTTATCTGTTCGACATCTTCCATGCTGTAGTCGGTATCAATTCTGAGCGTCGGTATGCCTGATTCTTCGAGAGCCTTTTCCACCGGTAATGCCTCGATCTGATAAGGTTGACAGAATTGCAGGCCGTAGTGAATCACTCCATCTGCTTTGTAATCACTGGACATCTGCTTGATGTGCTCAAGCCTGTCGGGGTTGGGAGTAAAGATTGCGCAGTCCACCTTGAAATACCGATCAACTATGGCGTCCATGAGCTCATCTACCGTGGAGCCCGAGTCGTCGGTTTGGTTGCGTGTCCCACGCTCACCCACACACGATTCCTCCCCTACTATCACCGCCCCAGATGTTTCTATGACCCATGGCAGCTTCCAGTTCGGCACGGCCATTGGGCATCCCGATAAGAGAATGCGGGGAGCTCCTTTTCGGAAAACGCCTTTTCCTTCCCGGACTCTCCCCTCGAGCTCATCACAGATCTTGTTGACCGAATCAGTGAACCGAATGGGATCGTCGTAGAAGAACACCTGATTTATCAGGAGAGCATCGAGACCGGAAATGGGCACAGGATCGGCCTTCCTGAGCTGGGAGAGCCTGTGAATCGCTTTGCGCTTGTTGTTGACTATCTCAATCCCTTTCTTGAGACGAGGGGCATCGATGGTCACCCCGGTCAGGTCTTCCACAGCCTTCTTGAACTTGTCGTACTCGGCTCTCAAGAGGGATCGGCCCTCGCCAGATTTGGTCTGTGGGAGATCCATCACGTACAGATTGGGGACCAGGGTGTCCATAACCTCGTACGACTTCTTCTTTCCATCGCAGGTGTTCTCTCCCACGATCATGTCGGACGATTCGATGTACGGGCACACCTTACCGAGCTTGAACCCGAATGCGGACTTGATCAGAGCGCACGTGTTCCGCGGAAGGACCTTCTCCACTTCTTCAGTGGCGAATTCCGCGCCTGTGCACAAACCCACCAGCGTGGCATCCGCGGCTCTGACGATCTCTTCCGGGACGAACACACAGAAGGACCCGATGACCTTCCGGCCTTCTTTCTTTCCATCCAGGAGCTCTTTGATGCGCAGGCCATGGACCTCGCTCATGACAAAGTTGAAGTAATCCATCCCCTTGGGACGGTCGTGCTGGCTCAAGAATATGTCTTGATACCCCTTTCCCAGCACCTGGAGAAGCGCATCGTGAGACGCCAGGTCCAACCCCAGGCCTTTCCACATCTCTTCGTACTCGGCAGTCATCGTGTCTCCTTTCGTCATGCAGGGCCAGCCGCGAACGCGGTCTTGTATCACAATTGTCTATTCATTGCATCGACCTACTCTATCCGGATACCGTCGCCGCTGTCAAGTCAGCGGCAAGCAGACTTTGACGGAACCGTGCCAGCGGCAGTGTCTCAGAGACGATAAGGCTTTAGGATAAGATCGGTTGCACGGAACAAGCGGGCCGCGGCAACCCTAACAACGAGGACTCTTCCCCACGAGGCGCCTTCGGACCAGGGCTGACCGCCAGGATATCTTTTTTCAGATGTGTTTCAGGATGGTCAAATTCAACGAATGCTCGAAGAGGCGGGTCGGTCCCAGAGTACAGGGAAAGGGAGGTGATACCGGGCAATTCATGCAATGCCTGTACGAAAATCGTCATGAAAGGTAAACCCGCTTTCTGTGTTCGGTGGCCCATCGAGGAACAGCGCGCCTGGCGGGAGAAGTTTGTCTGAGAAGAGCTGCTCATTTCCATCTTGCTTGGATTGGTTCGTCCTTTCGTTGTCAACTCGAGGTCGGACCCTTTAATTGGTAGGAGAGCTATTAGCTATTAAAAAAGAACCGGTTATGTTTTAATAGCAACGGATCTTGTTAAAGACCTCTTTCATAAGGGAGCCGGACGGTGAACCGGGGTCTCCAGGGAAGACTCGTACGACAAACCGCGGCTTCGGAAGCCTTTGTTCCGTTTGCTCTCCCAACGAACCTACTCCTGGACATTGATCTGGATCTTCTAGAGGAGACCAACCGGCAGATGGGTCCCGTACGACCCTAATCCGACCGGTCCAGGTAGGGAAACCGTCCCTTGTAGCGAGTAAGGTAATATAGACCGCGTTTCTTGAGAACTCGCCTGTTGAATGCCTCGACGATCCTTTCGACCTCATCTTTGATTTCCGCCGGTACGGAAGGTCTTTTTCCCATTTCCAACGCCTCCAAATCTGGTTCTATTCATTGGATGATCATGCCGTATTACCAAACGAGAATTCCTAACAGCGACGATTGTCCCGCGCGCGGGATGACGAAGAACTCACAGAAAGCTTATCTCTTGCCAAACCCTTACTCCCAAAATGGGAGATGTTACGATAAGGCGCATTAGAAAGGGACTTTTGGCATGATGATCAGACCCTTACGGACGGAAGAAGATTACGAAGCAGCCTGCAAGAGGATTGACGAGATTTTCCGGGCTGAACTGGGTACGCCGGAAGACGACGAACTTGAGATCCTTGCTACTCTGGTGGAAAAGTACGAGGAAGAGCACTTTCCCGTCGGAATGCCCCACCCGATAGAGGCTATCAAGATTCGGATGGAAGGTCTGGGAATTTCCCGAAAGGATCTCATGGAGAATCTGGGTAAGAGTAGTGGAAGGATTTCCGATATATTAAATTGCCGGAGAG
>CAYZET010000487.1:0-3980 GCA_964477215.1 uncultured Syntrophaceae bacterium | reverse complement strand
CCTCCTCACACGACTCAGGGTGAACACCGTGAGCAGTGCTAGAGTTGTTGTCTTGACCCCACCCCCGCAAGAGCCGGGCGATGCCCCGAAAAACATGAGAAATATCATCATAGCAAGGGTCGCTTCCCGCAAAGAAGCTATGTCCACCGTGTTGAAACCGGCTGTGCGACACGTGATAGATTGAAAGAGTGAAACGAGGAAGGCTCTGCACACGGACTGCGACTCCAGGAGTGACTGTCGCTCGAGAAACGCAAACATCACGGCCCCCGAAACAATAAGAGCCACGGTGCTGACCAATACCGTTTTTGTTTGAATGGAGAGCCTGACACGCTCATTCTTGCGTCTGACGAGCCAGGACTGAAGATCGTAGAGCACAGGGAATCCTATTCCCCCGATAACGATGAGGGAGCACATCGTCAAGTTCAGAAGTATTCGATCGCTGTAGGGCATCATACTGTCGGCAAAGAGAGCGAACCCCGCGTTGCAGAAAGCTGAGACCGAATGGAACATTCCATAATAGACGGCGTCGCTGACGGGAAGCTCGCCGCTCCAGTGGATGGTAAGCAAGACTGCGCCGATGATTTCCGTTGATACCGTGAAAACAAGGATGCTCTTTACCAAACCGAAGATATCTTCCCGAGGTGTATGGGAAAACAGGTCCTGCATGACCAGACGTTGACGGAATGAGATAGTCCGGCCAACCCACCGGAACAGGGCCACGGATATGGTCATCACTCCCAGCCCGCCAATCTGGATGAGGAACAAGATTATACATTGGCCGAACGTGGTGAAATAGCTCCCGGTATCGACCACAACGAGCCCGGTGACGCACACCGCGGAGGTCGAGGTGAACAGAGCATCTATCAGTGAAATCTGGCCAGTATTGGTCGAGAATGGGAGCTTGAGCAAGAGCGTTCCTGCCGCAATTGCTGAAAGGAAGCTCGCGAGTACCAGGGTCGCGGGATGCATCTTGAGGAGCTGGAAACGAAGTGTCATTACTTGAGCCTCGGGTTGAGGAAATACTCGCAACCGACGATCACAATGTAGCGGCTGTTCTTCATTTTGGCTCTCGCTCGGTATCCTGGTCGGGGGATGCAGTCTCATCACTCGCAACGCCAAGGTCTACCCCGCCGAACTTGTGCTACGTGGTGGTCCGTTCCGGGTTCTGGGCCAGCCCTCCTTGATCCGTGCAAGCACATCCAGACCACCCATGCCGGGCATCTTCAAGTCGAGGAACACCGGCCCGAACCGGCTTTCGCTGAGCTTATGGAGAGCCTCTTCTTCGTTCACTGCCGTGCTGACCGCCATATCGAGCGATTCCAGGGCTTGAGAAATAGTTAGGCGAATGTTCCGCTCGTCGTCCCCAACCAAGATCGGCCTCTTTCTCATGAGAATCTCCTATGCGGCCACCGGGAGAGTGAAGGTAAAGGTACTCCCCTGACCGGGAGTCGATTCCACCCAAATTGCGCCTCCATGTGCGCGCACTATTTCCTTGCAGATGGCTAGCCCCAAGCCCGTTCCTCCGCCTTCCTGTCCTTCGACCTGCACAAATTTCTGAAAAATTTTCGTTTGATACTCCAAAGGAATGCCCGGACCGTCGTCGCGAACGGAAATGTGAACATGGTCCCCAATTCTTGTGGCCGAAAGCTGGATGTGCCCGCCCTCGCGCACATATCTCAGGGCATTCGAGATCAAATTGGTTAGAACCCAGGTGACCTTGTTGGCGTCTGCGCGAACCTCTGGAAGGGCTTCTGGCGGCTGAGCGTCGAGCTCGATCCGCTTCTGCTCCAGTTGGCTCAGAAATACGGTCTGGACATAGTTGAACAGGGTAGGCACAGGAACGGCTTCAAATTCCAGCTCTATGCGGCCTGCCTCGATTTTTGAGAGATTGAGCAAGTCGTTGACCAGACTGATCATTCTGTGAACCTCCTCGTGAGCTGCCCGAAGCAGTTCTTGGTCCCGCTCCGACAGTCCCGGCGCGGCATGCTCCAGGAGGAGATCCATGCTCATGCCCATGCTCGTGAGAGGTGTACGAAGCTCGTGGGAAGCCGCCATAACGAATTCACTCTTTAGCCGCTCCACCTCCTTCAAGCGGGTGATGTCCCTCAGCAGGAGCACGACGCCGGACTGCCGCTGATCCCGCCTTCGAATGGCTGTTACAGAGAAGAGATAATGCCGTGGACGATCGCCCGTCGCGATGGTAACGATCCGCTGCTCATCCGGCACACTCTGAGGGACTCCTGTCTCGAAGGTTTTCCGGATCATCTCGCAAACATTTGTGGAGGGCAGGATGTCCTCGCAGCGAAGGGTCGAGTATTCTGTCGACGCCAGGTCCAGCATTCGCCGAGCGGCCGGGTTAATGCCACTAACTTTGAGGTTGGTGTCGAAAACCACCAATCCGTCCTCGATGCTCGAAAGGATTGCTTCCCCTTTATTTTTTTCTGCAATGATCTGCTCGATGTTCATCTCATGGTAATGCCCGAGCTGGGCAGCCATCCGGTTGAGCTCTTCTGCCAGGCTGCCCAGCTCGTCGCCGGTCTCAACGGGAACTCGAACAGCGTAGTCGCCGGAAGAGATCTTTCGCGAAGCCTCCATGAAGCTTCTTAGGGGTTTGACGATCCGCTCGGCAAGAACCAGGCTGAAGACCAGAGCCACGAACAACGCCAATGCCGCAACAAAGACCGTGGACCAGATTGCTCGCTTCGCTACTCGGCCTGCCTGGATACTGGCTGCGTACATGGTCTCTTCATTGAGGTGGCGCAACTGAACGCAGGTCTGGCGCACTTTGGCAAAGAGTGGGTGGATCGATTCCTCATACACGCGGAGGGGAGAGGCGACGACCTGACTGTCCCTGGCGGGAAAATCGGTTAGTGCTGAAAACTCGCGTCGATACTTCGCGTAATCCTTTTCTATGGATTGAAGGAGGTCCGATTCACCACGAATCGTGATGTTGTCCTTTGCGCGAGCCAGCCATTCCAGGAAGACGGCTTCACTTTCCCGAAATTGGGCTACTCCTGTACGAGGGTCGCCCAAGAACAAGAGCAGGACAGCGCTGTCCTGACGCTCCAGCGCATCCACCATGTTCTCTGCGGCCAGAATGCTCCTGTAATTTTCACGCAAGATCGCGTCAGTAGCCTGGCCAAGAGACACGAGATTTATGACAGCCCACGCGACCACAACTCCCATCAATGCCACGGTCAAACCATAACCAACGAGTATCTTGCTCTTCAGAGTCATCAGCGGCGGATCCTTTACCTTTACGGCGCCTCTCGCCTTTTCAAGGCAATAGGCGTGCCAGTTTTTCATTACGGATAATCGGCAGGTTAGCCGGATTCAACAGAGAGGAGTATTGAAAGATGAAAGATCGGCGGGGATAGGCCCTTGCAAAATGCAAGGCAGACCTCCGGAAAGGACTTCATATTCCGTATGTCTTCCGTCGTCTCCAGAGCGTGGCCTGGTCTATGCCGAGAATGTCGGCCGCTTCTTGAAGAGATGAGGTAGATGCGACAATACGCCGAATATGCAGCTCCTCTATCACGGATAAGGGCACCTTGTCGCCCACTTCTACAGATCTGCGAAGCGGAGCAAGCGATTCCGGCAAATCCTCCTTCCCAATCTGTTCGCCTCGTCCCAAGATCACAGCGCGCTCGACCGCGTTGCGAAGCTCCCTGACGTTGCCCGGCCAGCCATAGCTCTGGAGGGCGGACGACGCCTCTTCAGTAAATCCGTTCAAAGCCTTGTGATTGGCTCGGCAGAAAAAGGCGACAAACTCATGAGCAAGCGGCATGATGTCTTCGGGCCGTTCTCGCAAGGGGGGAAGCGTGAGACTAATTACGTTGAGCCGGTAAAAGAGATCTTCCCGAAATCGCCCTTCGGCAACCCGCTCTTCAAGATTCGCGTTGGTAGCAGCGAGGATTCGGACGTCCGCCTTGCGCACGGTTGGGTCACCCACCCGTTCGTATTCTTTGTCCTCTATGAAA
>CAYZET010000486.1:0-3988 GCA_964477215.1 uncultured Syntrophaceae bacterium | reverse complement strand
CGTTATTGTCTGCATCTGGGGGAAACCGGCAAAAATGGGAAGTGATTCAAACAGCGCTGCTGCTAGATTTTCACCAGGAAGAAGCGGAACGCCAATTGGATACAGCCATTGATTGGGGGCGATACGCAGAATTGCTAAGTTACGACGACAAGACTAGGGTGCTATTCCTTGAATTTGGCGGCGAGGGAGGCTAGAGCTGTTGCGGTAATTTCAGGTTACCCCAGCATCGAGGGGTACAGAACGGGCCGGCACAGCACGACTCACCGATGAAAGGAAGTCCCGAGACGCCATGCTGATGCCGACCGATGGGAGGCAAGTGGGCCTATGACCGGAGGAAAGACTCGCGCTGCACGTCTATCGCTGATCGCTCCCCGCTGATGATCGACTTAGCCTTGCCGGGTGCAAGCGATAAGGAAGTGTTCGCGAAAAACTCGGCAGACGCGACCTTGCCCCTGTAGAAAGCGGCCTCTTTGTTCGATGTAAGAACCTCCATCTTCTTCTCGGGCGTATCGGCCCCGGATTCCGAAAAAATGCTATTCAACTTTCGATCTGCTATCTCTGCCTGCCACAGCAGCATGTATCCCACCGCCAGGTCTCCGAACAGCTCCTGATAGGGGGTGGCAAAGAGAACCGGGATCACGAAATCGCCAGACATGGACTTCTGGAGAAAGAATGTCGTGGCCTCCACAAGTCTCTTCCTGGCCTCATCAAATAGATCGACAACGGCCCTGAGACTGGATATCCCTCGGGTGCGTTCCACGATCTCCCCCGTCTGTCGCATGAACTTCTGAAACAAGACGCCACCGTTCATGGGGAGCTTTCGGCCAACAAGATCCATGGCTTGGATTCCGTTCGTACCTTCATAAATGGAGGTAATCTTGATGTCTCGAAGAAACTGCTCGGCCGGATACTCTCGACAATAGCCGTAGCCACCATGCACCTGGAGGGCCATTTCCGTGACTCGGAAGCCGATGTCCGTGCACCAGGACTTACATACCGGGATGAGCAGCTCGATCATTCCACGATGAGCAGCGGCTTCCTCTTCAGTGGCAGCGGTCTCAGCGCAATCCTCGCAGTACCCGGCGTAGTACAGGAGCGCTCGCATACCTTCTGTAGTGCACTTCATCCACATGAGCATCCTTCGTACGTCGGGGTGATCGATGATTTGTATCTTAGGTGCGGCGCCATCTCTCATCGCGGTGAAGTGGGGCCCTTGCGTTCGATCGTTGGCGTACCGCAGCGCGTGCATATACGCACCGCTGGCCAAGGCGAGCCCTTGGATTCCGACCCCTAATCGTGCTTCATTCATCATCTGGAACATTATCCTCATGCCGGAGTTTTCCGTGCCCAGCAGGTATCCGATGCAGTTTCCTTTTTCTCCGAAGTTCAACGCGCATGTGGCAGATCCGTGAATGCCGAGCTTTTTCTCCACTGCCACCGTGGTCACATCGTTGTCTGTCAGCGCTCCGTTCTCTTCACGCAGCCGTGGCACGATGAAAATGCTTATCCCCTTTGTTCCGGGAGGAGCCCCTTCGGTGCGGGCAAGGACGAGGTGCACCACATTTTCCGCGAGATCGTGATCGCCACATGAGATGAAGATCTTGCTACCCTCTATGGAATAGGTGCCGTTCTCGTTTCTCTTTGCTCTCGTGCGCAATGCTCCGACATCGCTTCCCGCCTGAGGTTCGGTCAAGCACATGGTGCCGGTCCATTGGCCGGAGTACATCCTATCCATGTATGTGCGCCGGAATTCTTCCGTTCCGAACTTTTCGATGACCCGCGCTGCGCCTACGGTGAGCCCGGGGTAGGACATGAAGGCCAGATTGGCGGCCACAAAGGCTTCGAGAGCTGCACAACTGATTATGATCGGGAATCCCTGACCTCCGTGCTCTGGATCGACGGAAAGAGCAGGCCATCCTCCTTCGCAATAGAGCGAATAGAGTCTCTGAAACTGCTCGGGAACGTGTACACGGCCGTTTTCCAACCTCACTCCGATCTCGTCGCCTACACTGTTTGCCGGCCAGAGCTCGTTTTCCGAAAGCTTTGTGGCCGCATCGAGGACCATGTCGAAGAGATCCCGAGAGAATTCAGAATACTTTTCCTTCTCGCAAAGTTTTTCGATTTCAAGCTGCTCGTAGAGTACGAACCGCACATCACGCTCATCAACTAGTAGATTTGTCATGGACGTTTCTCCTATCAGCGGGCTGGAGCCTAAATCCTCACGCCCGCTCCCTCTCTTCTAGAATGATCGTAAGCCCGACTCGGGAGCTTCAGAAAGTCCCGGGGGAAAGAAGCCGATGAGTAACGTACTTCACCGCAACATGTCCAGGTCGGTGCCTGGCTGAAGCCTGCCAGTAGCCTCATCAGGGAGCGGACGAGGTCCGGAGGCTCCAGATTCTGGGTCAAGACGGGATTCTCGACGAGAACGTGCGGATAAACGCTACAACGGCATGCCCGTGTTCTGACGTGACCACCAGCTCATGGATATTTCTGTGAATCAGCCTTTGTACATGGCCTTTATCAGATCTGCAAAATTCTCGTTTATGTATTTGCGCTTGACCTTCATCGTGGGGGTCACCTCCCCATCTTCCTCGTAAAGCTTCTTGGGGACAATAGTAAACTTCTTCACGGTCTCCACATGAGCCAGTGTTTTATTGACCGCGTCGACCTCCTGTTGGATCAGATCCACAATATCAGGGCTTTTGGTAAGACTCTCGTACGTCGTGAACGGGATCTTTTCGTCCTGGGCGTATTGGATTACGTTTTCCTCATCAAGGACTATTAGAGCGGTAAGATACTTCATGCGATCGCCAATGACTATCGCGTCGTTAATGTACGGACTGAACTTGAGCTGATTTTCGATATTCTGGGGAGCGATGTTCTTGCCGCCGGCAGTGATTATCAGATCCTTTTTTCGGTCGGTAATGGAGAGAAACCCCTGTTCATCGAAAACTCCCACGTCTCCGGAATGAAGCCAGCCGTCCACGAGGGTTTCCGCTGTGGCTTCGGAATTCCGAAAGTAACCCATGAACACGTTTCCTCCCTTGACGAGAATCTCGCCATCTTCTGCGATTCGGACCTCCACACCGGGAAGCGGAGGCCCAACGTTGGTTGGGACGATGACGTTTCCCTGATGCACGCAGGTGGGACCGCCACCTTCAGTTTGGCCGTATACCTGCCGCAGGGGCACGCCTATTCCGTGGTAATACTTGAGGACATCAGGCGAGATTGGGGCAGCCCCGGAGATGGCCATGCGACACCTCTCGAAGCCGAGTCGCTCCCTAAGCTTGTAGAATACGAGGAGATTGGCCAGTCCGTGGAGAAGGCGCATCCCCAGCGGAACGGTCCGTCCGGAGAATTTCAACTCCGCGTATTTCTTGCCAATTCGTTCCGCAATCCCGTAGCTGGTTTTCTTGAGCCATGTGGCATTGGCCACGCGGATGCGTATTCCTGAGTAGTATTTCTCCCAGATTCGCGGCACCGCGAAGATGACGGTAGGGGAAATCTCTCGAAAATTCTGCATGATCGTATCCGGACTTTCGGTGAAGCTCACTGTATAGCCGAATCTCAGTGGCAGGAACGACGTAAACATTCTCTCTGCAATATGGCTAAGAGGGAGAAATGAGAGCAGCTCATCGGTAGAATAGAGGGGCAGCGCTTCTCCAACAGACCAGGATGTCCAGGTGACATTGTAGTGGGAAAGCATGGCACCTTTGGGCGGGCCCGTCGTGCCGGAGGTGTAGATAATCAGGGCGAGGTCGTCCGGTCTTATGGCTCCTGTCAGCTCCTCGAAGAGGTTGGGCTGCTCCCGGTGCAGGTCTCGTCCCATCTCCAGGAGCTGGTCAAACGTCATCACCATTGGGTCTGAGAACCGCCTCACCCCCTCGGTGTCGATGAGAACGATCTTCTCCAGAGCAGGGGTGCGGTCCCGGAAAAAGAGGGCCTTGTCAAGTTGCTCTTCGTCCTCCGCTATGTAGACCCGCGCCCC
>CAYZET010000485.1:0-4031 GCA_964477215.1 uncultured Syntrophaceae bacterium | reverse complement strand
GGCGCTGAAGTGATTTATCGATCCGTGGACATTCGCGACGGGCAGGCGGTTGCTCACGCGGTTCAAGAAGTGGCAGAAATTTGCCGCCGGGTCGATGTTGTCATTCACGCGGCGGGAATAGACATAAGCCGTGCGCTGCGCAGCAAGACCCTGGAAGAGATCGAGCGGGTGATCTCCGTCAAGGTTGAAGGTATGCGCCGTTTGCTCGAGACACTTCAAGAGAGCCAATTGCTCCCACGGCGGATCGTGGGATTCGGAAGCGTGTCCGGACGATTCGGGAACATCGCTCAGATCGATTACTCTGCCGCCAATGATGGATTGGCTCATTTGCTGCGGTGGGCAGACAGTGCCTTAGAGACCCGTGCTTCCGTCATAGACTGGGCCCCGTGGTCAGAGATCGGAATGGCTGTCAGGGGGAGTGTCCAACAGACGCTCGAATCCGCGGGAATCGACTTTGTCACCCCCCAGAAAGGTGTGCAGTTCCTGGCCCGAGAGCTCGGGCGATACACGGGTTCCAGGGAAGTCATGGCCGCAGGCAGACTCGGGCCCTTCGCCATCGATGCGTTCGAGGGGATTGAGTCCGGGGTGCCGTTCGCACGAAGCTTGGCCGGCCAGTCTTCAGAAATTGTTGCGCTGGTGCCCGGTCATTACGTGAAAGTGAAAGTCGCGCTGAGCCCGTCCCATCCTTTGCTAAACGATCACCGGATCGATCGGGCTGCTGTCCTGCCCGGAGTGGGCGGAATGGAGATCATGCGGGCATCTGCAGCTCTTCTCGATCCTGGCGCGGTTGACGGGTCCTTCGAGGATGTGAAGTTTCACAGCCCACTGAAAATTTTTAAGGAGCAGCCCTTCGAGGCCGACGTGGAAATAGTCCGGATGGATGCCACAAACGGACACACTCTTTACCTGGGGAGAATTTCATCCTGGTTTGTTAACCCACTCGGACAGAGGGTGGGCTCATCCCGGCTGCATCATGAGTGCAAAATTGTCGCCGGCGCGACGGACCCCACGGAGCCCATCAAGCTCGATGGGTGGCAGCGGTCTGTCTGGATCGGAGACCGAGACATATACAAGGTGTTCTTCCATGGACCCGGCTTTCAATTCCTCGATTCGGTTCTTCTCCAGGGAGACGGTCCAGGAGTGCGCTTCCGTTATCACGATACCGAGCATCGAAGCGCCATGTTTGCAGACATGGTTCCTGGATCCATTGAAGCGGCTTTCCAAGCCGCAGCAGCATTCGGGATCGAGTCGCGAGGGATAATGACTCTGCCCGTAGGAATAGGCAAAGCAGTCGTTCATCAGAGGAGCTCGATCCCTGTGGAGGGGGAGCTTTCTCTCAGTCGGGTCGACAGCAGCGAGGGGACGGAAGGAAGGAGCAACCTTGTTTTCGACGGTGTAGTCAAGGATTGTTCCGGAAATGTGATCGTGTCCCTTCATGGGGTGGAAATGGTGGAGCTTACTTCCACCGAAGGCTTTCCCGGTCGCATCTTCGAGGAGATCGTATCGGTGAAGGAAGTGGCCGATTGTCTCGAGCAGGACTCCTCCACGTTCATAGCGGAAACCATGAACGATGAGGAAGCACGGCTGCTGTCGGAGAAGGTCGTTCCGAAAAGGGTTGCTGAATGGGCCGCTGGAAGAGTTGCGGTCAGGAAATGTCTCCAAAGGCTCGTTACGATAGGGGGGGCATCCCATCCGCTAGGGGAGATCCGCATAGTGCAGGACGAACACGGCAAGCCGATAGCTGAGCTTTTGGGACAGCCGGGAATTCAGATCGGCCAGGTGTCTCTGTCACACTCCAATGGCATAGCCATGGCCATGGCCGGGCTTCCAGGGGAATTTCGTGGGATCGGCGTGGACGTGGAAAAGATAGAGTCCCGCAGCGAAGCGTGGGCGGAGGATTATTTTTCCGAAGAAGAGATAGTCTCCGCCGGGAACGGAGACCGGCGCTGGGCCGAGCTCACCAGAATGTGGTGCCTCAAGGAAGCGGCGCTCAAGGCACTGGGGACAGGCCTTCGCTTCGATTTGAAGGATATCCGGGTTGCGTCTTTGGACACATCGGGCCGGGCGATCCTGGAATTCAGAAACGAAGCAGCCCGGCATCTGGACAAGCTGGGATGGCATGGCATGGAAGCGAGGGTGGATGAAAGGGACGGTCTAGCAGTAGCCCGGGTGCTGTTCAGGAATTGAAAATCCACGAGGAGGCCCTTGGGGGACCAGGTAGCCGATTTCACCTACAGGCTCGTGTGTTCACAGTCACGCGGTTTTGCCCATATGCCGTGCCACACGCTGAGAACGATAGCGAGGGCGGGTTTCAAACCCGCCCCAACAGCGGGGGGTTTGGGAGCCAATGCATGCTTTCCCTTGAAAGGGTTTCGCTACCCTGATAGCTTGTTCCCATTTAGCGAAAGAGGAGCAATTGGGAATGAGCAAACCAGTGGTAGCAGTGGTACGCTACGAGAAGCCATTGGAATCGGTGCGGAAAGCGGTTGAGCTCGCGGGTGGGCTCGATGCGCTTCCATCCCATGCGCGAGTGTTCATAAAACCTAACGTTGTGTTTTGGACCAGAACAGTGCCGTTCCCCAAATGGGGCGTTATCACCACCTCCCGTGTCGTAGAGGACATGGTTACCCTTCTTCGAGAGCGCGGCATAGATCGGATCACCATAGGCGAAGGAATCGTGCTGTTCGACCCGAAGGATACAAAAACACCAGTTCATGCCTTCGAAACGCTCGGGTACACAAAATTAAGCCACCGGTACGGCGTGAAGGTTTATGATCTCCACCAGAGGCCGTTCCGAAAGGTGGATCTGGGCGATGGAATACAGTTCAATTATAATGCGGATATCCTGGAAAGCGACTTTGTGATCAATATCCCAGTTATGAAGACCCATGCTCAGACGGTGGTGAGCCTGGGGATCAAGAATATAAAGGGCGTGATAGATATGCGCTCTCGCAAGAAATGTCATTCAGATGACCCGGCAAGCGATCTGGACTTCAGAGTGTCCAAATTGGCGAACCCTCTACCTCCCTCATTCACCATCCTGGACGGAATTTACACGAACGAGCGGGGTCCGAATTTCGACGGCCGTATGAGGCGGACCAATCTCTTGATCGCGTCAACGGATGTATTCTCAGCCGACAAGGTGGGCTCGCGCTTGCTTGGGTATGAACCATCAATAGTTCCGCACATGGTCCACGCGGCGCGAGACCGGGACCGCCGTCTCGACCTGTCGGATCTCCAGGTATTTGGTGAGACAGTAGAGGAGCTGGCCCTGAATTTACAATATTCCTTCGCATACAACGAGACGAATACCCTCCCTCTTCCTATGGCGAAAATGGGTATACGAGGGCTTTCCTACCCGAAATACGACTCGAGCCTCTGTACCTATTGCTCGGTACTGGCAGGAATCGTCCTGACTGCTATTGCGTACGCGTGGAAAGGCCAACCATGGGACAATGTAGAGGTGATCTCAGGAAAGATGATGTCCCCAAGCCCGGATGCAAAGCACACTATTGTGCTTGGCAAGTGCCTGTATCAGAAACACAAGAACCACCCCGATAAGCACAGGTTTATTTTCGTTAAGAGCTGCCCCCCTTCGCCCAAAGCCGTAGTGGAAGCATTTCACAAGGTGGGAATCGAGGTGAGCCCGCAGATTGTGGAAAATGTGAACATGGCTCCAGGCTTTTTTCTTCAACGGTACGAGGGAAAGCCGGAGTTTGACGCTTCACTATTCACAATCGAGTAGAAGCGTGCCAAGGACTTTCCCTGCCCTGGAATTGCAGCTGGCTGTCATCAAAAGGATAAGCCCGCCAACCAAGATCGAGCGAGCTCGGAGCTCGGGCACTTCGGGAACCACCTGAAATCTGGGGATTCTCGAAGCGCACCCCAACTGTGTCACAGGAGGAAGGTAGCCAACTCCTTCCAGGACGTCTGTCGGGGTCAACCCTGTATTTCGAACGGGATCCGAAGCCCCTTCGAAATGAATATGTTAGTGTAATCCCGCCACATTTCCTTTGAATGGCAGCATTCTT
>CAYZET010000484.1:0-4059 GCA_964477215.1 uncultured Syntrophaceae bacterium | reverse complement strand
GGGTACATTTATGAGTTACCGGAAACTGATGGGGCACGTGGACGCATTCGCGGCGGGTCTCAAGAGGCTCGGGATAAAGAAAGGTGATACGGTGGCACTGGCGATGCCCAGTTGCTTTCAGTATCCCGTAGCATTCTATGCGTGCTCCAAGCTGGGCGCGGTGGTTACAGGTATCAATCCCATAAGCAAGCCTGCAGAAATACTCCATCAGTTGGATTCCACCGGGGCGCGCGTACTGATTGTACTCGATGCTATATGTGAACCGCTCTTCGGACCGTTGCGAGCCAGCCATGCATTTGATGAGATTATTGCTACCAATCTGGTGGACCTGGTTGATATGCCTGCGGAAAACAAGGCCATGGGCAAGCAGGCAGGCATGATACCATCCGGACCGGTTCCGGATACTGCAATCCAGTTCGTGGACTTGCTCGCCACCGAGCCTTCCCATATTTCCGAGGACGTGTCCACCGACGACGTTGCCACATATGTTCTCACCGGAGGCACGACAGGCGTACCGAAGGTGGCAGTGCTGACACATTTCAACTGCGTGTCCAGTGCGGTGAGCGTTGCGTGCTGGTTGTGGGATTCTCCGGGCTGCTGTCTTATCGGGATCCTGCCTCTTTTCCACGTTTTCGGCATGGCATGCCTGCATACCGCAATCCAGAATCACGGGTATGCAATTCTATTTCCGAAACCCCCGGAAACCGAGGACCTGCTCAAGACTGTCTGCGCTGTGGGAATGGACGGCAAGACGTTCTATCCCGGGGCAGAAGTGCTGTTCCAGCAGTTGGCAGCTTTCCCGGACCTAGACAAGTACCCTGTAGCGAAAAAGATCAACCGGTGCCTTTCCAGCGCCGGTCCGCTGCACTCGTACGTGAAGGACCGTTTCGAGGCGAGGCTCCCGGGGGTAGTGCTTCGAGAGGGATACGGACTGTCAGAATCCAGCTCCGGTATTGCCATTGGCCCGTACGACAAAGAGTTCATTACAGGGAGTATCGGCCTTCCTCTCCCGGGGGTGGAATGGAAGATCGTGGATATGGAAGACGGGGAGAAGGAGCTGCCCCCGGGAGAAAGCGGAGAGTTGATCCTGTCGGCTCCCATGGTAATGAAGGAGTATCTCAACAATCGCGAAGAGACCGCTGAAGCCCTTCGTGAGCGGGATGGAAAGATTTGGCTGTACACAGGGGACATCGGGTACATCGACGAGCTTGGACGCGTTTTTCTTAACGACCGGAAAAAGCAGCTCATCAAGGTCAAGGGCTACTCCGTGTTTCCCACTGAGGTCGAGGAACTGATAGCAAGACACGAGGCCGTTTTTGAGTCGTCGGTGGCCGGGCTGCCCGACCCGGAAACTGGTGAAGCCATAAAGGCATGGGTGGTGCTTAAGGAGGACTGGAAAGGGCAGGTAACGCCTGAAGAATTACGGGCATGGGCCAAAGAAAACATGACCCATTATAAGGTTCCCAAGTATGTGGAATTCATCGACACCATTCCAAAAACAATGGTGGGTAAAGTATTGCGAAGGGAGCTCAAAGAAGCCGATCCCATCTACAAGGCATTTCTGAAAAGCCAGAGCCAGTCCTGATACGCAAATCTCATGGCTCGAGGAGGACATCATATGCAGGAAGTTGTGGTGACAGGTTACCTGCGGACAGCGCAGACGCGTTCCCGCCCCAACGATCCTTCGAGGGACCCGTTCGCGAAGGTTAGAGTCGAAGAGCTCTTGGCCAAGCTGGTTGTGGCGCTCGTCGAGCGCACGAAAATCAATGCCAATGATATAGATGACTTCGTTGTCGCATGTGCTCTGGCAGTGGGTGAGCAATGGACTTACGGGGGCCGATTTCCCCTTTTTCTGGCAAACCTGCCCGAGACCATTCCCAGCAAGTTCGTAGACCAGCAATGCGGTTCCTCTATGGCCGGAATACATGTCGGTTTCATGGAGATTGCGACGGGGAATGCGGACATCGTCCTGGTTGGGGGCATGGAGCACATGACGAGAGTCCCTATGGGCGGGGAGTCGATCCAGAAAGGGCTCATTGCTCCCAACATGGCTCTGTTCACCAACCCGGAATTCAGGCATTGGGATATGCAGACAGCACTGAGCATGGGGTTGACGGCTCAGAAGCTCTTTTCACTGACAGACTTCACCAGGCGAGATATGGACGAATGGGCGCTGCGCTCCCACCGTCTTGCGTTCAAGGCGCAGCAGGATGGCTTCTTCGACGACGAGATCTTGCCTGTGGAGGCCGAACAGGCTGACGGCAGCCGGCAGGTGGTTAGCCTGGACCAGGCTGTCCGTGGGGACACCACTCTTGAAGGCCTGTCGTCGCTTAAACCCGCTTTCAAAGAGGGACACGAAATTACCGCGGGCAATTCCTCTCCGTTGAACGCGGGAGCGTCTGCCATGGTTCTCATGTCCAAGGATGCAGCGAAGAGTCGGGGTTTAAAACCCATGGCGACTGTGCGGTCGATTGGCTTTGCCGGCGTGGATCCCACGATCATGGGGGCAGGCCCCGTGCCGGCCAGCAGAAAAGCATTGGAGAAGGCCGGCTTGCAGGTCTCGGACATCGATTTCTGGGAGATTAACGAAGCGTTCACGATAGTAGCCCTGAACTGCATGAAGGAGCTCGGGATAGACCCCGATAGTGTCAACGTCATGGGTGGCGGCACAGCAATCGGTCATGCCCTCGGAGCCACCGGAGTCAGGCTCGTCGGAACGCTGGCACGGATCCTTGCTGTAAAAGGAGGGCGCTACGGCTGCGCCAATGCATGTGTGGGCGGCGGCCAGGGGGTAGCCACGATCATCGAACGAGAACAGTACGAATGGTGACCCATTCCTTTGGAAGTATCCTGACGTTTCAGCAGCGGCCCATTGTGATGTTGATTCCCGTTTCGCCTTCTTGGTCGATTGGCAAGGCCGGCACCGATAAGCAGTAGTGAAGAGGGCGGGTTTGAAACCCGCCCCTTGTATGGTGCGAAGCGCAATGCGCACCATCATAATCCAAACAGAAGTGCCGGATCCATTACTAAATCATGGAGGAGTTGCTCCGTAAACCCTTCGCACGCACACCACCAGCAGCCTTCGATTCGACCCCATGGGAACGACTTTATTCATTTGCACGTTGAGCAGTCCTTCGTCACACGGCCTCCTGCCGAATAGCATTCGCCAACCTCAGTCCAAGATTCAAATCCTCTGCAGGAACCATTTGCACAACATCGCATTCTGGTGTACGTAGGTCCTGTGCTTCTTTGCGGAGTCAAGCGTTTTTCCTGGCTATCCATGGTATGTACTCCTCATCTCGGGCAACAGCTTCTTTCATTCTCTCGAATCGGCAGATTACGCCCTTTGGTACTTGTAGATGCGCTTACGACGGGAATGATTCTTCAAGAAGCGCTTTGCTGGACCGGCCATCGGGGATCCCTACCCTGGTCTGATCCGTGAGAGGGAGCTGGCACGCCATGGATGAATCGAGATTACAAAGGAAAATTGATCAGGGCAGCCCTGTTCGGACCGCGGTTTTGCTCGTCGGGCTTTTTCTCACGTTCTTTGTGGTAGCGTGCGTGCTATATCACCCTGCTCTGAATGCTGAGATGTACTACGACAGTCGAGCGCACATCCTGGCCAAAGAAGACGTGTACGCGAAAGGGCGGGTGATTGAGGTCCTGGGAACCTATCCTCAGCGTCCTATAACGATACTCTCGTTCTACGGTAATTATCTTTATTCAGGCATGGACCCACACTGGTTTCGCCTGACAAATCTCGTCATGCTCGCGATGACGGGTGTGGTTATAAGCCTGCTCGGGTACACCATCCTCCGGATTCCGCCGCAGGGAGACCGTTGGCAGCACATGGGAGCGAGCATTGCCGCTGGCCTCTTTTTCGTCATCCATCCGATTCTCACGTGGGGAACGTTGTACATTTGGCAGCGTGCAGCCCTCCTGGCGTGCACGTTCTACATGTCCTCGTTGGTCGTGTATCTTGCCACCCGCTTGGGCAAGTTTTCGACCAAGGCTGTTGGATACGGTATTTGCCTCCTGCTGTTCGAGGCAGCTCTTTTC
>CAYZET010000483.1:0-4086 GCA_964477215.1 uncultured Syntrophaceae bacterium | reverse complement strand
TCGCCATTTCTCTGATGTATTGGTTCACGCGGATAGGGGGCAGCACCTGGCTAGCGGCCATATGCGCAGGATTTCCTCAAGGAGAAAGGCTCGTGCTAACGGTCTGACATAATCACAATTTAGTCGAAACCAGAAGATCTGGGGCAAGATTCGGGTGGACCCAGTCCTGCTTTTCGCGAGACACGTTCCTGTGGAGAATTCAGACAGCCCTCTCTTGCTCCGCAAGAGTCCCCTGTCAGCCAGTTGCACGGAAAGCTTCGTGAAACACCACAACGCCTCGAGTCTCATTCTCGTCGAATGGTAGGGCAAGAAAGTAGTCTCGATGAACGCCATCAAGAACCAAATCCGGAAGGTTTCTGAAGCCGAACCGTTTATAGTATTGAAGGTCGCCCACAAGAACACAGCCTTTGGCTCCTGAGTCCTTCAGTAATGATAAACCCTCCTGAATGAGGGATTTTCCGACACCTTGTTTCTGGTATTCAGGCAGTACAGAAACAGGGCCAAGACCATACCAATTGTGACTGCCGTCAGAAATGGTCACAGGCGAGAAAGCCACATGGCCTACCACCTTCCCACCGACTTCCGCAACCAGTGAAATAGTGAGTGCACCGGCAGCTCGCAGTCCGGTCACTATGAATTGTTCCGTCTGATTACTATATGGATGATTCTCGAAGGCCGCTCTCGTGACCTCGGATATCACTTCAATATCGGACTTCGTCTCGTTACGGATAATCATATGTTGCGCCACGTGAAAAGGGGCTTTGATTGTCCATCAGGTATACACTGAAGGCGCGCTCCTTCAAAGCGCTAGTCCCCCAAGGAGCCGTGGCAGAATGCGCACCCGCATTTGCGCCAACATGGACCGAGGTGGTCGAGGAATCCTCTCTTGAGCCCACCGAGACTCAAGCCGCGACGGCTACCTCACGCATCTTGTGTGGGCTGTCCATTGCTGCCTTGTTCGTCCATCACAACCCCCTCAACTTCTATGGCGTCCAGATCTGGCGTTCTCTGTGGACGAGATTAGTGCAACTCTGGTCACGAGCTTTGAACGCTTTGCCCCACGTCTACCAATTTCCGCACTGAATGCTGGTATCTGGAGGCGACTTCGTGCATGAAGACCGTGTCGATCTCGCCTTTCCACGTACTGACTTCGCCGAATCTCTTCGGAATCGAGATATCCGTGGGGTTGTACCCTGTCTGGAACTTCAACTGCCAGCGTTTGGCCTGAACCTCGCTTGATCGAGCCACTACCGATTCGGCGAGACGGGGGCACCCCACAGACGCAAGACACTCTTGCAGGAGATCCTCCGAGTAAACGTTTCGAGCAAAGAGGCATGAAACCATGCATGTCAGTTGCACTCGCCGCCGCTCCTCTTCCATGAGGAATGCCGCAGCGTCTTGGGATTTTTTGTCCTCCGCCCGCATGACTCTCTGCATATTGCCCGTTGTAAGGGGGCTTGAAACCCAGGACCACTTTGCTCATGAGGGGAAAGTAGGCAGTGAGCGGGCCGGTAGCAAAGATCAGCGGCTGATCCGGATGGTCTGCAGGCCCGTCCGTGATGCCGTGCACGGCGAAGAGACCGGCAGCCAGGCCACTTCCACCGAGCATTTCCGACGGATCGCCGAACAGAACGGGTTCGCTCTTCCCGTCGGTCAAGTTTACCACCAACACCCTGAATGCTTCCTCACCGATCATCGTCTTCTCCAGGCGCGGATTCTATCATCTCCAGGCATTCATGGGGACAAAATGCCGTGCATCTCCCGCAGGGATGCACACGACGGGCAACCCGGTTTCCGGATCCATGTATATCGCACTCACCGGACAGGCTCGGGAACACTCTCCACAGCGAATGCACAGACTCCGTTTCACCCGCACTCCCCCACCCTTTCGCTGCCGGAATGCATGAGTAGGGCAAGCTTGGGCGCAGGGAGCAGGGTCGCAGCCGAGACAGACTTGCGCCTCGAAGCCAGTGCTCAAACCACCGGCCGAGCGGATTCGAATCCCGCTGCGATGCCAGGAAAGACTCTGGTGTAGCAACCTTGCACAAGCGAGCGAGCAAGAATAGCACCCGATGCAGCGTTCCATTCTTGTGGCACGGAGTATCTTCATAACGGCCTCCAGAATACCGAGCACAAAGCCTGAGGACACCGTTTCATAAATATGGTTGCGTACTTGCTTCAGCCCAGCTCGGGGTAGGGCGTT
Source organism: uncultured Syntrophaceae bacterium (assembly GCA_964477215.1). Lineage (GTDB taxonomy): Bacteria > Desulfobacterota > Desulfomonilia > Desulfomonilales > Desulfomonilaceae > JBFMDN01. Next base: position 1,883 of record CAYZET010000483.1, on the reverse strand, counting down.
GAAACGCACCCCTACTCGTGCCGCGAACATCAATGAGCTCTATGACGTTCACGCGAACCCGTTGCCGCAAATATACTCCCTATTTGCTCCCCAGAGTCCCGAGCGGGCTAGCCGGCCAAGTATTTTTCTGCTTCCAAGGGATCGGTAAATGGCTTCACTGCCAGGCCTGAGTCCTGGGCTGCTGCATCCATCAGCGACTTGGCCACCACCTTTTTGGGGTCGTATACGAGAGCCACTTTTCGCGGGCCGGCTTCCAATATGAGACGCTGAGCCTGCACGACCAGGTCCAGCCGAAGGATGCCGTTTAATTTGGACGAGTTTGTCAAAACCGTGAAACCGGCCGGGAGCATTCGCAGACCGGCCTTCACATCATCGAGCCAGTTCGGTACCTGATTGGCATTTAGCCATGTGCCTGCCAAAAAGAGGTGTAGCCGCTTCTGGGCCACATCCACAGAAACCGAATAGAATCCGTTTGAAGCAAGATGGGTAACGTGCATATTGACCTCCTTGCGTCTGCAGTGCCAGGACATCGACCGCGAAGCGAATGCGGCAGCCTGAAAGGCTACCCTACACTTGCGGAATACGGCAGCCTGAAAGGCCACCCTACGTTCAAGGACACGTCGTCCCACCCATTGCGGAACTTATTGTCTTGCAGCGGTCGCTCTCCGGGTCTGGTTACCGTTCCATAAGTTCTGCCATCGACTCACCCAAGTCGCGCAACTTGCCTGCCGCAACTTCCAACTGGAGGGCAGCCTCGAGATTCTGCTGCATGGCCGCCTCTATGTCACCCATTGCTCCGGCAACCTGGTCTACTCCAACTACTTGTTGCTCGATTTGAGCGTCGATGACGCTTGCAGCCTGAGAAGACGTTGCCACGCTTTCCGCGAGAGCCTCTATGGCCTTGCCCGCCAACACCGACTGTTCCAGCCCGGCGTCTACTGCCTTGGCTCCCTGTTCGGTGGCCATGACCACAGCGCTCACCCACTTTTGGATATCTTGAAGTATGCTTCGGATTTGCTCCGTGGCTTCCTTCGACTGATCGGCCAAGGATTTGATCTCCTGTGCGACTACGGAAAACCCCTTACCCTCGTTACCCGCCCTCGCAGCCTCGATGGAAGCATTCACTGCCAGGAGACTCGACTGGTCTGCCAGGTCCTTGACCACCCCGATTATTTGTTCGATGGATCGGCTGCGCTCGCTGAGCTTCACAACCGTCTCCGCAGCAGACGCCATTTGCTCTCTGACCACGTTCATCCTACTGATCGTGTCTTCGGTAGCTCGAGTCCCGGAAGATACGACTTGCATCGTTTGTTGGGCACTTCGAGCAACACGCTTTGCTTCTTCGCTGGCCAGTTGGGCCGCCTGTCTTAACTCTTCAACCGTCGATGTAGTCTGTGCGACAGCCGCCGAGGCCCTCGACGTGCTTACAGCCAGTTGTGCGCCGGTGCTGGCAATCGCCGACGCGGATTCCGAGAGCTCAGAGACATCATTCTTTATTTGTCGCCCCTGTCCTTGCAGCGTTTCCACCAGCCTGTTGAGAGCGCCCCCGAGGCTTGTCACCTCCTTGCACGCCGAGATCGAAACGCCCTCCGACAGATTGCCTCCGATCCCAGCTTCCACAAGAGCTTCCGCTTGCAGGAAAAGCCCTCGAATGTTCCAGGAGAGCAAATACAAGATCCCCAGCGTCAGGATCACGATCACAGGGATACTTACCACTACCATTGCGCGAGTGATTTGGAATCGTCTCGAGAGGACTTGATCGTTCCGTGCAATGAGCTGCTGGTGTTGCTTCACGAAGCCGGCCATCTCTTGTCTGAACCGCTGAAAATGACGCTGGTCATCCTCGATGGACGTCCGTTCACGAAGCTGGTTCAAATCCCTTG
>CAYZET010000482.1:0-4089 GCA_964477215.1 uncultured Syntrophaceae bacterium | reverse complement strand
GGGGTCCCCGAAAGCCAACCCGGGAACCTCGACTAACTAGACCGTGGATTCTGGTACATGGCCAAGGCTTGAAATCCGTTCCCAGCCCGAGTGCCGTTGGGAAGAAATGTGAAGTCCCCAAAGAGCTCGCTCCCGTTATCGAGCAAACCATTGCCGTTCTTGTCTAGAACCAGGACCCCTTCACCCGACGAGATCCACCCCGTAAGTTCCTTGAATCCATCGCCGTCATGGTCAAAATGAACCCATGCACTCAATCCCAGAGTGTGAATGCCGTCACCGTTCAAATCAAGGACTAGAGGATCCCGATATTGCCCCGCCTGAGCTGCTTTGGCCCAGTCGGGGAGGTCTGGGTAACTCCAGCAGCTTCTGGGCCGAAGAACCTTGCCTATGCGGAGACCGGCGCCCCCTAGTCTCCAGTTTCCAGTTGGATCGTCATACCAGAAGCTGACTCCCGGGCCAGCCGAGCCGGCGTGAAAAAGAGCGCCAGTCCACATCCCGAGTATCGAATCGTAGCCTACGGTCTCGATAATTCCGATATGACCAGCAGGTGACCTAACGCTGTCTTCGAACACTATCAAATCGCCTGGCCCAGCTTGGTCAATCGGAACCTCACAAAAGAAAAAAGACTTATAAAGATCCCATGCCTTCGAATTCAACTTCTCGGTGCTGAAGTGAACGTGTTTCGAAGTGAACTGGTCGGCTACTGTCACTTCTTCAAATCGGACATCAACTCCCGATGAATTCCGGATCAACACATTGCTAGCACCATAGAAGTAATCACGGAGTGAATGTACGAATAGTATTACTCCAATCACACGAGCAACAAGGAAGATAAACTGAAAGCGTGGCATCAACTGCCCCACATTGCGTGTTGACCTTCGAGGCGAGCCCCGTCGGGGTGAGGAAGAAGCCTTCGCTTTAAGCCCCATGCCTCGACGGACACACTTATAGGAGAATGGTGCCACGGCCATGATCAATGGCAAGACATTCTTGCGTTAAGAGACCAACGCTTAAGCATGTGTCAACATCCTATGCGACTAATGTGCTTCCCAGGCAGTCAGTCGCTAGCTCGGATCCGGTTTCCAGGTCCCACTTCTGTCGTGAACGCCTCGCAATTGAGTCCCGCCGGCACACAAGCGCGCGTCATGACAGGTTTACATCGTGGATTTTGAGTTCCGCCCATGGTGGACATTCCCAGGGAAAGATGTCATATTTTCGACTGTATGGGTCTGAGATTCAGCACTACAACACCCTGACTGTGAGAACAGGTGAGGGCAGAAGTTTCCTACCGACTCAGAGGTGTTCACCCCAAGTCAACGGCTATTGGAGGGCAGGTAGGATGGTGGGTCTTTGGAAGAGGAAGATATTGCTTGCATTAACCTTGGCTTGCTTGACCGCAGGGTCAGCGTACGCTGTCGATCCGGTCCGGATCGGCGCGTCCATTTCGCTTTCGGGACGCTACGCTCGGTTCGGGACCATGTATGCAGACGGGCTGCGGCTCTGGGCGAAGAAGCAAAACGCAGAAGGCGGAATATTGGGACGGCCGGTAGATCTCGCAATACATGACGACAAGAGTGACGACAGGACTGCCGTTAAGATCTATAGCGAGATGCTGTCGGAGGGCCAGTTTGATTTCGTGTTCGGTCCCTATTCCAGTCCGATCTCCAAGGCTGTCGTTCCTCTCTTGGAGCAATACCATTATCCAACGTTGATGCCGCTGACCGCGGTCGAGAGCGTGTGGGAGTCGGGTCCTCGGTACGCATTTGGTTTGAGCATTCCAGAACGGCGTTGGACCAAAGAGCTCTTCGCTCTCATGGCCTATCACAAAATCGACAGAATGGTCATCCTGGTGGACGAGGACCTTCTGCGGCTGGGGACCCCTCGGGATGCGGTCAAATGGGCCCACCGCTTTGGCCTCCAGGTTCTCTGCCTTGAACAATTGGACCGGCAGAACCTGGAGGCGCAATTGCGCCGCCTTCAACAAACCGGCGCCCAAGCCCTCGTAATGTGGGGTTATCTCGACGACACCGTTGCGGTCAGGCGGACTCTTGCAGAACTGGGCTGGACCCCAAGATTGTTCTTTTCGCAGGTGGCCCCTGCTCTCGACGAATACGGAGGAATATTGGGCGATCTCGCCAATTATACTTTAGGGAGTGGTGTGTGGGATCCCGAAGTCGGGCCCGCTTTTCCAGGGGGAATCGAATTCTTGAAATCGTTTCGTAAAGAGTACGGGCGTGTTCCCCCGTACCATGCGGCGAGTGGCTATGCTGCCGGAGTGATCCTCGCGGAGGCCATATCACGAGCGGGGAGCACAGATCGGGAAAAAGTTCGAGAGATACTGTCCAACCTCGACACAGTCACTCTAATCGGGAGATACGGTGTGGATGCAAAAGGCGTCCAGATACGCCAGCATCCGATCATCTATCAGTGGCAGTATGGCCGTAAGAGGGTGATATGGCCCGAGTCTCTGAGCACCTCTTCCCTCCAATTCCCCCCGCAGTCCGGAGAATGAACGTTGCCGGAAGCTTGGCTGTCGAATGGCGGTACCGAAAGTGGTGCTTGGGGCATTGCTGTGGTTGATTCGCTACGCCTTTCTCCCGCGCACCATGGACTACATTGCCCGCAACCGCGCCCGAAGGGATCCGAAATCGCTGCCGTGTGAGACATTGGGAGCGTACAACCGTGGCTCAGAGATTGTTATGCGGTCAGGCGAGTCAAACGATCCTGAAGCGTTCGGGATCGCCTGAGCCGTCATTGGTCCGAATCGGCACTGGTTCCACTGAGAAGCTGATTTTCCACAAGATTATTTGAAAACTATAATGAGGCAATAAGGTTTATATCTTCGCTGGCTACCCTCCCGTCTCTCGCTCTTGTTATTGTTTCACAAGAGCTCACTCGCCGCTCGCATCCGCTTCGACTTCTCTCGTGAAATCGGGAACCCATCAAGCATACCAACCTGATAGTCGAAAACGTGCGCTCCCTGATTCATCTGGCTCAGAACTTGCTCACTGTTCAGGTCATACGCTGCCCAAGGTACCCAAGCTCAGGTAGCGTATTCTTCCAGTGGAGTAGGAAAAGCCATCATGGCCAAGGAATCGTAGCCAGGAATGATGATGAGCGTAAACCTGTTTTGCGAGAGCTTCTCCACGATCGTGTGCAAGGGCTGGAAGGATTGATTCCATGATGCAAAAGCCAATCTTCAAACCTCATTTTCGAGTGGAAGTCGTACCCGCTGAAGGGGTCTTTCTCCTGAGTGAGAGCGGCCACCACGTGCTGACAGGAAGATTGTTTCAGCTCCTTGCTCCTCTCATAGACGGGAAGAAAAGTCCCGAACAGATTATTGACTGTGTTGCTGGAGAGGCTTCCCCGGCGGAAGTGTACTACGCCATTTCGCTTCTAGAAAACGCAGGCTACATTGTGGAGGCCCATACAGACTATCCCACTGCAGCGTTCTGGACGGTGAGGGAAGTTGATCCCGGCAAAGCTTTGGCCAGGCTCAAGGAGCTTCCGGTTTCGGTCATGATCGTCGGGGACGCTGACGCCGGGCCACTCCTCGCTGTGCTGGAAACCTTTGGCATCCATTCCGCTGAAGACAGTGCACTTCGCCTTGTCCTCACGGACGATCACCTCCGAGCGGGGTTGGAGGCATGTAACGATGAGGCTCTTCGGGACAGGAAGCCCTGGATGCTCATAAAACCGGGAGAGATCGAGATTTTCATCGGTCCTCTCTTCGTTCCTGGCAAAACAGGGTGCTGGAAATGCCTTCGAGACCGCCACATCCTCAGCCGTGAAGTAGACAGATTCATTATGGACAAGACAGGCAGAAAAGACCCGGTCCCGAAGTCGTCGGTTCATGCACCCTTTACCCTGCACGCGGCCTATAACGTGGCAGCAGCCGAGATCGCCGAGTGGATCGCGAAGGGGGGAAACACGCAAATCGAAGGAGGGATGCTGTCCGTTGACACTCGTACCTGGAAGACGAGACGTCACACCCTCAACCGACTTACCCATTGCCCGGCGTGTGGAAAAGCCTCCACCATGGGAGTCGAGCCCTTGCCCGTGCGGCTGAGAGAGAGCCAGGCTGCGTTC
>CAYZET010000481.1:0-4105 GCA_964477215.1 uncultured Syntrophaceae bacterium | reverse complement strand
CATGAAGAGCGCTGCCGGCACCCCTTTGCCCGAGACGTCTCCAATAGTGAAATAGAGGCGGTTTGGATCCGTGAGGAAGTAGTCGTACAAATCGCCACCCACCTGCTTGGCTGGCTCCATTATGGCAGCCACATCGAATTCGGTACGGCCTGGAAACGCGGGAAACCTCGACGGGAGCATGCTTCGCTGGATGCCGGCGGCGACCGATAATTCACTCTCGATCCTCTCTTTGGCAGCAGTGGTTACCTGGAGCTGTTGAATATGCTTCTTCAGATCCACGGTCATCTGGGTGAATGCCGATGCCAGCATACCCACCTCGTCCGAGCTCCTGACCTCCGAAAGATCGATATCCAGATCCCCATGAGCAACCTGGGAGGTGGCCTTGACCATACGGCGCAGGGGACTGGTGACAGTACCGGTCACCGCAAGGCTCGCGAAGAGCAGGAGCACCACCCCTATCGCTGCGAGCGTCATGTTGAACGTGTGGAGCCTGCTCACCTCCGCGAATAGTTGACTGCTCGGAAAAACAATTCCCAGCGACCAGCCGGTGGCGGGCAAGCGGACAAAAGCAAGATAGGAATCGGTTCCTCTCAGAGCGGACCCCACATGCACGAAACCCGAAGGTTCCTGCAGCATGCGCACTCCCACGTCGCGAAGCTTGGGCTGTCCGAGCTCGTCAGCCATGTTGAATATGGTCTTTCGCATGACAAGGTCGGCAGACGGAGCTGCAATGAAAGTCCCGTCCCGGGCGATGAGAAAGCAGTACCCGTGTCTGCTGTCAACCGCTGAGGCGAGCCGCTGGGTGAGCCAGGTTACTGAGACATCCGCGGTAACCACGCCTCTGAAGCTGCCGTGGGTTCCATCGGGATTACGGTCGAAGAAGGGATACGAATAGGTTGTCATGATGATATCCCCTCCGCCCTCATCGAAGTACGGCTTGCTCCATACCGCCTTTCCGCGTTCTCTCGGTTCTACAAACCATGCCTGCTTAAAATAATTGTACGTATCGCTTCCCAGTTGTACGAAACGGATTCCCCCATCGCTCTTGTGAAAATAGGGAGCGAATGCTTTCAAGCTCGGCGAAAAGGCATAGGGCTCGAAGGCTACCGTCGATCCGTAAATTTCTCTTTGCTGTTCAACCAGCCCTTTAATCAAGGCCAGAAGAGTTTTTTCTTCGACGTGCACGTACGAGAGGTTAAATGCCTGATTCTCCGTTATCTCCTCGACTGCCCGCAACTCGAGCTCCAGCTCTCTCGCCACGGATCTTGCCCTATCCTGGGCTGAGCGCTCTGCTTCTCCCATGACAAATTGCTTGGAAACCGAATAGTTGAACATGACTATGAAACCCAGGACGAGCCCTGTGCCCAAGATTACCAGGAGAGTCATCTTCGCGAGGAGGCTGTGCGTGGGGCGGATTCGTCGAGACATCTTCAACCATGTTTCCCGGGGTACAGGTGGCGGGCGCTGCGGCCACGCCGCGTCGGAAGAGAAAGCGGTCGGCCGGCAAAGGGATCTCTCTATTGTTTGCCTACGTCATTCAGCGTGTCGTACACAGGTAAAAGGGCTGAGAATCCAGATACATCGAAGACTTTCTTGACTACTCCGGACAGTGAGCAACACGCAAGCACGCCGCCATCGGCTCTGGCAGTCTTGGCAACAATCATCAGGCACCTCAGTCCCGCGCTGCTGATATAGTCCACGCCCGCGAAATCCACTACAAGCCGTAAATCACCTTGAGAGATGCGTTCCAGCAATCTCTCCTGGAGCTCGGGGGCAGATACGGTATCGATCCGACCCTGAACGGAAAAAACTGCGAAATCTCCCTGGTTCCGGATGTCAATGTTCACTTGGTCCTCCGTGCTGGTTAGGAAAAGGGGCGGTAAGCATGGATGATCACGCCTTTTCTAATGCAGGGGGTGCCGGTCTGTCAACAGAACTTCCTCCTTACCTTTCCCTGACGGATTTAATGAATTCTCTCCACATACTTAGGCCTGCCCCCCTGGCGAAGAGCTCTCACGCGTTACGCGACGCCAATCCTCCTGCACGGCCGAGAGGATCTTCTTCGTCTGGTCGGAGTGTAACTGAATCTCGTCGAAATATGGGGGGCAGAAGAGCTTCTGCATGAGGAGCCCATCCTGATCGAACCAGCGCGGGAGGATTCCACCGATGAAGTAGCCGTGCCGGTTAAGCAGATTCACGGCCTGTCCCACCCAGGGACATGAGAGCTTCAGCCATGCCTGCAACACGAGGAAGCCCTTCTCGCTGCCATCCTCCTCTACTTTGGCCAAATGAGATTCCAGATCGGCTCCGGCCTGCTCGACCGCTATCCTGGCAACCTGGGCAAAATCGAAGAGCTGGACGCGAGAGACCGTTGGCAGGCCCTCGGGTATCTCCTGAGTTGAAGGCAGTAATTCTCGAGAATCATCCAGGATGCCGTACAGAGAGGTGATGAGCTCCAAGTACGTCTGAGGCACGTACACCGTGTGAGGGCTGGGCTTGAGGCACCGAAAGGCCAGTGTTGTGGCCACTCTCCCGCCGGTCCCCTTCTCTCGTGCGTAGGCTTCCGCAGGCATGAGAGCCACTTCGATAGCTGTCTCAGCAAAACCTTGTGAAGCGCACATCTTCTGCGTGTGGATGTGATAACACACTTGCTCGCCGAACGCTTCTTCCGAGTCTAGCGCGAGGAGAACCCTCTCGACCGCGTAATTCCCGAGAAGATTCGACACCCCGACCCCCCGATAGTCAGGCAGGGTGAGGCCCACCCCGAATTCGTATAGTTGTTCATAGGGTGCGGAGCGAAAGAAGTGATGCACAGATATGACTCTCCCTGCTGGCAAGCGGGCGACAACAGTGATGTATTGGCCTGTCTTGTTGGCTTCTATGAGGGCCTGAGCGTCATAAAACAGTCGGATCGGATACCCGTCACCGTACACGGCCTTGAAAAGCTCGACCACTCCAGGGGCATCCTCGGGACGGAACCGATCCAAAATATACGTCAGCCCTTTGTCGCGATTGGTCACGGTTTCCACGTTTTCCTCCACAGGTTTTCGCTTCATAGACATGTGAGAGACTATTTCAGAACTTGACACTGTGGCGTTCGGATTTCGAGAGATCGACACACACAACGTCTGCTGCCACCGGCCTGCCAAAAAGGGGGACTAGCTAGACCGCAGCCAAAGCCGCGCAGAGACCGCAGGAGACGAAGAGGGCCCCATACCCCCAGGCGCGCAGAGCGAAGCCACCGGCACTGAGCACGAGGCGTTGCTGTCAGCAGCCTGTCAGATGGATACAAGGAGCAGCCTCGAGCGGTCAAGTGTCCGCCTCTCCCCGCCGCTCAGGTTAGTAGTCGCTCTGACTATTCGGAAAACTCAGCAAACATACTCTTTTCGGTGGAAGAAGCGCAAGTCCTGAACAGACGCAGCGCAAAGATTCTTGTCACTTCTTTGATACGATCATCCGCGGCCTGCTCCATTGGCGAGCACCAGCGAAAAGAGCTCCATGTATGACTCGACCCTTCTATCCCACGAGTGGTGCTCTGCCATGAATTGCATAGCTGCCATTCTCGTTTTCGGTTCGGGCGGACGATCCAAGAGGCTGTGAACGGATGCCACGAGCTCGGTAATCATTCCGTGGCCGAACACCCTGCCCATTCTGGTTTGTTCCACAAGCCAGTTGTTGACTATAGGATGCTCCGACACGACCGGCAGCCCCCCGCGCAGGTAATTGAAAATCTTGGACACGTCGTTGTCGAAAGGATCGGTGCCTGTGGCGAGAGCGAGCCCCACGGATGCGTGCATAATGTATGGCCACACTTCGTCTTCTACTTTCTCTCCGTGGTCCACGATGAGCTGATCGAGCATCCAGTCACGGTCTCCCCCGTACATCTGTGCTTTGTTCCGACCCACTAGGTGAACCGTCGCGGATCCTCGCAATTGACGGGCAGCCGCGTTGAGCATGTGCACCATTCTGGGGGCTGCCACGCTCCCAAGGAATAGGATCGGGGGGGGACCCGGAGGATAGGGGTTCCCTCTAGCGTCGGGGAGAACAGCCGGACATCCCGTAGGAATTATTCGAGTGAGCGGCGCGTCCCCGTACAATTCATGCC
>CAYZET010000480.1:0-4124 GCA_964477215.1 uncultured Syntrophaceae bacterium | reverse complement strand
GTTTGATCCGCTTTTGTGGGACTTCTTCAACAATTCTTCATACGAGGCCGATCCACAGGATACAAAGCGCCATTCTTACAGCTCATTAAACCCAACGCTGATTGACCCAACGTCTATTGCGGTTCGACCTCGCCTCTTACATCATTTTTTCTTGGCTCCCGCGCCGAAACGGCGGCCGGATGGCGGCCCAGAAACGCCGCCCACATTCACTGTGTCCAGCACGCTCTTGCCTCTGGGCGTGATGCCGGTGCCTAGTTGCTTGTCGCCATTCACGTTCACCGTGTCCAGCACGCTCTTGCCTTTCGGCGTCGGACTACTTGTTCCGGTAGTGGTCTGCCTGTTACCTGATGATGGTGGCCGACTGGAACCGAAGCACTTATCAAGCCTAATACCGCATTTGCTTTTGCATTTTGCCCGTTTGCTGCCGTCACCCCCTGGCGGTAATTTGTCGCAACCATCCATGCATCTGTTGTAAGCGGCGTGGCATTGCTTCAGAGTTGCCGAACCTGCCGAACCTGCTGAGGCAACCATGAAAGCGGCCACAACCCCAATTACCACTAGAACTATTCTGAGTTTTACTCCAGCCATCGTCCTGTCTCCCCCCCTTGCCTTGTATTAATTGTCGCCTTGCATCAATTCTTGGCTTGCACCAAAGCACAAACTCCAGGTGGATTTATTTTATAAACAATGATGCAGGTCAAATCCAAAAGATTCAGACCACCAGATTGGCGCTCATGGGCGCTCTGGTCGAAGGATCTCCTTTCGCCCCGCCCGCACATTCGGTGCGCACACTTCCACCACTATTGGGTCGGCTCGAAGAGCGACCCGTCAGGTCGCACGCTTATACTGAGGTGGCTGGAGCCTATCGAGGTGAATGTCGAGGATTCTGGGGAGCTGACTCCCACGGTGAGAGAAGTTGCCTCATTTTGATCCCTCGTTGCACGGAGAAGGAGCCTGGGGCGATTTGCGGGGTCTCCTTCCTCACCCTTACAATGTGATTTCTGATGTCTGGGGACGTACACTAGGTTTTTGTTGACAATCATGAGATCGTCTCGCAACATGAAATAATGGCTCGTCTGTCGCGCATAGTGGTTCCCGGACATCCGCATCACGTCACGCAGCGTGGTGTTCGGTCTATGAACGTGTTTCATGAAGAATCGGACCGTCGTGAGTATCTTGGAATGCTGGGAGAAGAGATCGCCCGGCACGGAGTTTCGGTACTTGTTTGGTGTCTCATGACCAACCATGTCCACTTTGTCGCAGTACCGCACCGAGAGGACTCTCTGGCAAAGTGCTTTGGCAGGGCTCACTGGCGATACACACGCATGAAGAACTTCGCTGCAGGGGTCCGCGGTTACCTGTTCCAGGGGCGATTCAGCTCGTGTGTTCTGGACGAGGGTCACCTTTTGGCGGCAGCGCGTTCTGTGGAACAGAATCCGGTACGGGCCGGTATGGCAAACGTACCATGGGACTATCCCTGGTCGAGTGCGCGATTTCACATGGGGATTACCGTGCACGACCCGCTCGTCACAGATCGAACCCTACTGGGACTTGTCCAGGATTGGGAGCGATTGCTGCTCTCCTCTGACGAAGGTCGGTTGAGCTCGCTCCGAAAACGGACTCGGACCGGTCGCCCGGCCGGAGATGCAGCGTTTGTGGCAAGGGTCGAGACGATCACCGGTCGAGACCTGAGCAAAGGAAAACCCGGAAGACCTCGCAAGCGTCAACCTTAGAGGAAACAAGGTGTATGTCCCCAGATATCATACAAAGAGCAAAGAGTGGCAATTCGACCTGAATTCAATTGTTCGATCATGATAGATTTTCAGCGCGCCAAAATTATTTCGGATTATATCCATGTCTTCCCCCCTGGCACATACCTGAATTTCGAAAGCTCCTCTGCACGCTGATCCGCTTGAGCGCGTCGCCAGTAGGCAACAAAGAGACGAAGCTCTTCATCTGTTTTGAACGACAGAATATTTAGCGCGATTGATCGAAGAACAAATTCGCGCTTCTGGCGTTGCCAAATCCGAAACTGCTCCTCGATGAATTTAAGATCGTCATTATCTTCAAGCACTTGTCGTGCCCGGTTAACAGCTTGCACGATTGCCTCTTCGACTTCAGAGAGGGTTTTTTCGTGCTCCTCGTCCAACACACGCGCTACCGCTTGTTCTTGTGATGTCATGTTGTCTTCTCCTTGCGAATTGATTGAGTGTACACGCATGGTGTAATCACTCAACTTTCGCACTTGGCATAAAAGCCCCGTCTGACACAGGCTAGGGCCTCCTTCATGGTGCTCTCGACAATTTCTCGTACTAGTTGCTCCGAAGTGTTGCAAAGTTCGCATACCTTGGCCCGGCCCAGGGAGAGTATTCTGAGCAACGCTCGGTAAACGAGATCTCGCGTATCTCTTCCGAAACGGCAAGAAAGAAGCCCCCACTTGTTCTGTCATCCGAAGTGAAGCGCTGTTCCACAACGAGAAAGATAGAGCGTATCGTGACAATGGTGGAGTGCGCCAAGATCGGGTCGAAATCCCGAACCTGCACCTCGGAGTCAGGCCTGAGACGGTGCTTCGCCATCGTGAAGGGACCTCGATGTCCCAGCGCTTGCCGCTGCTCTCCTCCGTCAGGAAAAAATAGACTACGGTCACGATCGTGCCCGTGAAATCCTGCACCTCCCGGGTCCTCGTTGCCCTATTTTCGCTTTCAGTAACAATTCGTAGTCTATTATCAACAAAGCGGTCCGCACGATAATAAGGGAATACCCCCGGCCCCCTGTTATCGGAGATAGTAACATGGCGACTAACCTGGAACACAGAAACGGCCGTTACGTGAAACAACCAATCGGATATGAGGCATTCATGCCCGTTGAAGACGGCTTCGGGCATCCGGCTGAAAGCATTATAGGAGAAGCTCTTTCCCAGCGACCGGACGACATGATCATGTGGCTTCGGCTCCTTGTGTCTGAAGAAAAAGATTCCCGCTTCGTGGCGTCCGTAATCAAACGAGTAACGCGAGTAGTCCTCCAATGGGCATGGGGGAGTGAGTCTCTGACCATGGAGTGGCTTATACGGGCACCACACGCGGCGTCAGACTGTTTCTGTACGCATCCACCGGAATGTTACCACACATCTTTTGTCATGCGGGATGTAAATAGGATTGTTGTGGAAGTGCAAACCGGCCCGTTGGGAGCCGGGTCTTAAAGAAGGGTTAACTTAGAAGTTCCTCACCGATGCTATGCGCTCGTCTATGGCCTCCTGTAGCTCTGGCAGGGTCGATTTGCTCGACTGTGCGATGAAGTTCAGAGATCCTACCCACGTGTGCCGCAGCTTGGTTGTCCAGAGCTCGCCGAATTCAGCTTCGAGCTGGCGGATAGCCTTCTCCTCGCAATCTTCAAGGCCGATGCTCGATGTTGCCAGATGGACAGGGGAGCCGTGGCCGTCAGAGCCGAATGCTCATCGCAATGCGTAGTATTCCGTGTGAGCCCCCCTCTCTCACGCCACCGACGGAGTGTCGTCGCTGAAACTCCTACGCGCGCCGCAAACGCCTTCTGTTTCCGTTGGAGCCAAATCGAGAGCTTTTAGAAGGTATTGAATCGCGGGTCATTTTTTCCGCACTCTGATGAGATTTCGTGGTGATCTCAGCTCATGGCCAGATTGGCACTCATGGGGGCTCCGGGAGTACCACACCACGTAACACAAGAAGGAAATCGTCGACGGCGGCAGGTGATTTCTCGCTCGGCCAAGTCTTCGGACACTGAGCTCGAAGCACTTCCACGGCTCAAGCGCACTGGCAGACCGTTGGGAGACGATGACTTCATCACGAGGCTGGAGTCGGCCCTAGGCAGTTCCATGCGCCGCGAAAAAACCAGGACCGAGAGGCTCGATGCAAGATCCAGCAAAATGACTATGGTGTCCCCTGGAATTGGCGAAGTTCGCGAAATTCTAAAGGCAACCCCACGGGATGCGCTCGGAAGGAGCGGTTTGGATTCCAGTTTTCGAGATCATCCGTTCCGGAATAAGAACCGTCCAGCACCGTGGTGGACCTCGAATGCTGAGTCTGTCATAATAACTATTTATAGTGAGTGACAAAATTTTTGTCCGATAACCGGAAGAATTTTCTCGCGAT
>CAYZET010000479.1:0-4134 GCA_964477215.1 uncultured Syntrophaceae bacterium | reverse complement strand
CGGCTTTCTGGTCCTGCGGGATGTCTTCGTGTGGCCTTTGCCGAAATGAAAGGACCATGCCACGGTCGGACACCGGTCTCTGGAACCCCAGAGTTGCACGCCCGTCGCATGCTTCAGGAATATAAAGGAGGAATCAAATATGCGAGCACTGGTGTTAGGCGGAGCCGGCGGCATGGGTCAGGGCGTTGCCCGGGACCTGATAAAACAACCACAGGTCACAAATGTCGTGCTGGCTGATTTGTACCCTGACCCGGAACGGTTGGCACCGAAATTGCGCGATAGTGAAAAAGTGAATCTGATAAGAATGGACGTCAACGATCACGACGGCATGGTGAAAGCATTCAAGGAAGTTGAAGTTGTGATTAACTGTGCAGGTCCTTTTTACAAAACCGCCGTGCCGGTAGCCAGGGCTGCTGTTGAGGCAAAGGTAAACTATATCGATATCTGTGATGACTATGAAGGAACCGCTATTCTCTTCGACTCCGAAATAGACACATTGGCCAAGGAAGCTGGCATCACTGTTCTGACAGGCATGGGCTCTGACCCCGGGACCAACAATGTTCTGGTCAAGTGGTATGCAGATCGTATGGACAGTGTCGATGATATTTACCTCTATTGGGTCGTCAGCATTGCCGAGCTCGCGGGAGCTGCTTGGGATCACAGCCTTCACATGACCCTGGGAAAAATCCCGCAATACCTTAATGGTGAGCTGGTCCATGTGGAAGGTGGCACAGGAGAGGTGGCAGCCGACTTCCTGGAGCCCCTTGGGAATTGCCTTCTTCGCTACGTGGGCCATCCGCAACCCTTGACCATCCCGAAATACATCAAAGGCGTCAAGAACGTCATTATCAAAGGCGCACTGATACCCAAATGGGTGGATGAGCTCATAAAACAGCAGAAAGATACCGGCTTCTTGAGCACAGAGCCCTTTGATATCAAGGGGACCACGGTAATACCCTACGACCTAGCGTTAAAGCTCTGGGAAACCATTCCGGAGGGCAGAGATAGAGGTCCGCAAGCTTCGGGTCTCAAAGTTATTGTTAAAGGGGAAAGAGATGGCAAGAAGGTAACCTACACAGCCGACATGGTGGGAAGGATGGCGCCTGGAACGGGACTTCCCGCATCCATCGCTGCGCTCATGATGGATGCCGGTGACGTTACCGAAAAAGGGGTGGTAGCTCCTGAAGGGTGCATTAATCCCGGCAAGTTCCTTGCCGCGTTCCTGAAGAGAGGCGCCAGAATCCATCAGACCGAGAAGATTTCATCCATGTTGGAAGTTTAGGGCAGTAAGAGGAGACTTTCCATGAAAGAGATACCAAGACTGAACATCACCAAGAGCCGAGAACTGTTTGAAGAGGCCACCGGTCTAGTACCTGGAGGCGTCTTGGGTGCCCGAAAGCCGACCGATTTTATCGAAGGAGAATATCCCATCTTTCTCGAAAGCGGCAAGGGCTGCCGGCTGACAGACGTCGACGGCAATGAGTTTATCGATTTTCTCTGCGGTTACGGTCCTATTATCCTGGGCTATCGTGAAGAAGAAGTGGATGAAGCGGTCTACAAACAGATAAGGGAGAAAGGATTCTGTTTCACCCTGACACAAAAATACCAGAACATCCTGGCAAAGAAATTGACCGAGCTCGTGCCTTCATCCGAGAGGAGCATTTTCTTGAAAACAGGCTCAGATGCTACCACGGCAAGTATTCGCATTGCACGAGCCTATACGGGTAAACTCAAGGTGATACGCTGCGGCTACCATGGCTGGCATGACTGGTGCGTTGAGATGAAGGGCGGGATTCCGTCGAAACTCTACGAGGATGTCTTTGAGTTTCCCTATAACAATCTTGATCATCTGAAGGACCTGATGGCATCCCATGGCGACGAGACGGCTGCTATTATCATGACGCCTTTCGGCCACCCCAACCACCAAAAGATGCAGGTACCTGCGCAGGGGTTTCTCGAAGGCGTAAGAGAGATAGCTGACAGGTATGGCGCGGTCCTGATCTATGATGAGATCCGTACCTGTTTCAGGCTGTCCATGGGGGGTGCACAGGAACTATATGGTGTCACCCCCGATCTGACCGTTCTTGGCAAGGCACTCGCCAACGGCTATCCCATCTCTGTTGTGACCGGTAAAGAGAATGTGATGATGGCTGCTGCTCACAAGCTCTTCATTTCGTCGACCTTTTTCCCCAACAGTGATGCTTTTGTTGCAGCCCTCAAGACGATAGAAATACTTGAGCGAGATAATGTCCTTTCTAATATCTGGGAAAAGG
The DNA here is from genome assembly GCA_964477215.1 of uncultured Syntrophaceae bacterium. Lineage (GTDB taxonomy): Bacteria > Desulfobacterota > Desulfomonilia > Desulfomonilales > Desulfomonilaceae > JBFMDN01. The sequence continues at coordinate 1,861 of CAYZET010000479.1, read as the reverse complement.
GCGAAAGGTTCATAAAAGGCATCCAGGAGGCGATTGATAAACATGACGTGGGAGCCGAGCTGACAGGGGTGGCCCCCATGTTCTACATCACGTTTAGGGAGGATGAGACAGGTGCGTACAAAGGAAAGCGAAAGGATTTTTACACCCAGCTCATTCGGAGAGGGTTCTTTTTCGCACCCTACCATCATTCCTATATCAGTTTCCGTCACACCGAAGAAGATCTGAAGCTCACCCTCAACGCACTTGACGAATCCCTTGCCTTTCTGGAGGAAAAATATTAGCCCTGGTTCTTTGGCACGGTGAAAACAAACACAACATGGTACCGGTTGCCAAGAGCTCTCGACGGTTTCTTCCGACCCATGTGAAATAAAGGGGATGCACGTTGTATTAAGAAATTCTGTGGCTTGCTATACTGCTACGCATTAAATGTGCGTGGCAGTCGTGGCAGGCGATGGTAAATGAGCCTTCGATCCACGTGCGTTCACCACAGAGGTTGAGATTTCCTTTCGAGGCATGGGGAGCTCCTCGATTTTGGCAAAAACAATAGTGGGGCGCGGTGGTTGCTCTTACGCTGTCCTTAATAAGTCGGCTTACTAATCAGGTCCCGACCGTTCTTGATGCGCTCCACCATAACGGTGACTCAGCCGGTCTTGACTTCGATTTGCCTGACCGCGGACGTTGGCAGAGATTTCCGGGGCACGGTAATGGTCATGACCCCATTCTTGAATACGGCCTTGATACTCTCTTGATCCCCATCCTCTGGTAGGGAGAGCACACGCTCAAACGATCCGTAGGACCTTTCCATCCTGTAGAAATCCTTGTCCTTCTCTTCCTTCGCCTGCCTTTTTTCCCCGCTGACCCTCAACGTGTCGTCGACCACCTCAAGTCTGACGTCACCTGCCTCCACGCCCGGGAGCTCCACAGAGATGGTGTATTCTCTGTCCGTTGCCGCCAAGTCCAGTGAGGGTTTCAACCAGTCAGCCCCAAAGCGAGGAGCTAGATCCCTGGTAAGCCCCAGTGATGGGAATCCGAAACCGCGAAACGCGCTCTCGAACAATCTGTCGATCTCATTGTGAATTCGCATTATGGGGTGGTCCTGATGTGCAGGCACATCTTGCCGACGAACAGGCACAACCGGGACATGTAGTTCCTGTTCTTGCTCTTTCTTGAACCAGTTCCAGGGAGCCAGTCTCTTCAGATCCATAGCGACATTCCTCCTTTCAAGAATGGTGTTGTTTGCTCTCGAAGAGTCTCACTCCTCGGCCTTCAGATTGTCATTGTTTCGCGTTTGTCAAGGGGGCGCCGCATCCAGCCTCGCGATTGGAGAACTGACCGATCTCGTCTTCAAGCCCTTGACCTTTTACCCGTCATCGTCTCTATCTCGATCTTGATGATCGCGACCTTGGAGAGCACCTTTTCACGGTATTCGTGTGATGTGCTCACGGAGTAGTGATCCATGAGGACATTTAGAGCGTGCATCTTTTCTTTCTCGTCTTCGAGAAGGCGAGCAGTACCGAATCCGATCACGCTCTGGTATCGCATGGCGAAATCGCAGGCTTGTTCATTTGGGACCAGCTCTACGTCAATTTCTGCTTCAAAACAGACAGAATTGTTCTCGCGGATGATTTCGATTTTCTTACCGTCACGTGCGGAATGGATATAGAGACAATTGTCCCGATAACCAAAGCAGACTGGCACAACATAGGGGACATTGTTAAGAGATAGCCCGATTCTGCATACCTGCGCCCGAAGCAACATCGACTCCAGTACATTCCTGTCTGTAATTTCCAGCTCTTGTCGCCTCATGAGCTCCTCCGGAAGACCGCCAGTGCCACAGGGTGTGGGCTACGCCCATTGCTTT
>CAYZET010000478.1:3253-4144 GCA_964477215.1 uncultured Syntrophaceae bacterium | reverse complement strand
CCCGCTTTGCTCATCACTGGAGTGCCACCCGCCTCCTCGACCATTTCAACGGTGTTCCAGATGAGCCTCGGATCGTGGACTATCTTCTGGCCGGGTTGCTTTCTGAGGAACGCTTGAGCCATGAATCCAACGACATAGTAGCCCTCGATGAAACTCCCCTTCTCGTCGAAGAAGAAGCAGCGGTCGCAGTCCCCGTCCCACGCGATCCCAAGATCCGCCTTGTTGTCAATGACGGCTTCCGCTGTTACTCCTCGATTTTCCGGCAGGATTGGATTCGGTATCCCGTTGGGAAACGTTCCGTCCGGTTCGGGGAAGAGCTTGATGAACTCAATGGGCAGCTTGTCTTCCAGTCGCGACAGGATGGTGTCCGCGCATCCGTTACCGCAGTTCATTACTACTTTGAGCCTTCTCATTTTCGAAGTATCCACGTATCCCATCAGATGCTCGATGAACGAGTCCTTGCAGTCAAGCCGGCTGATCTTTCCGGGGGTCGCGGCCTTCGGCTTAAAGCCATTTTCGAGAACGATTCGTTCGATGTCCTTTAGACCAGTGTCCGAGCTGATGGGACGCGAATGTTCCCGCACGAATTTCATTCCGTTGTAGTCTATCGGATTGTGACTCGCCGTCACCATGATGCCTCCGTCAAGGTTCAGACTGGATGTGACGAAGTATATCTCCTCCGTGGGGCACAGGCCGATGTCGACCACATCGCAACCTTGCGAGGTAAGGCCTTGTGAGAGGGCTGCGCACATGGACTCGCTCGAAAGGCGCATGTCCTTTCCCACGCACACCCGTGAAGGGGAGAGAAGCGATGCATATGCCCTTCCTATCCGGGTGGCCAGATCTTCGTTCAACTCGTCCGGGATGCGTCCCCGCACATCGTAAGCCTTG
>CAYZET010000478.1:0-3243 GCA_964477215.1 uncultured Syntrophaceae bacterium | reverse complement strand
AGCCTTGAAGCAGTTGAGCCCTTTTTGTGACGAGTCACTCATGATCCCTCCTTACTGGTGCCATTGGTCCGGATCGAAGCCGTCCATGGCAATCGCGTACTCCGAGTGCCGACGGCATTTTACCGTCATTTTATATTTTTTCACAGGGAGTCCGCACCTTTCAAGGTGCCTAATGAATGGGACTGGGATCTGGGATCTCTTCTTCGTTCACTTTCTTCATCCCCCCCCGGAACAGGACGAAATCGGCGCGTATGAGCTTGTCCCTCTTCGTTGGATGGAGATAGCGGACGCTGAACCCTGGCCGCCCCTCGTGCTGGAAGCTCGTGATCGGCAGTATGCCGGAGAGTTTCATTTGCGAGGTGATTACGTGGTGTTTCGAGCGTGAGGACCAGGACATAAGGTAGAGTTTTGTGTAATCGCACCCGGCATCTCTCCCTATCGGCGCGTATGCCACTAGATAGTTGTTCTTCGCACCGCGATCCGGGTCGTCGGTCACACTGATAGTCTGCCACCCCACCATACGCATGAACGGAACCATGCGTGCGATCTCATCGGGGGGTGTGAGTACCATGTTGTGGGTATAGAGGTAACCGACTCTGCCATCTTCGATCTTGACCTTGTACCACACGTCCTTCTTGAAGTCTTCCAAGGTGCTATCCCCGCTCGGGGTGTCCGAAGCCGCCGCGTCCGCAACGCCTGAAAGGGCCTCTCTCTGCCCTTGGTGAACGGTCACGACCCGCTCGTAAACTTCGAACTTTTTGCCTGCTTGGAGGACCTCTACGATTTCTTGTTCCCGTCCTGGGCTGAGCCTGAAATTCGCTCTGCTTTTCGTCGCCCCTTCAGCCTGCGGACGGATCCCTTCAATAGATCTCTTGAGCTCTTGGATTTTCTGGATGATTTCCTGCCCGCCAACAACTTTCTGCTCGACATAGCCTTCCCTGCCGTCGCGGGTGCGGACCCTGTACCAATCCCCTATTTTGTCCAAGAGATGTATAGGGGCTTCCGCGGGCAGGTCCCGAATTATTTCGGAATTTTGATTGGCGGTTCTGAAAAGGGAACAGGCTCGGATGGTGATCCCGTCTCGCGGAACAAAGGGGCTCTTCTTCTGCTTAACCAGTTTGGTGAACTTGGCTAGTAGCTCTCTTTTGATAGGTTCCAGCTCATTACAGCCTGCGATGAGGGAGACACACACGGCCACCAGCAGACAAGCGGTTCGAGTTCTTGCTCTCGCTCGAGAATCACAGGTACAACCCATGAATGTACGCCCTTCCAGGACCCGACCCACCGGGAATGACGCCATGGTTCTGAGGCCCATCCGACGCAGGAATGGCGACCCGGCTCCGATGAGACTACTCGGGTCCCCTCGGATGCTTTGGTGTCAATTCCTACACACTGAAGTGGCGCAATGTCAAGACAAGTTTCCGTTTCTTCGCATAAGGGGCTATCATTTAATTTGATTTTGTTGCAGGCTAAAGAGCGGCTTCTCATCGGACCGACAAATCTGCGGAACCGAAGACGGTTTCACCATTGCTTTGGACAATCCAACGATACGTGGGCGCCTCTTTTGTCAAAACAAGTCGCTGTCGAGGGTGGAGGTAATCCCGTGGTGTAGGTCGTCACGCTTTCCAGATTTCCTTGTTGAAGATGCATTTGACAGGACCCAGGGGATGGGGGTGGGACCACGCCTCTGCTAAGGAAAGAAAGAGCAAAGACTCATGAGAATATGGCTCCAAAAGGTGCTGCGCTCGTGTGCTGAATGCGTCGTCAGTGTTGGAGTCCGGCTGCAAAGTTCACGCGGCGTGGATTCCGCACCGCCGCGAACCTCAATAGACCTTGATTTTCCAATCAAAATCGGATACATTTACTTCCGGCTACCGAGGTGCGACGCGCACGGGGATCATGCCAAGCCTCGGGATCAGCGGGTGAGGCTTGCGTCGTGTATGGAGGCAAGGTGATTGTACGAATGTGGGGCAAGACCGATGTGGGTAGACATCGCGCTATCAACGAGGATTGCCTTCTTGTTGACCCTGAGTTTGGGCTCATCCTAGTGCTGGACGGCATGGGAGGTCACAGAGCTGGAGAGGTGGCTTCCCGATTGGCGATGGAAACGATCTCGAGCTTCTGGAGAAAGCACGCCAAGAATCGCTCCTCTGCCCCCAGGACTTTTGAAAACTACGATCCTAGCTTCACATATGAGGCCAACTTGTTGCGACAGGCCGCTTACGAGGCCAACAGAGTTGTCATAGAGAAATCGCTCGAACGAGACGATTACGTGGGAATGGGCAGCACTGTGATCGGCATGGTTATGACCGATTACACCGTATCGATGGTCAACGTTGGCGACAGTAGAATGTACTTGATTCGGAACGGTACGATCGAACAGATATCCAAAGACCACACTCTCGCGGAAGACCAAGTGGAGCGCGGCATAATGAGTCGGGAAGAAGCTAACGACTCCCAACTCAAACACATATTGTCTTCGGTCATCGGTGTCGATTCTCGTGTGAAGATTCACGTGGATGAGTTGGCGGCCATGCCTGGCGATGTGTTCTTCTTGTGCACAGACGGCCTGACCGCTGTTATGACCGATGAAGAAATTTTGGCAGAGGTTCTCAAGGATGAGCCGGGCCCCATGCTCCTGGATCGGTTTGTCGATCTGGCGAACGAACGGGGGGGACCGGACAACACAACCGTCGCGCTCATGGCAGTGTACGAAGACACTGGAGACGGAACGGAGGACGGTGTTGAATCAGGACTGCCGGAACCTCACTAAACGAACCACGCGTGGAATTTAACGCAGAAAACTTCTGTGGAGACATCGATGTTCAAGCTGATCCTCAAATTCCAGGATACTGTGTTGGAGGAATACGAGTTTCAGACGACTCCGGTCACGATTGGGAGAAGGGACGACAACGACATAGTAATTGACAACATGGCCGTCTCCGGGCACCACGCGGTAATCGAAGAAGAAGAGCCAAATTACTATGTGCTCGTAGATCTTGAGTCGCTCAACGGGACCTTTATCAACGAGCGCAAGATCACGCGAGAAAGAGTCTTCGACGGCGATTCCATTATAATTGGCAAGCATACAATGGAATTCATCGACTTGCGGCCTGAAAGCGAGCGACCGGTCCGGGAAGAAAACGATGACGCCAAGAAAAAGGGTCGGAAGTTCAGGGACACCGTGATCCTCGACACCGAAGCCCAACAGGAGCTATTGGCAAAACAGGCCGCAGAAAGAGG
>CAYZET010000477.1:0-4146 GCA_964477215.1 uncultured Syntrophaceae bacterium | reverse complement strand
ATGCAATAAATTGCAGGGAAATGTTGGGCCCATATTCGCGTTTCGGCTGGAATCACCCTGGGCCGCTGCTCTTCTACGCTCTTGTGCCGTTCTATTATTGGTTTGGTAACAACGGTTCCTCATTGGCCCTGGGGACTGCTGTCCTTCACCTGGGGTTAGTAATATTTCTAATCTGGGTTACTCTTGCTAGAGTCAAGCAATACTCTGTGCCACTGGCGATCTCCATTCTCCTTGTTTCCGGGTTGTATTTTCGCTGTATTCACCTCTCTTCTTACTGGAATCCGCACGTGCTTGCTATACCATTCCTCGTTATCTTGGTATTGTCCCCGTTGATTTGGTGTGGCGCCCTCTGGGCTGTCCTGACTGTAGTGTTGCTGGGGAGTTTCATCGTCCAAACACACGTGGCCACCCTGCCCTGCACACTTGCTGCCTTCATAGGCGGCATAGCATATGCAATCGTCCATAACCGCTGCTATCAAAGTAGTCTGTTCACCAAAAAGAACATAGTTCAGTGGTCATTGCTTGTGACCGTGGTGGCTGCGACGTGCTGGAGCATGCCACTTCTCGAGCAAGCGAGCGGAGGAGTTGGCAATTTTGCAAAGCTTGCAGCCTTTTTCTCATGCACGGATGAGAAGCATTCATTCTGGGCAGCAATAGAGACCATATCTGAGGAGGTCGCATGGATGAGACTGAATCGCGGGCCTCGTTTCCACGATTTTGAAACGATTGCTCCAATAATTGCTGGCACTCAAATAATGTGCGTCTTGGTCCAAGGCTTATATGCTGCATTCCGCAGCAGACGAGCCTATGAGACTGCCATTTCATTTGTGGCTCTCCTTGTGTTTGCAACAGCTACTTGGTCGATATCGAGAATCCGGGGTCCGATACATCCGTTTCTCGTTAACTGGATGTCATCTATCGGGGTCATACTGTATGCCATTCCTTTGTCCGCAGTCATAACGAGGGTCCTGCCCGCCAGATGGTTGATAGGAATAGCCTGTGCAGCGTTGGCCATCTATTCTACGGCCGAAACATACTCCCATCTTGGTCCGATCTGGAAAAATCGCTGTGCGTCTGTTGAATGTGGAGGGAATCTCCAAGTGGGCCGGGCTATTCCGCTTCTGGTGGACAGCCTTCGGGACGCTGGTATCAAGAAGCCTGTGGTCAATTGGGATCACCCCTCATGGCAGTTAGCGGTAGGCATTGTCCTCCAGCTCGCAAAGCATCAAACGCCTTTTTCCGTAGCTTCCCAGTGGACCTTCATGACAGGACCTCTCTATGCCAAAAGAGGCGGAGAGGATGGCTTTGTCATCATTTCTATGAAAGCTCCAGAGGCAGTCCTCCGCGCCGGCACTATTCACCCCCTACCACTACCGGACGGTTACACTCGCGACTACCACAACCGAACTGCATTCTTAGTGGTCGGATCTTACCTCCCCCTACCCCTCACCCTTGATTTCAGCACACGCAGGAACCTCATCTGCGGCATCCTGCAAGCAGGAGGCTGGGGTACTGGCGAAACCTGGGGTACCTGGACCGTCGGCAAGCAGGCCCACCTGCAGTTTCCTCTCCAGCATCCGATAGGCGCTGACCTTATTCTGAGCGCAACAACCGTAGCCTTCTTAACAGAAGCCCACCCGGAAATCACAGTGGACATTTTGGCCAACGGCACCGCGGTCGGTAAGTGGATCTTCCTCCACGGCGAGCCACAAGTTGATCGCGAAGTACGGATAGATCAGGTCCTAGCGGACCAGCGTAGTCCCTTGGAAATCCTTTTCCGCATATCCGATCCCGCGTCTCCATCCTCATTGGGGCTGAGCAATGACACGCGCCTACTGGGAATGGGAGTAAAGACATTGAGGCTTGAAAGGGCTCCGGCAAAGTGTGGTAGCGATTATAGGGGAGCACATTGAGAACAGGCTGGCCCAACTTGTGAACTGAACGACGGACGGCCCGTTAAGAGTCGGATCGCGTTCAGGCATCGTGATTGCTATAGTTAAGGAACTTCGCGGACGGGGATGCGGAAACCTCGACCTCTGTCATAGCGACGTGCCCTCGGAGAAGCCAGTCTGGCTTGGCGGTTCTGGCGCGCCATGAAACTGTGATATTGATTCGCGAACTGAGATCTTCCGCACGTGGACTGCCGCTCGTTTCCTTGAAAAGGGGTATCTCGGAAGAACCGTGCCATTTGAGGCTGTAGTGTATCGGGACAGTCCGCTCCAAAAAAATCGTGCTCCCCCGAAAAAAATCATGTACGTGTGTCCGGATATGTCGTCGACGCCGTGTATCCTGAGGGGAAACGACCGGAAGAGGAGGGAGTGATGAAAGAGAATATTCTGTGATTCCTGCAAGCTATCAAGGGGAGGAAGCGTTGGAAAGTCAGGTGGGCGCAGCGGAGTCCTTTGACGAGAAAATGGCCGGAACGGAATTGCTGGACAAATTCGAGCCTTTTCGGAAGAATCACCTGGAGCTCGTTTAAAGGTGCGTGACGGATGCGATCAAGAAGGCGTCGCTCAAGGTGGGGAGCAGAAACAAGGCTTCACGGGGCCAAGCTGTGACGAAACGAGAATCGGCCGGAAGGGTACCCGCCCAAGAGCAGCAGTCTGGTACTCCGAGGCTCTAATTGGCGTTCCGTATTCCTGTGGGACAGGGGATGATTTTCTTTCTTTCGGAGACGATGCGAGAAAGATGGTGAGAGGAGTGAGGTCTGACTTCAATGACCCTGAAACGAGCTCCTACGGATAGCACGTTCAGGGCCATGTCCGAGAGAGAATCTCACCCCTCCCGCGAGAGGCTGACTATCACCCATACTTGACACCGTGCGCACACCGACGGGCCTGCAGCGGGCCTCTTTACAATCTTCGCCCCGGAGGGGCGCACCAACAGTAGCCGTGGGTTTCAACCCGTGGGAAGGACGGCCGCCCATTTTGTGGAACGACCCTGACGCGGTCGCCCAACGGTCAATGGCTGACCACCCGCTGCGTGAATGGTGGCCTCCCGGAGTTCTCGCTTCTTTGTTTTCTCATTCCGTGGGTTGGAACCCCACGGCTGCTCACGGTCCACCCTTGCGGGGTGGGGATGCGTCATTTCAACGGCTTACACAAATCTGCGGAGTTGCGTGTATCCAAAAGTCAGCGTGAGACGAGGTCATGACACCTAAAGCCGACAAGTTCTATCTGATCGAGAAACTCTGAGCTTCGTTGGGCTGCAGGAAGTCCTCGGAAACCTGCTGGGACGGAAGGCAAGAGGAAAGGAGGAACGAAGAAATGAGAATTGGCAACTTTGAAGTTCCAGACGAGGCATTGCATAGGATCTGCCAGAAGTGGAAGATCCACCGCCTCGAACTCTTCGGCTCCGCCCGAACCGGCCGCCTCGGCCCCGATAGCGACATCGACCTCCTGGCTGAGTTCGAGCCTGATGAAGAGTGGTCGCTCATGGACCTTGCCCGCGCTCAGGAAGAGTTTTCGCTGCTCTTCGGACGAAAGGTGGAGCTTGTGGACCGGAAGAACCTTGAGCGCAGTGCCAATCTGATTCGGCGGGACGGCATCCTCAGCTCGACGGAGGTAGTCTATAGCGCATGATCCATATGCCGCCCTTTTCGACATGATTCAGGCCATCGAAAGGGCTCAGAGACTAACCGCCGACTTGAGCGAAGCCGACTTCATCAGCAATGAACCTGTCCACTGGGCGGTCTTCAGCCAAATGGTCATCTTGGGCGAGGCTGCGTATGCGGAATACCGGACAAGAGCGCAGTAATAATTGTTCGAGGTCGGCGGCTATAGCCGGGGGAAGGCTGCAAATGACCAACACATCAGGAACACAACGATGACCAGGGGAGGCATGCCGACCTGTGTGAGGGGCGATGTGTCCGTAGCGCGGGCGTCTCGCCGGTCCCGGCGTTCCGAGCTAGGTCCTCCGCGAGGGCTAGCAACCCGCCCATTGCGAGCGAACCAGTCCGAAGTTTCAATCCACGCCCCCGCACGGGGGGCGACCTGAGACCGATGTTCATCTTCTGGCTCCCGGGGAGTTTCAATCCACGCCCCCGCACGGGGGGCGACTCAGTCAAAGCCTCATTGGTCTGTTTGCAGCTTGTTTCAATCCACGCCCCCGCACGGGGGGCGACTCAGTCAAAGCCTCATTGGTCTG
>CAYZET010000476.1:0-4190 GCA_964477215.1 uncultured Syntrophaceae bacterium | reverse complement strand
CGCCGGATAGCAGTGCCACAGCCTTTCTGTTCAGACGTCTTTCCTCCATAGGTCCGCTCTTTGTCAAGAAGAAAAGGGGTCAGGTCTTGTTTTTTGATCTTCCAGTTAAGCCGTTAGGATCCGTGCATTTCCGGTCAGTGATCCATTCGCAGGCGATTGTCACCATGGACTGGTCAAGAAACAAGACCTGACCCCATGCGCTTGTTAAAAGACGTCCGCGGAAAAAACGTACAACTCCGTATCCGGGTCCTTCCACGCGTCCCGCATAAGCCCAGCTTTTCTACACGTTTCCTCTAGAAACGTCACCCGGTCCCAATTTCTTTCCGCCGCCACCTGAGGGAGCAACAACCCAGATTGAAATCCTTTTCTTACCACCAGCCCGTGGGGCCCGACCTGCACATCCGCAGGATCTTTGATTTGCCTGAAGGGGGTCAGAATGGAAATCTCGATCTCGAGATACGGAAGCTCGTCCTCTGTTACGGGACGGAATCGAGGATCACGAAAGGCAGACGCCTCGGCCATCTCCTGGACTGCCTTGTACATAGGATCTCTCGCTTCGAGAGTGCCTATGCAGCCGCGCAGCATCCCCTTCTTGTATATGCAGACAAAGGCTCCTCGCTTCTCGTTCAGCCGCTCAGTGGCCGGAGTGAAATAGGGTACCGGCTCCCCCCGAGTCTTGGCTTGAATGACACTGCGGGCTATCTTGTGGAGCTCTTTCTTTTCCAGCTCAGTCAATCCCAGATCCGTACCAGCGCTTTTCTTTGACGACGACATCCTTGTCTCCCTCTCGATACGGGAATGTCTTAAGAACAGAAGGAGGGGTCAGGTCTTGTTTCTTGATCTTCCCCTTAAGCCGTTAGGGTCCGTGCATTTCCGGTCAGTGATCCCTTCGCAGGCGATGGTCACCATGAGCTGTTCAAGAAACAAGACCTGACCCCTTGCGCTAAGGAAATAGCGGTAATCCTTGGAGCCCAGCTCGCTCGTCTAGCCCGAAGAGCACGTTCATGTTTTGAACAGCGAGTCCGGATGCACCCTTTGTGAGGTTGTCAATGGCGGACATGGCTATCGCCCATCCGGTACGTTCGTCGATCTCCACGCCGATGTGACATTGATTGGAGCCACGGACCATGAGGGTGTCAGGGAAAGCTCCCAGGGAGAGAACCCTGACAAACGGCTCCCCTTGGTAGCGCGTGCAGTAATGCTCTCTCAGCTCCTCGCGAGACAAGGGTTTTCGGAGTCGAGCGTAAATAGTGCTGATCATGCCCCTACTGGCGGGTATAAGATGTGGGGTAAATCGTACCTTGACCTCGCTGCCCGCGATTTTCGTCAATTCTTGCTCCATTTCAGGAGTATGCCGATGGCCCGTCACCCCGTACGGCTTGAAGCTCTCACCGACCTCGCAGAAGCTCGTCCCAAGCTTCGCGCCGCGACCGGCTCCGGAAACTCCGGACTTGGAATCCACCACCAAATATCCTTTGTCAATTTCCGGTCGAGTTAGAAGAGGACCTCCCCCCAAAATGACGCTCGTGGGATAACATCCGGGATTGGCGACGAGATCCGCTTTACGAATGAGCTCACGATGGACTTCGGGAAGGCCGTACACCGCGCGGGTAAGGAGCCACGGGTCCTTGTGCGAGCCGTACCACTCGGCGTAGACCTGCGGATCGGCCAGTCGGTGGTCCGCAGACAGATCCACCACCTTCAAGCCCGTGTCGAGGACCTGACGTGCCACAGTGGCAGACTCCCCATGGGGAAGAGCGAGGAACGCTACATCAGCCTGGTGGCTCGCGACAACATCGTCCAGGGTTTGCAAGGGGAAATTCTCTGATTCACCCAGGAAAGGGAAGATATCGCAGGCTGACTTCCCCGCCCAATTGCGCGAGCTTCCCCCGACGATCCTCACATCGGGATGGGTGGACAGTATTCTCGTCAGCTCGATGCCCGTATACCCGGTTGCTCCAAATATGACTGCTCGTATCATTAGTGGCTTTCTGCCGGACTATCTGGAATCCATCCGATAGTTCGGCGCTTCTTTCGTTATTACCACGTCATGCACGTGAGATTCTTTCAGTCCCGCTGCAGTGATCTGGATGAACGTGGCGCGTTCTTTCAGGTCCGCGAGAGCTCTGGCCCCAACATAGCCCATTCCAGCCTTCAGACCGCCCACGAGCTGATGCACCAAACCGGCCATTGGGCCTTTTGCCGGCACCATACCTACGATACCTTCGGGGACCAGCTTATGTTCCGACACACCTTCATGCTGACCGTACCGGTCGCGTGACCCCTCTCTCATTGCCTCGAGCGAGCCCATGCCTCGATAGGACTTGTATGAACGACCTTGATAGAGCACCATCTCTCCAGGGCTTTCGTCCGTACCTGCCAGAAGCCCCCCGATCATCACTGAATTGGCCCCTGCCGCGAGTGCCTTGGTAATGTCGCCGGAAAATTTAATTCCTCCGTCCGCGATGAGGGGAACTCCGAGGCGTTCAGCGGCCTTTGCGCATTCGAGAATGGCGGTGATCTGAGGAACGCCGACACCGGCAACTATTCTGGTGGTGCAAATCGAGCCAGGTCCCACACCGAGCTTCACGCCATCCGCTCCTGCTTTGACAAGGTCCTCTACAGCTTCTGCTGTGGCCACATTCCCGGCCATGACCTGGATGTCCCCGAAGTTTCGCTTAACATCGCGTACTGTCTCGATCACATTCTTCGAATGACCGTGCGACGTGTCAACCACTATTACGTCAACACCACGCTTCACCAGTGCTGCCACTCGCTCCTCTGTGTCCGGCCCGACTCCCACGGCAGCTCCGACCCTGAGCCTTCCCATGGCGTCTTTCACGGAGTTGGGATACATGATGGCTTTCTGAATATCTTTAATTGTGATCAGACCCTTGAGACGGTTTTCCTTGTCCACCACCAGGAGCTTTTCGATGCGGTACTTGTGAAGAAGTGCCTTGGATTCCTCGATGTCGATCTTCTCGTCCACGGTGACGAGATTCTCGGAGGTCATGACCTCCTCCACTTTTCGGTCCAGATCTTCCACAAAGCGTAAGTCGCGATTCGTGAGAATTCCTTTGAGATAACCGTTCACCGTGACCGGCACGCCGGAAATGCGATATCGTCTCATGATCTCCAGGGCATCCGAAATTTTCTGTTCGGGCCCGATGGTGATAGGGTCCACGATCATTCCCGACTCAGAGCGCTTCACCCGATCCACTTCTCTCGCCTGGTCTTTCGGAGACAAATTTCGGTGGATAATTCCCACTCCACCCTGACGAGCCATGCTTATGGCCATCTCGGATTCTGTCACCGTGTCCATGGCTGCGCTCAATATGGGAATGTTGAGTCGAATTTCCCGCGTCAACATCGTGCTGACGTCCACCTCCGACGGAAGCACTTCCGAATAACGAGGAGTGATAAGGACGTCGTCAAAAGTGAGCGATTCTTTGAATAGCATCCGGCGATTCTCCATGCTCCAGTAAGGTTATCGCGTTCCCTGGGGGACCTGTGAGTACTCTCCAGGATGATCTACCCCGCCCGGGATTCGGCCGCAGACCTCTCGGTCTGACGGATCTCCTCGCCCCATTCGCCTGGAATGCAAGGAGATTGGGGAACTGAGCTTCCCGTGCGGGGACCGACAAGGACGTGGTGTCCGCTTCCGGGATACGGGTGAGAAAGTCTTTCCGTGCGCTCCTTCCTCTATCGGATTTCGGGGGTACGTTGGATCAACCGAAGTTGTTCAGACGCTCTGACGATCCCGCGAGAAGCCGAGTCAAGGAAGAGATCAAGATAGTTGTCCCATCGCTTCTTCGGATAGAGCACGTCCACCTCTCCCTCTATGCCTCCCAATTCCCCCGCGAGTTTCACAGCGTCGTAGAAATTGCCTATCGTGTCCACGAGTCCTAATTCCATGGCCTTCTTTCCGGTGAAGAATCGTCCGTCTGCCACTGAACGCAGCTTCTGCTCGTCGATCTTGCCCTTGCGGCCGGCTGCCACATCATGGATGAACTGATCATGGATTTCGTCGGCAAAGTTTTCCAGTATCTTACGCTCTTCTTCTGTGAGCGGTCTCACCGTAGATCCGATGTCTTTGTACTTTCCGGCCTTGATGACGTTGACATCGACCCCCAGCTTCTGAATCAGCTCATTCAACTGGGGCAGCATCATTATCACCCCTATGCTGACCG
>CAYZET010000475.1:0-4193 GCA_964477215.1 uncultured Syntrophaceae bacterium | reverse complement strand
GGTGGGCCCACCTGGATTCGAACCAGGGACCAACCGGTTATGAGCCGGGAGCTCTACCAGCTGAGCTATGGGCCCACTCGCTCGATAACGCTCCATGGTACTAATGATCTTAATCCCTGTCAAGCTTCATTTGCCCGGCTCGCAATCTTGGCCTCGACAACGGTGACGCAGACGTGGCTCGCTGCCCCCTTTGTTCAGCGGGGCCACGGCATGCTGACCCTGTTTGGGTGGGAGTTATAGTGGAGCGCATTAAGAACAGGTCGGAACCTCATCAGCTAACCGAGCTGTTAACGACAGCGTGAAAGCAACGGCCCCGCTCCACTATCGTGTTGGCCATAAGCCAGGAGCCCCCCAGCCACGGATGGGAAATCTCAACCTCTCTTATGACCGTGTGTCAACCGAAGGCTCATTGGCTTTCAACTGGAATGACTGCCACGCATGTTCAATGCGTGGCAGTATAGCTTCTCGGGAAGCATCCCCCGACAGACGAACGGACCTCATCGGCCCCAGTAGCCTTGATACATCTGCTGATACTGGTGCCAGTACCCTTGATCCCGGCCGTACGGCGACTGGTAGGCTTGAGAATAGGACGCAGAGTCCTGCCCTTCTACTGCTCGGACTTCTACGATAGCGAGCTTCGCCTTATCGACCACGCTCTTTCGGTTCTTTTCAATCTTCTTAATGAGGCGGTTCCCCTGCTTATCCGAATCGCTCTTCCGAAAACAGTCGTCCAGTTCATCGAAGACGCGTTTCTCAACATTAAGAAGATCCTGACATTGCTTTCTCTTCGCGCTCAAGAGCTCCTCTTTAACCTGGATGGCATCCGCAATCTGCTTCGCAATTGTCTTACCCGTTGAGAAATCAACGATCTCCCTTCCCAGTATCTTCTGGAGCGGTGTTCGTTGGATTTCCTCGTACTGGTGGAGCGTGCCCGCCAAATCCTGGATTACTCGCTCCCATTTCTCTTGAACCGCGTCGCAACGGGACTCGGCATCGCGAGACTGAGACGGGGTAATCAGACCGAAGAGCACAATGTGAAAGGCAATCGCCAGTGTGACTAGAGCACGACTCCCCAACGTTTCCTTTCCCATCACCCACATAATCTCCTTTCACCACAGGCTGAAACACGCGGTTCACTTACCGGGTGTGCCAGAGTTATTGTTATATTTTAGACTACTTCAACACAAATTGCCACCCCGTTCGTTAACCATCCTGTGGAAGGACGCCTCCCGTGGCTGAAAAGCACCTCTCAGTTGTGCCGGTGCCTCGATGCTATTTCCTCCATCAACGCGGAAATCTTTTCCGATAATGCGTAGCTTATGCCGCCTCTGTCGAATGAGTCACGGAGCATCTGGATGAATTCGTCGAACGCCCCCTCAGATTCGAGAATTATTCTTGCGTTCCTCGATTCGTCCACGGTGAAATCACCGTCAGGGTTCCTGGCCACGTTGGAGAAGGTTTCCTTCAGATCCTTCTTGCTCCCCCATAAAACTACGACGTCATCGAGATATTTCTCAAGCGTTCGAACATGATTCAGGAGCTCTTCCCTGCTCATGCCTTCATAATCCATAATCCAAACCCCTCACCTTTTCCCGAGTCACTGTGCAGTACACTTCCTCAATCGGATCACGCTACGGCCCTACACCTGACTGACGATTTCCTGATGGTGCTTCCCGCCGAGCGAGAAGCTCACACCATCCACAGTCCCAGGAAACCCGCGTGGGGTGTCCTGAGTCTCCTACCCGAGAGCGGTGTCCGTCCGAAGAATCAAAAGGCCAGGGGTAGTTTCTTGATTTCCCTGACTTCCTGAGCATTCACAGCGCGAGCCATCTGATCTTCCCACCGGAAGAATCGTTTCGCGAGACGCTCGACCTTCGCGAGATTCTCTTGTATTTCGTGCATTAGCTCGGCGTTTCTCTCGCGCCCAGCCTTCTCAAGCTCGGACCTCAAATGCAGAATCAATTTGCGCGCCTGCTCCGGGGTTTCGAGAAAATGACTCGGATCGTAGCGGGTTCCCCGTCTTTCTCTCGGATTCCATCGGGTCATGATGTCATTAATGTGTTCACGCAGCATAGGTAGCCGTAATCCCTTCCCTTGTGCATTCCCCTCGAACCGAACCGTGACCATCTGTGATCCTACCCTCGTGCAAGGAGCGTCTCTGCCAATCCCCTTGAGAGTCGTTCGTCGTAGGTTCTGCGGCTCTCTACCGCTCATAATGTTACAACAGGTCAACCCCGAATGCAATCGCGCAGTCCAGCGCGGCATTTGCATAGAACATCTGATGGCGAGCCGAACCATAGGTTGAAACCCGACCTCCCCTGGACTACTCAAGGTGCGCTCCTTCAGAGCGGAAGTCCCCTAATGAGCCGTGGCCGAATTCGCAACCCCATTTGCGAAAGGGTGTACTACAGGCCGACAGCGAATCATTATAAAGCCCTTAGAACACCTGATTATCCTCATTACACGAGATCCTCTATTGTCAGATCATCTCAAGATGGTAAAACCATTATTTTGCGGGATTGGGGACACTTTTTATTTTAAATATCCAAGTCTTATGATAATTTATTATCTATCATTCGATGAAATCAATTGACTTGTTCAATTTGCCTATGATATGATCGCATCACAGACCGTCCCAGGAGGTGACAAGGCCAACTATGAAACAGAGATCTACCCCGACGCTGTTAGCGGGATTCATCTCCCTGACCCTTATCATGTTATCCACCTCTGCTAGCTGCTGGCAGCCCACAGCCGCGCCCTATGGTCCCCCTATGGGACCCCCGATGGGATCTCCGGGCACGCCGGGACTCCCGCCACAAATGGGGCCAATGCCTGGCCCCATGCCTGGCCCCATGCCGTTTTCCATGGGTCCGTGTGCACCCCCAAGCTGCGGCCCCACGTGCAGCGTCGAAGGCGGTGCGAGAGCCCTCTACACCAGCAACTCTGCCAAGCTGACAGTGGCTGGGAATGACATCGATTTCGTCAGGGATCTCAACCTCCTCCAGAACACTTTGTTGGGCGAGGTGTTCGTGGCAGGTAGGTTAGCACCATGGGGAGCCTTCACGTACACGTTCATGATCCCCAGCGAGGATCGTGGAAACGGGATCCTCACGGCAGATTTGCATGTAGGGAGCACCATCTTTCCCATAGGTTCACAGGCACAGCTCAAAACAACCCTTACCGTCCACCGGTGGGAGGCTGAAGCGTACCCCGTGGTGGGATGCAACTACCGCGCGGGAGGTCTTCTTGTTGGTGAGTTGCTTGTTGAACACATCCGAGTCGAAACTGCTGTCGCTGAAGATTCCAAGACCTATAGCAGGTTTCTCATGGGCCTCGGCGCTGTTGGAGAGTTCGCACCAGCCAACAACATATTCGGTAGGCTGAAGGCAGCGTGGATGTTCCTTGACGATCAAAATGGGGTCTACCTGGATGCCGAGGGCAAGTTCTTCCCGGACTTCAATACCGGTGGTAGTTGCGGTGCCGGAGGAGGGGGGCTTTGTTCCTCCTGCCGCTGTTATGTTGGTGCCGGGTACCGATGGCGATATTCCGAATGGTCCAAGAACGACTACACGCTGACCACCAGCATTCACGGACCGTATGCAGAGCTCGGGGTGATCTTCTAACGCACGCAGCCCGCACTGACCAGAACCCTTGCGGAATAGTGCCCCGCGTGGCCCGTTGACGTAGGTAAGAAAAAGACCTCCCGGGTGCAGACCCGCTCCATCAGGCGCGGGTCTGTCTTTTTTTCCAATCCTCTCTTTGCACAACAATCCAACTGCCGGGGCGTTACGTGGAACGGACGAGGAGGCTGTCCTACCTGTCCTCTCCATTCCCGTGCCGTTGGGTTGGAAACTTTCTCGAACGCTCTTGGCCCGGAATCCTTTCCCTGGTATAGTTCAATTGAACGCTCGAACGATTGTCTGCGAAGGTCGCGGCATGAAGGGCACGAGGCACATCCCCAACGAGCAGGACTGCTTTTCCCTTCTCCAGAAGTACAACACTCCCGACCACATTGTGGCCCACAGCGCTAAGGTCTGGGAAGTGGGGCGGGTGCTGGCTGAGGGATTGCTGCGGTGCAATTACCGGGTAGACATGGACCTGATTCGTGCATCGTGTCTCCTACACGACATCGGAAAGTATCCCTGCATTCTCGAAGGCCGCGGCGCGCATGACGTCCGAGGCGAGCAAATTCT
>CAYZET010000474.1:0-4195 GCA_964477215.1 uncultured Syntrophaceae bacterium | reverse complement strand
GAGACGATCGACCGGGTATGCAATGTTTTGGAATCCGGTCTGAATGAAGCCAGATAAGGCCGGTCATCTTTCCCTGTCTTGTACTGAAAATCGGCCGGGCACCAAGCCTCCAAGGAGGCCTTTGTTAGCCGCAGGCCTCCTTGGCACCTTCCCGTTATCTATACGTGCGTGGAACCATCTTCTAGAATAGCCGCCGCGCTATCGTCATTTTCTCGGCCTCTTTCGCTCCCTCGTAGATCTCGAGAATCTTCGCGTCGCGATAGAACCGCTGCACATCGTATTCGTCAATGTATCCATAACCGCCATGCATCTGGAGCGCCTTGTCACACACCCATACGGCCATTTCTCCCGCAAAGTATTTCGCCATGGCGTTGAGCTTCGGATCCGTCCTTCCCTGATCCACGAGCCATGCGGCCTTGTACGTGAGCGTGCGGGCCAATTCAATCTTGGTAGCCATCTCTGCAAGCTGGAACTGAATAGCCTGATTTGTGGCAAGAGGACGACCGAAAGTCTTGCGCTCCTGCACATATTTGATTGCCTTATCCAGAGCTCCCTGTGCCAGCCCGACTCCCTGGGCTGCAACCATGGTCCGAGTCGCGTCGAAGAACTCCATGAGTTGATAGAAGCCTTTTCCTTCCTCTCCAATCAGGTTCTCCTGAGGAACCCGCACATCTTCGAACGAGACTTCCGCAGTGTCGCTGGCCCTAATTCCCATTTTTCCCTTGATCTTGTTCACCTTCACCCCGGGTCGGTCGGATTCGATGAGGATAATGCTCTGCCGGGCGTGACGAGGTTCAGCTTTGGGATTCGTGACGCACAGTGTGCACATGAAATCGCACACTGTGCCGTTCGTGATAAACATCTTGGTGCCGTTTATCACGTAATCGTTACCGTCCTTTACAGCACGCGTACGTATTCCTGCTACGTCCGTCCCCGCGTCCGGCTCGGTAAAAGCTCCTGCAGAAATGGCTTCTCCGCTTACGAGTCGAGGCAAGTACTTGCGCTTCTGCTCGTCAGAGGCAAAAAACAGGATGTGCTCCGAACCAAAGATGGAAGATATAACGCACAGGCACAGTCCCAGATCGATCCTGCTCAGTTGCTCCGTGATAAGCGCCTGCTCGAGAAATCCCATTCCCGGGCCGCCGTACTCCTCAGGGATGATGGCACCCACGAGGCCGGCCTCACAAGCTTTTTGCCATATCTCCCGGCCATATTTCTCTTCACGGTCGTACTCCTGGGCCACAGGCGCCATCTCATTGACCGCGAACTTGTAGGCCGTATCCTGTATCATCCGTTGTTCTTCAGTCAGATCGAAATCCATTGCCCAACTCCTGTGGATTTACATTCGAACCGTCAAGCGCTCAGTCTGTGCTGTGACAAGAATCCGTTTGGGAGGATCGCTCTGCTCTCAACGAATCCAAGCCCGACAGACAGTTTTCCCCCTTGCATAGAGACAAACCTCTACCCTGACGCAGCGCTCCGCTCCACCTTATCGGTTCATTCTTTGCGTACCTTCATACGCGAGAGCATCGAACCCGTCAACGGAAATCATATTTCAATAGACGATAGCCGCATACCCTACAAAGCTGGAACCGGGAATGACATCGTAGCTCGTATAGTATTCCAGCAACCTGCCATTCTTTACGCCGTGCCGATCCACCGAGGCGATCACGGCTGCAATAGGACCGGGGGAGCACGAATTGTGGCGATTACGTGCGTCTTCCAGCAATCCTTCGGCATCCATGGCCAACGCCTTGTCGATCAGCGCTTTGTCGTTTTCGTCTTTGACCCACTGAACTGCGGCAGGACCGGTTCCCTTGGGAACGAAACCGTAATTCGGGCCATAATGGGTTAAATCCGCGGATCCGACAAAGATCGCAGAAAGTTTCTTCTGTCTAAGAACCTCGTCCAACGCCGATCCCAGACGGATGGCGTCCACTGACGAGGGAGCATGGACGGCCAGGACTGGTACTCTTGGGAAGAAGTGTTTTACAAACGGAAGCATCACTTCCACGGTGTTATCGTTGAACGCTGATCCGGCCCGAACAGCGCGGCCTTGCTCAACCAGGTCTTTTGCCGTCTGCGCATCAAGATCCAACACCCCGAGGGGAGTTTCCCATCCATCGTCGGTATAGATCACGGGATTTCTGTCACCTGGCAAATGACCGCCGTATATGACCACCCGATCAGGCGTGCTCGCCTCCGCCAGAGTTGAGATCACCCGAGCTGCCGCTCTGCCGGAGAAGGCCCATCCGGCATGAGGGGCCACTCCTCCAACCCACGTGCCAGTGGGAGGCGTGAATCCCGCGAGGAACTCCCTGATTTCCTGGGCGCAGTCGTGAGCTGATGCAGGGTACCATCCCCGAGGTAGAATTCTCTTCCGAATACCCATTCGAACACCTCCTCGAGGTCAATAACGCAATGGCGGTCTTGGACGAATCAACCAACCCGTCAATCATCCGGAGCACGGGGGACAAGCGACGCAATCACCTGTTCTCAGATGGACTCTTTGCCATAGCCTCTCGATCTTGCAGGCCTTCTCTAACCAGGCCCCCTTGTTTGCTCCAGACGATCCCTATTCAATCGCGATCAGCGAATTTTTGTCCACAGAAGTCTCGCCACAGAAGGGCCTGGATTATGCCATTGGGTGGGAATGTCCAAAGTGAGATAGATCAAGTCCCCTTCTCGGAGCTCATACACTGTGCCGTCTACCGTCATGCTCGGGCTACCTTCCAACACGTAGCCCATTTCTTCGCCCTTATGAATAAAGAAGTGCGACGAGAGCTTCGTATCCGGCGCAATCTCGATGAGAAACGGCTCGGCCCTCGTCTCGAGGTCCACCGGGGTCAGGACTCGGGCAATCACGGCCTCGGAACTGATCCCCTCCAACTTCACCTGCGAGGACTCCGATGCCGGGAATACGAATCTTTTCTTCCGGTTCCGTCGAGTGTGAAGCAGTGAGCTTACATCTATGGATAAGACCTCCGCTATCTTGAGCAGCGCAGGCAATGAAGGGTAAATGAGGCTACTTTCCACCTGCGAGATGGTGCTGGGGGTCACTCCCACCAAGCGGGCCAGCTCCGTTTGAGAAAAGCCCCGTTTCACGCGTATCTTTCGGAGGCGTGCTCCCAACTCCACAGGTCCTGTAGCCCGTTGCTCATCGTCGAACGTGACGGTATGGTCCCGTGTCCAATACGTGAACGGCTTCTGAAGATTGTCGAGACTGCGATTCTCGGCCTTAAGCACGCTCAATGACGTGGTACCTCGCTTGATGGAGAGATCGATGGCCACTTGAGCTATCTGGTTGATCTGAGCCTTTAGCTTGGAGGAATGTGCGTTCTTCTCCATAATCCAGTAGGCTACTGTATTAAGCTCGTACAGCCGAGGACAGGAATGACCGTAGAATTGGACGATCTGGTCTTCGCCTCCCCAGAGCTCTTGCATGCCAGTTATGCTCTCGAACACGAAGCGGACGTCTCCGCTCATTCCGGCATGCACGCCATAGAGAGCATCCATGACCTGGTTTATCTGGCGAGGCTCGTCCACTCTGACAATTCTGCAGGGCCATTCAGGCCTCGCTTCGTAGTAGAAGCGGAGAAACACGTCTGAGCCCGCGCCTTTTCCCCACGTGAAACAATCCAGTACCGTCAGGCCGGGGTATTGAGCTACCGGCCCGAGCTTTTCCAGGATGTTGCGCGGCGACCGATCGAAGCTCACATAGATGATGGGCTTGTTATCGGCCTGAGAAGCTTTCATGAAATTGAAACAAAACACCCAAGCCAGACTTCCGGCGTCGTCATGCCAGACGACATTGTCACCGATGAACAAACCTCCCAGGAGGATATCGAGGCGGTTCACGCCCGAGCCTATGGCGTGAGGCTGCGAAATGCTTGAGGTCATACCATCACCTTATCGGACCGAGATAATTGGCGTACGCGAAAGCTCCCCGCTTCAGCCTACGGTAATCCCAGCGGCCTGTCAAGGTATAGTGGGGCGCACCAACAGTAGTCCCGCGAGATTCGGGATCTTCAACCCACGGGAAGGACGGCCACCCATCCTGTAGAACCATCCTAGCTGGGTCGACCAATACTCATCAAAGGCTGGGTAGTCGTCTGCTTTCCGGTTGCCACCTCTCAAGGTGAGTGATAGAGTGGCGGCCGCTTTCGGTAGACTCGAGTCTGAGGACACGCGGAGC
>CAYZET010000473.1:0-4204 GCA_964477215.1 uncultured Syntrophaceae bacterium | reverse complement strand
ATTTGAAAAGCCCGTCTGTCAATATCGTCATGGCCGACGGCGACATCGACCTTGACGACGGCATTGCTCTTTACAAGGTGCCTGGAGGGCACAGTCTCGGAAGCCAGGTTGTAGCGGTAAACACGAAAAAAGGCAGAGTGGTGCTGATCGGCGATATCTCTCTCTTCAATTTCATGGCGTTTCCCGGCACCACAGAGCTTGTAGATATGGAGGGGAAGGCGCACTCCATACCACCTGCACCCAGAACAATAGGAGCGGCAGTCCCACACCTTGTCATTTACGACCTCTTTGCGTTTCATGACGGTATCAACAAACTCAAGACGATCGCTTCACGTTATGAACCCGGATATGTTCTGCCGGGTCACGAGCCATCCTTGATCTGCACTGGCTTGTAGAGCCCCTCACAGCTCATATCGAGACAAGTGTTTTTCCATCGGTCACCTCTTCCTGCGTGAGTCGCTGTCGCGGTCTGCAGAGGAAGCACAAAGAGCTACTGGAGGGGACATGCTTGAGAACAGATTACGGTTCTTATTGCTCATATGGTTGTTTGTCGTGGTGCTCATCGCCTTCTTCGACCGAGTAAACCTTGCTGTTGCAGCCCCTTTGCTTACGGAGGAATTCGGGATCACGCCGACGCAGCTCGGGGTTGTGATGGGGGGATTCACTATCGGCTACATGCTGCTCAGCTTTCCGGGGGGCTTCCTAGTGCAGCGGTTCTCTTCCCGTGCCTTGCTGGCCGGCATCATCGTACTATGGTCCGTGATGACGGGCATGACCGGCATCGCCTGGTCTTTCGTGAGCTTGCTCATCATCAGAGTGATTTTTGGCATGTGTGAAGGGCCCATGTTTTCTGCGAACACCCACCTAGTCAACCTTTGGATGCCGCCCAGGGAGAGGGGAATTGCCCAGGCCATGTGGCTGGCGGCCATTCCCCTCGGGCTCGTGCTGGGAAACGTCGCTAGCGCGGCAATTGTCAGCGCCTACGGATGGCGAAGCGTCTTCTTTGCGTTCGGCGTTCTGGGATTAGTGATCGCCGCGTTGTCATGGGTGATCGTGCGGGATCGTCCGGAAGATCATCCATCCATGTCACCGGAAGAGCTCAAAGTCATCAAGGAGAGCCAACTGCTGCACAAGTGCGGCGACATTGCCGATGCTCCTGGCTCTACCATGAGAGAGCTCATGGGGAACCCTAACGTATGGATCCTGAGTATCTTGTACTTTGCCGCGGCCATGTACCGTGGGGCAACCTGAATTGGCTGCCAACCTATTTCAGTAAGAGCCGCGGTTCCAATCTGATGGCATCCGGCGTTTATGCGGCCATTCCGATGGCGTGCGCCACAGTAGGACTTTTCGTTCTCGGGTGGCTGTCGGATCGATTTGGGAAACACCGGAGTGTCTGGCTCGCGCTCACCCTGTTCGCGGCTGTGCCTTTCACAATTGTCGGCGTGAAGGCACCCTCCTTGAGCGGCTGCCTGTGGGGATTCTCTCTTGCAACCTTCTTCTGCTTCGGATCCTACGGCATCATCTATACGCTTCCCATGGAAATCTTCGAGCGAGGCGACGCACCGAAGGTTACGGGGATCATGCTGGCATGGAGCTCCCTTGCCGGTATCATTGCACCCATCCTCGTCGGGTACATCCTCCAGCGCACCCAGTCGTTTGATTATGCGTACTATGTCTTTGCCGGTCTGGTTTTCGTCGCGGGTTGCCTTTCTTTGGTTCTCCTTGCGAAAGAAAGAACACTTCGATTGCAAAGAATTGCACAGGCCGCTTAGAGAAGCGCTGCTTAAAGAGCTCGCTGAGCTGTACCGCAGATTTCCAAGAGTGGTTGGCAACAAGACAGGTCAGTGGCCGACCTTTTTCTTGCGGAAAATGTCGGTCGGCCGCTTACGCCCTTCCCACACTTGATAGGGCAAACGCGATACCGCTGTCCGAAGACGAACTTTCGCCGACAATCATCGGGAAAGGAGCAGAAATCTATGAGAGAACAAATAGTTATAACTGCAGCCATTACGGGGAGCATCCACACGCCGACCATGTCTCCCTATCTCCCCATAACGCCTCGAGAAATCGCCGACGAGGCTGTCCGGGCCTATGAAGCGGGCGCTGCAGTAGTCCATATACACGCCAGGAATCCTGAGAACGGACTTCCTTCACCCGACTTGAGCTTGATCCATGAGATCGTCACGAGCATCAAGAGTCGGTGTCCCGTGGTCATCTGCATCACTACCGGCGGCGGAATGGGAATGACGCTGGAACAGCGGGTCGCGCCGGTGACAGCGTACAGGCCGGAGCTCGCTTCCTGCAATGCCGGGTCCGTGAATTTCGGTCTTTTCCCCCTGGCCCTGCGCCACCACGAATGGAAGTTTGAATGGGAAAAGATGATGCTCTCCATGTCGGAGGACTTCATCTTCCCCAATACCTTCAAGACCTTACGCGAGTATTGCGATGTCTTCAACAAGATGGAAACGAAACCGGAGTTCGAGATTTACGACACGGGCATGGTCAACAACGTGGCCTTCCTGATCCAGGCCGGGTACATCAAGAAGCCCGTGTACATTCAGTTTGTCATGGGCATCCTGGGGGGCATCCCCGCTGCCCCGGAAAACCTGATCTTCCTCGTGGATTCCGCCAAGAAACTGATTGGCAACTTCGAGTTCTCCGTATGCGTGGCCGGCCGCGCCCAGTTCCCCATTTGCACCCAGTCGGTCCTTATCGGCGGGAACTGCCGGGTGGGCCTGGAAGACAACCTCTATCTTGGCAAAGGAGAGTTGGCCAAGAGCAACGGCGAGCAGGTGGCGAAGATGGTCCGCATTGTAAGGGAGCTCGGCCGCGAACCCGCCACTGCGGATGAGGCGCGGACGATTCTCGGCCTGAAAGGGATAGACAAGACAGGCTATTAGTGCCCCATTTCTCATGGCAGTCTTCGAGAGTCGCCGCCCTGCTGGGGCATGTTTTTCCATGGCAACTCGCGGCCCTTTTCCCGGCGATACAACACCGTCTCGATGCCACGGCCGCTTTCGCGCAGACTACCTCAGGGCCGGGCGAGCCAAGAGCCAGCGCCGACGAAGCCAAGGCTGCCAGACAGTACCCAAAGCGTGCTCAGGTGAGGGCCGACGAGACCGTTGTGCCCGACTGGGGCGATAGTCGTGCGTTACGCTCACAGAAGAGGAATCAGGGAAGGAGTCTTGCAAGATCGTGCAGGGTGCGCGCAATCTCTTTGCGGCTTGATCAGGATGACCACAATGGTGAGACTCGCGTGACGCAGGCATTTGATCCCATAGCGACCTCTTATGACCGGTGGTACGACACGCTGGAAGGACGAACCATTTTCGACGCTGAATTGAAATGTCTTCGTTCGCTTAGCGGACGGTGCCACGGTAGATGGTTGGAAGTGGGCGTCGGCACCGGCCGGTTTGCTGCCAGCCTTGGTGTCGCCGAAGGAATCGATTTGTCACGACCAATGCTCCGGATCGCGGCGGGACGCGGCATCAAGGTATGTGGAGGACAAGCAGAAGCACTCCCATTTCCTGACCGCTCATTCGATGGCATTCTCATGGTGCTGACGCTCTGTTTTGTCATGTATCCAATGGAGGCTCTCAAGGAATGCCGTCGTGTGCTGCGTACGGAGGGCAGGCTGGTTCTGGGGATCGTCCCCGCGGACAGCCCCTGGGGCCGTGCATATGTGGAGAAAGCCTCCAAGGGCCATCCCGTGTATGCCTCGGCGCATTTTCGCACCGCCGCGGAGATCGTGGGCCTGGCCGAAGCAGCGGGTCTTGCACTTCTTGACTCGGCAAGTAGTCTTTTCTGGAATCCGGGAGAATCCCCGTCAGCGGAGCCTCGGATCCAGACCGGGATCGTCTCGGAAGCCGGATTTGTCGGTTTGCTTTTCAGTGGGCTAGACTGAAACTTCCAAACTGTAACGGGTTGGAGCGAGACGGGAGATGCACAGGCCTTCATGACGGGGTGCGTGCTTCAATCTCACTTGATCCATTAGGAGGACCTCTTCCGGCTCTGGGTGGAATTCTACCAATTCCTGGACTTCCGTTGCCTCTATGTTGACCCTATATTTTATCCAAGACAGAGGGTCCAGGTCGCAGAAAGGAGACCGACAATGGACGAGAAGCGGGCCGAGAAGTCAAGAAAGCCGATTATAGTGAGTGACAAAATTTTTGTCCGATAACCGGAAGAATTTTCTCGCGAT
>CAYZET010000472.1:0-4215 GCA_964477215.1 uncultured Syntrophaceae bacterium | reverse complement strand
TCATTCCGGGCCGTTACAAGTCCCCTCTCCCTCTGGGAGAGGGCTAGGGTGAGGGTGCAAAAAAAGAAGCGTGCCACGATCGTGACATTTGCCGCAATTCCGAGACAGTTTCAGAAAGCCTGCACTACACGCCTCCACTACACGCCTGCACTACGTGGCTGCCACATGCTCCTGTCGATGCCATTCTATCGTATGGTCTAAACCTTCGGACAGGCTCCACATGGGGTTCCACTTCACTTCTCGTGACAATCGTCTTATATCCGCCACAACGAGCCTCGCTTCGGATGGATCCGAGGGGAGGGCTCCCAGACGGAGAAGGTCTGGTCGCCCGATCTTTGCCGCGATGGCTTCGACAATGTCCTTGAGGGGTACCGGAATCCCGGAGCCGATGTTCACCGGGCCGGCCACATCGCAATCCAGCAGGGCAGCAAATGCGCTCCCGATATCTTCCACATGAAGGAAATCCCGCACCTGCTCGCCGGAACCACACAGAGCAGGCTCTCCCCGAAGGAGCGAGCGCACGAGGGACGCGACGAGCCTTTTGGGGTGCTCGTGCGGTCCGTACGCGAAAAAAATCCTTCCCCACGCACTCGAAAGGCCGGTTTCGCGGCTGAATGCCCCGAGCATCGTCCCGAGAGCTCCTTTGCACGCTGAGTACAGCGGTGAATCGCAGAGCGGGGTCAGGTTCTCGGTGCAGTAGCCATACCGCCAATCGTACTCCATGCAGGTTCCGGCCATCACCACTCTTGTTCCGCCATGTGACCGGAAGACTTCCAGAAGGTCGATGCTCGCCCTGACCCATGACAGGTTGTTGACCGATACCCTGTAGTCGGTCGGGTCCACGTGCCAGGCAAAGTGCAATAAATGCGTCGGCTTGACAGTGGAAACGATCTCAGCCATGCGCTCACGGTCCAGGAGGTCACCATGATGCTCGACTACGCCCGGGGACTGCACAGGGCATGACTTCCTGCATACCGCGTGGATTTCAAAGCCCCGCTCTTGAAGGGGAAGAATAGCCTGCCGTCCTATGAATCCGGACGCGCCTGTCACGAGCGCTCGCTTCATCCTGCGAAGTCCCGATACTCCCGATCCTTCACGGAGATGGCAGTGACTTCGAGCGGCCATCGGATCCCAAAAGCAGGATCGTTCCACCGCACGCCGGCCGCGGCTTCAGGATTGTAGAATTGGGACATGAGGTACAGGACTTCGGAGTCGTCCTCCAGAGTCTGGAATCCGTGGGCAACGCCCGCGGGAACATAAATCGACCGCTGGTTTGCATTGGAAAGCTCGAATCCCAACCACTGCTTGAAAGTCCGAGAATCGGGCCGCAGATCCACTATGACGTCGAAGATCGAGCCCCTCACGCACCGGACCACCTTGACCTCTTCGTGGGGGCGAATCTGGTAGTGCATGCCGCGCACCGTGCCCTTCTTCCGGTTGTACGACATGTTGCCCTGGACGAAGGTGCTTACCAAACCGTGCTCTTTGAACTCGCGCTTGCAAAAGGTCCTGACAAAGGAGCCCCTGTCATCGGTTACGGGTTCCGGATCGATGAGATAGGCTCCTGCGATCTCTGTTTCCGTAAAGAGCATGGCTCGACCTTTCCTGGGATCAGAAGATCCGTGGCTCGGGGATAGGCACAATGAACATGCCGCCCCATTCCCTGATATGGGACATCTGCTCCGAGATTTCCTCCGTGAGGTTCCATGGCAGAATGAGGACGTAATCAGGCCGCGTCTCCCGTATCCTGTCAGGATGATGGATGGGAACACGCGTTCCCGGCAGATAGTGACCCTGCTTGTGAGGGCTGCGATCCACCGTGTAGGCGAGGAAATCGGTTCCGATCCCGCAATAGTTCAACAGAGTGTTTCCCTTGGCAGGAGCGCCGTATGCGACGATCGATTGCCCCTTTGCCTTGATACGGATAAGGCATTCCAGGAGACGGCGCTTCGCCTCCTTCACCTTTTCGGAAAAGGTCGCATACGCATCCATCGTGTGCAGACCGGCCTGCCGCTCACGCGCTAGGAGGCTCGACACCCGAGGAGAAACGGAGCCCGAGCCCGGGCAATCCTTTGCGTGCTTTGCGTAGATGCGCAGAGACCCACCGTGCGTTGGCAGCTCTTCCACGTCGTGAATTGCGAGCCCATGGGTGCGGAAAATCCCGTCAACTGCCAGGAGGGAGAAATAGAAGAAATGCTCGTGATAGATGGTGTCGAACTGGACCTGCTCCATGAGCCTGAGCAGGTGGGGGAATTCCATGGTCACCACGCCGCCCGGCCGGAGCACGACCGTGAGACCCTTCACGAAGTCGTTGATATCCGGGACATGTGCCAGGACATTGTTTCCCACCACAAGGTCTGCGAGCTTGCCCTCTCGCGCCAGGGCTGAAGCACAGGCCTGTCCGAAGAATTCCACCCGGCTCTCTATACCGCGCTCCCGTGCAACTGCAGCCACGTTGCCGGCCGGCTCGATCCCGAGGACGGGGATCCCCTTTTGTTGGAAATACCTAAGGAGATAGCCATCGTTGCTGCCGATCTCGATCACGAGGCTCTCTCGACCCAGAGAGAGGCGAGATGCCATGAGGTCGGCGTACGCTGCCGCGTGGCTGAGCCAGGATTCGGAATAGGAGGAGAAGTAGAGATAATGACTGAAGATCTCCTGGGGGCTTGCCGAGTGCTCGAGCTGGACGAGAAGGCACTTTTCGCACACGAGCGCATGCAACGGGTAAAACGGCTCCATGCGGGGCAGATCGTCCACGGTCAGGTACGAATTCGCCAGGGGCGATGTCCGCAAATCAGCGAATGAATGGCTGAGGGATGTATCGCAGTGGCGGCATTGCCGGGTGATCATGGGCACAGGTCTCCGAACCGAGTAATGTCCCGGATCGTCAATTCTTTCGGATCATTCCCGGAGTGGTAGTCTCGATACCACCGGGCAGTCCACTCCAGAGTGTCTGCCAGAGAAAGCGCGGGCGACCAACCCAGCAGGGTTCCGGCTCGAGTGGCATCCAGCCGGAGCACGCCAGCCTCATGGGGTTGAGGCGTCGGGTCTGCCTCCCACCCCGCGGAATCGCCCCACGACTGTGCGACGTGCTCAACCACCCACGACACTGGTCGGACATCTCCCGAGTCCGGCGCAAAGTTCCACGGGCCGGCAAACCGACCGCCATCTGTGGTGAGTCGCTCGACAAGCATCAAATATCCCCTGAGCGGGTCCAGCACATGCTGCCACGGGCGCAGAGCGTGCGGATTGCGGATACGCACCGGTCTGTTGTCCAGCCAAGCTCGCATGATGTCCGGAACGAGCCGGTCCTCGGCCCAATCGCCGCCGCCCAGCACGTTACCGGCACGCGCGGTCGCTATGTTGACCGCGGTGGACGGCTCCGATCTGTCCGAGAAAAAGGAGCGCGTGTACGCTGAGGCAACCAGTTCCGCGCAGGCCTTGGAGCTCGAATACGGGTCATGCCCGCCGAGCCGGTCGTTCTCCCGGTACGGCCACGGCCATTCCTTGTTCTCGTAGCACTTGTCACTGGTTACCACGAGGAGTGCGGATACGGACCGGGATCTTCTGCACGCTTCGAGCACATTGACGGTGCCCATCACGTTCGTGGAGAAGGTCTCGACCGGGTCCTCATATGAGCGCCGGACCAGCGATTGGGCCGCGAGATGCATGACTATCGAGGGTTGATGCTCCCGGACCACGGAGAGCAATTTCTCGAAGTCTCGAACATCACCCGTGATCGAGGTGATGCCTTCGTGTATTCGAGCACTCTCGAACAGACTGGGATTCGTAGGAGGCGGCAGAGAATACCCAACCACGCGGGCGCGGAGAAGCGTGAGCCACAGGGTTAGCCAGCTCCCCTTGAAGCCGGTATGCCCGGTAACGAGTACCGTCTTTTCTCGCCAGAAGTCGGGGTTCAATCCCATGCGTGCTTACCGCTATTCAGAGAGCCAGGAGAGCGATGACGAAGACAAAAGAGACAACCCACAGATTTCGCAAATAGCCGCAGATTTGTTGGTGCTCTAACGGGCAAATTCGGGAAAAGATTACCGGCGGGACGCGGGCGCTACGGCAAATACGCTGGTAGGGGCGGGCCTTGGAAAATGTCTCAAAACTCGGGACACACCAAAAATTGTATCACGATTGAGCGTCGATGCCTGGAAAGGCACCCTCACCCCAACCCTCTCCCAGAGGGAGAGGGAGCCGAAGAATCCC
>CAYZET010000471.1:0-4227 GCA_964477215.1 uncultured Syntrophaceae bacterium | reverse complement strand
TCCGACGACATGAATACGGTGGTTCTCTCGGATCCGACCGTTGTTTACCAGGGAGGAAAGGGCGGGACCATCGAGCTGTCTGCCCAATCCGGCGAATTGGATCGAGAGAGCCAAAACGTGCGAGCGAAAGGAAACGTAGTGATTCGGTATAGGGACATGATCCTGGCTACCGGCGAGCTCACGTACTCCCAGGCGACCGAACAAGCGCAAACGGATTCGGCCGTGACCATGGAAGGCGGCGACATGCGCCTCACGGGAAGGGGGCTCAAGATTTCGATTCCCGAC
The DNA here is from genome assembly GCA_964477215.1 of uncultured Syntrophaceae bacterium. Lineage (GTDB taxonomy): Bacteria > Desulfobacterota > Desulfomonilia > Desulfomonilales > Desulfomonilaceae > JBFMDN01. Next base: position 3,942 of record CAYZET010000471.1, on the reverse strand, counting down.
GAGGAGATCAATATCGAGCAGGACGTGAAAGCTCACCTGTTCAACGTGAAGTGGGTGGATGAGCAAGGCAAGTTGCCAATGTGAAAAGGAGTGTCGGGCCATGCGGCCGGTCATCGCTCGGCTGATGAGTGTCGTGCTCGTGATATTTTTCCTATCTGGCTCGTGGGCCGTATCGAAGGACAGCTCGCTGGCGTCAGTCCGCGGTTCCACGCAGCAGATCAATATCAGCGCTGAAAAGGGCAGTGCCCGCCGAACCCCGGCGGGGTATGAGAGCGTCTTCCGGGGTAGCGTCAAGGTACAGCAAGGGAACGTTACTCTTACGTGCGATCGTCTTGTCGTCGAGTACGAGGACAAGAAGAATCGCAACGGCAAGCAGCCGAGCAAGAACGATCCGGTGGGAAACATCCCGGCGGACACGGACATCAAGTCGATCGTTGCCGCTGGGAACGTGAAGATTGTCCAGGGGGAGCGCATGGCGTTTGCGGGAAAGGCCGTGTATGACAATTCCGCTCGGACCATTACCTTGTCGGAGGAACCGCGTCTGTGGCAGGGAGGAAACACAGTGCGAACCCAGACGATTATTATGTATCTGGACGAGGATCGATACGAGACAGGTCCGGGCGGGGTAGAAATGGTCATTAGTCCCAGCAAGAATCAGCGAGAAAAGGATAAGTGAAAGCTGTCCCCAGAGAGCTGCGAGCCCGCAGCCTCGTGAAGCAGTACGGAAGTCGACGAGTTGTTGACGACGTCACCCTGCGGATCCGGTCAGGGCAGGTAGTCGGCCTGCTCGGCCCGAATGGAGCGGGAAAGACAACTACTTTTTACATGATCACAGGCTTGGTTCGGCCCGATTCAGGCGAAGTGTTCCTGGACGATCAGGAGATCACCCAGTTGCCGGTGTACCTGCGCGCGAGACTGGGAATCAACTATTTGCCACAGGAGACATCGGTCTTTCGCAAGCTTACGGTGGCGGAGAACATCATGGCCATTTTGGAGACCATAGAGCCTGACAAGAGCGCCCGGAACGAGCGGCTGGCAGCGCTTCTTGCCGAGCTCGATATTACCCCCTTGCGGAATCAGCGGGCGGACAGTCTTTCCGGAGGGCAGAAAAGGCGTTTGGAAATCACGCGGGCCCTGGTCACGGATCCGGATTTCATCCTCCTCGATGAGCCTTTTGCAGGCTTGGATCCCATTGTGGTACTGGAAATCCAGAAAATCATTGCTAAGCTCAAGGATAGAGGCATCGGCATCGTCATCACGGATCACAACACTAGAGAGACTCTGGGAGTTTGTGATATAATATATCTCTTAGATAAAGGCAGAATTCTCGAGCAGGGTGATCCTCAGACCATTGCGGCCAGCGAGCGGGCGCGGGAAGTCTATTTGGGCAAACAGTTCAGCATGTGATCGCGATCTACTACAATGGCACTTGAGATCAAACAACAGTTGCGTCAGACTCAGCAGTTGGTCATGACGCCTCAATTGCAGCAGGCTATCAAGCTGCTCCAGTACAACCATGTCGAAATGATCAGTGCATTGGAGCAGGAGCTCAGAGAAAATCCCATCCTTGAAGCAACCACAGGGGATGAGCCACTCACCGAGCACGAGCAGCCCAACAACAACACAAAGGAGCTGCAACGTCTCGAGGAAGCGACCACGGAAGCAGCCCCTGCCGATACGGCCCTCGTGGATCCCAAAGACGTTTTCGACATCGAGTGGGAAAACTACCTGGAGACCTACGGCGGAGATTATGCACCGGTGATGCGAGATCCGTCCGAACGGCCCCCCCTGGAGAATCTGGTCAAGTTCAAGGAGAATCTCTTTCAGTCTCTGATTCGACAGCTTCAGATCAGTTCCATCGAAGGAAGGGACCGCAGGATCGCGTTTGAAATCATCGGGAATCTCAACGACTCCGGATACCTTGACGTACCATTGGAAGAGATAGCAAAGTCCGTGGATGCGTCCGTCGAGGACGTCTTACGAGTACTTGTCAGGGTTCAGGAATTCGAGCCTCCGGGCATTGCTGCACGAGATCTCCAAGAGTGCTTATTGATCCAAGCACGGTTGTTGGAGCCTGTGCATCCCCTAGCGGTCGAAGTGTTGGAAAATGCCTTCGATCTCTTTCAGAAAGGGAAATTCGACGCGATCGCTCGTAAGCTCAAAGTCACCATGGACGAAGTGAAGTGTGCTCTCAAAGAGATCTCTTGCCTGGAGCCCAACCCAGGCAGGGCTTTTGGAGGACAGGATCCAATTTATGTGGTCCCGGACATCTACGTGCTCAAAGTGGGCGACGAGTACTCGGTAATCCTCAATGACGATGGGTTACCGAAGCTGAGAATATCGTCCTATTACCAGAGGGAGCTGCACTGTCAGGGTTCCAATCCCCATACCAAGGACTATATTCAGGAAAAGGTGCGCGGTGCCATGTGGCTGATAAAGAGCATTCACCAGCGCCAGCGCACAATTTACAAAGTGACACAATCCATCTTGAAGTTTCAGCGCGAGTTCTTCGACAAGGGGATTGACTACTTGAAGCCTCTGATTCTCAAGGACGTGGCCGAAGACATTGAAATGCACGAGTCTACGATCAGCAGGGCTACGACAAACAAATATGTCCATACACCGCGTGGCACGTTTGAACTGAAGTTCTTTTTCAATTCGGGAATTCGCCACGGAGCGGATTCGATCGCCAGCGAGTCGGTGAAAAATCACATTTTGAGGATCGTAAAGAACGAGAACATGAACAAGCCTGCTAGTGACAAGCAAATTGCAGACGAATTGGCTCGGTCCCAGATCCTCATTGCTCGGAGGACCGTTGCCAAGTACCGGGAACTGTTAGGCATTCCTCCATCCAGCAAGCGAAAGAAGAAATTCTGAGAACGGATCTCGTACCGGGATCCAGAAGGAGGTAGTGGCAATGCAACTTTCTGTTACCTTTAGACATATGGAGCCATCCGACGCCCTGAAAAACTATGTAGAGGAAAGAACGAGCAAGCTCACCAAGTACATAGACAAACCGCTGGACAGCCAAGTGACCCTTTCGGTGCAGAGGTTTAGGCAAATCGCCGACGTGGTGATTAACGCAAACGGAATCCGCATAGCTGGGCAAGAAACCCATGAAGACATGTACGCTGCGATCGACCTTGTAATGGACAAAATCGAGAGGCAGGTGAAGAAATACCGCGAGAGAATTCGCAAGCACAAGCCTGCCCCCGGCCGTGAGATCAAGTGGCGGAGAGAGATTTATGGGCAGGAGAGCTTCGAAGACGAGGGAGCACCGGTAGTGATCCGCACGGAAAACTACTTCGTCAAGCCGATGTCTGTTGAGGAGGCTGCCATGCAAATGGATTTGTCTCAACAGGATTTTCTCGTCTTCAACAATGCATCGAGCCAGATGGTGAACGTCCTCTACCGGAGGAAGGATGGAAATTACGGCCTCATTGTCCCTCAGAGCTCATAGGAATACCGCTGAGCGGCCGATCCTTTCAGCCTCCGCGGGGCGCACCGTGCCTTGAGGCAAGGATTTGCTCCGACAATGGCCGATGTTTTGACACATAACGCACGACTGAAAGAAGAATATGCCCGGGTTCAGAACGACCCTTGTCCTGATCCGGGCATAGCTACGTGTACGTTCGTGAAGATGATTTTCAAGAGCTGGCCGCTCAAGGAAAGACACACGGTCCGCGGCCGGCTGTCAGCAGCAGTTCGGAAAGAGGTTCACCAAAACGAGGGGGAACCGGTACGGAGTGATGAACATGTTAAGCCCAGGGGACCATCGCGCACGTGCGGCCAGCGGACGGGCACAGGTACATGGTGTTTCGATGCGGATTTTCGACTTTCTTCGCTATGACTGCATTATTGAATCGTTAAAGGCTACCTCGAAAGAGGAGGTCCTTGTCGAGCTCGTGGAATGCTCGCGGCGCCTCCGTCGCCTGCTGGCTC
>CAYZET010000470.1:0-4237 GCA_964477215.1 uncultured Syntrophaceae bacterium | reverse complement strand
GGGGTGAGGGTGCCTTTCCACGCATCGACGCTCAATCGTGCTACGATTTTTGGTGCGTCCCGAGTTTTGAGACATTTTCCTTGTGGGTGCCCAGGGCGGGCACAAGGCCCGCCCCTACAGTGGGAACGATGCGCTGACCAACTACATCGTGGCGCAGATACGGTGCCGTGTTTACGAAATGCAACATTAACCTTGTGACGCAGGCTCAGGTCCGTTCGGCCACATATTCCGTTGGGTCAGGAATGCCCGCCTCGGTGAAACCTTTCTTTCGCAACAGGCAACTGTCGCACCTTCCGCACGCTGCTCCCCAAGGGTCGGGGTCGTAACACGAATGGGTGATGCTCAAGTCTACCCCCAACTCCACGGCTTTCAGAATGATCTCCCGCTTTGTCAGGGCGATGAGAGGGGTGTGGATGCGGGTTTCCCGACCGTGGATCGCTGCTGCGGTTGCCAGGTTTGCCATGTTCTGGAAAGCCCGGATGTATTCGGGTCGACAGTCCGGATAGCCTGAATAGTCCAACGCGTTGACCCCGATGAAAATGTCCGTTGCTGGCAGCACCTCTGCCCACGCAAGCGCGAATGAAAGGAAAATCGTGTTGCGCGCGGGAACATAGGTGATCGGTATTTCTGTGGGCAGGTCGTCGACGCTGCCATGTTTGGGAACACTCAGATTACTCGTGAGGGCAGATCCGCCTATCTGTCCCAAGGGCAGGTCCAGAATCAAATGCCCTGCGGCCTCCAAATGTCGTGCCACCCGCTTGGATGCTTCGACTTCTATCTGATGCCGTTGCTGATAGCGGAATGTGAGCGCATGCGCTTTGAATCCTTCCGCTTTCGCAACGGCAAGACACGTTGTGGAGTCAATTCCTCCTGATAAGAGTACCACTGCTTTCTTGTCATTCATTCGTGTAACCATCCAGTCAGGGCAATCCCCAGAGCCTATGCGCTGGCGTCTCGCAGGCATCTTCGTACCGCTGGCGTCTCGCCGGCATCTGACCGAAGATCAATAATCACGGCAAGATGCCGGCGCCACAAGATCACGCGATCGGTACTAAACCCGTATAGCTCTCGGCACGGACCTCAATGCGCTCAATTATCTTAGCATTCCCTGAAGACTCTGCGAAACAAGAACGGGGTTTCTTGACTTCAGTCAATTCGTTCTCAGCGGCCCAAGGTTAGACTGTTTTCTGGGCATTATCGAGACCTCATAGCGACGCCCGGCCGGTGATGGTGACGGTCCGGTTGACCCCCCGGGGAGCTCTGAGTTATGCTTTCAGGATGGAAAACATGGCACTCTACAAGGACCGATTCGAGAACCTGATGAGGGTCGCGGAGAAGATTACTGCAACGCTCAATATCGGTGACATTCTCGAGACCATCAGAGATCAGGTGAAGATCACCGTTCCCCATGCAAAGGAAGCGTGTCTCATCCTCGTGGATCCGGAAGCACCCGAATACACGCGTCCCCTGCACTGCACTGTGAAACGGGATCAGGTCAATTGCCACCTATGCAAGCGGGGAAAGGACATCATCGATCGAGCACTCGGAGAGGCCGTGCCGTTCCAGTGCAGCGTTGGAAGCCCGGCGCCCTCGCCTGCGGCTGCGGAGTCCAGCGGCGTCCCTATCTGCGAGATCGCTTTGCCCGTGTACGACGGAACCGAGCCTCTGGCCGTGCTTAACGTCGTGACCCATGAGGGGGCCGTCTTGGACGAAAGAGATCTCATCCTGCTGAAAGATCTGGCGGGCCTCGCCACCAATACCCTCATCAATGCCCGGAAATATTCCAAGATGGCGCGCCAGCACCTTACTCTCGAACGTATCATGGCGCACATTAAACCGTTTGTCCCAGAGACCGTTCAGCGCATTATAGAAAAGAATCCCGATAGCCCAGCCTTTGAAAAGATCGAGATGGATGTATCGGTCCTCTTTCTTGACGTGGCAGATTACACGCGAATCAGTCAGACTCTGACGCAGGACCGGGTCAATTTCATTATTGAAAAGTACTTTTCCAGTTTCCTCGACATCATTTACTCGCACGGAGGAGACGTCAATGAGACGGCCGGTGACGGGTTGATGGCCATATTTCAAGGAGCCGAGCACGACCATCCGCTGAACGCCGCGACAGCAGCCCTTGAAATACGGCACCGTACTCTGCAGATCAACGAAGAGCTCAAGACGCTCTTTTTTCCTGTCACCGTGAACATGGGTATCAACTCCGGAAAGGCCCTTGTGGGAATGAGCCGATTTTCCGGGGCGGCAGCGACGCGCATGACTTACACGGCATCAGGATCTGTAACAAATCTCGCTGCCAGGCTTGCGGCAACGTCGAAAGACGGGGAGATTCTCCTGGGCGCAGAGACGGCTCGCAGGATCGAGGGGAAAATGGTGTTTTGGGACAGGGGCTGGATGAGCTTCAAGAACTTCGCCGAAAAGCTTCGCGTTTACAGCCTCGTGCCTCCGACGTAGCACGTCTTTCGTAAATGCGGGCGCGTGTTCGGGCGAATCCCCACATGTAGGGTAGCCTTTTAGGCTGCCATTCTCCCAGATTGCAGGCTGGAGGAAACTGTCTCGGAATAGCGGCAAATGTTGAGATCGTGGCACGCTTCTTTTTTTGCACCCTCACCCTAGCCCTCTCCCGAAGGGAGAGGGGACTTGCAACCGCCCGGAATGACAGAGCCCTCTCCCTCTGGGAGAGGGTGGGGTGAGGGCTCCATGGGCAGTATCCTCCATCACCGCACCACTTTTTTTGCTGTTTCCCGAGTTTTGAGACAGTTTCGAAAAGTCTGCACTACATGATTGGAATGCGGCTTGTGGGACGGCCGGGATTTGTTGTTGTCAGAGCCGAGAAAATCGAATACTGTTCTGCCATGGAAATTCAGTTCAAGAAAATGCACGGGACGCTTAACGATTTCGTGCTGCTCCACGACATGAACAATGAAGTGCACCTTACACGGGAGCAAATCGTGGGGGTGTGCGACCGACGTGGCGGAGTGGGAGCAGACGGAATAATCGTCGTTCGACCTTCCGATTCGGCCGACTTCTTCATGGATTATATGAACTCTGACGGGTCCCTGGCAGAGATGTGCGGAAATGGCATCCGTTGTCTCGCAAAGTACGCGTACGATAACGGCCTCACCAAGAAGACCGTCCTCCCTGTGGAGACCAGGGCCGGCGTGAAGGTCGTAGAGATCTTCACTGCCGCGGACGGGACCGTCGATCGCGTGCGAGTGGACATGGGCAAGCCTCTGTTCCAACCAGAGGTCATTCCCGTCCTCATCCCCGGAACTGGGACCCCCTTCCTGGACCATCCGATCACAGCCCTCGGCCGGGAGCTTAGAGCCACGATCCTCTCCATGGGAAACCCCCATTGCGTGATCTTTGTCGATGAAGACCCCGACCCCTTTCCTGCACAATTCGGCCCTGTCCTGGAAATACACCCGCTCTTTCCCGCGAGGACAAACGTGGAGTTCGTCAAAGTCATCGATCGCTCTCGGTTGAAGATGCGAGTCTGGGAACGGGGAAGCGGGGAGACCTTCTCGTGCGGCACAGGAGCCTGTGCGTCTGCCGTCGCGGGGAGTCTCAAGGGTCTCACGGATTCTCGGGCGGTGGTGGAGCTGCGGGGCGGGGATCTGGAGATCGAGTGGAATGGTATCGACTCTTCGGTGTTTATGACTGGGACTGCCACATTGGTTTATCAAGGGGTTATAACTATCTGATTTATAATTCTCTTTTCGTGCTTGACGTACGCCCATTCCTGAGCTACTCCTGATGAAGGTCGTCTTTCCGGGTTGTCACCCGAAAGGGGTGGCCGATACCCAAGGGGACGACCATCGATCCTGTCGAGGGATGTGCTGCATGAAAAAGTTGGGTTCCAGCCACGGGTTCACCGTCGTAGAGATGGCTGTTGCCGTTGTCACTGTGGGTATCCTCTCTGCCATCTATTTTTTCATGATCGACGGATATCGTGAGCGAAGGATGAGCGAGCAGGCGGCGAAAGTGCTCATGCTCGCGGCAAAGGCGCAGGAGGACTTTTTCGCCCGAGAGCATCGCTATTTTGAAGCCGAAGTTTCCGGGAGCGGAGATCATGTATATCTGGTAACGCCTGACGGAAAGAAGACATCCGTGCTGGTTCCGCCCCGCGTTATCCTGAGTCTCAAAACCACCGGGGGGAGCAAGCCCGCGTTCACAGGCCAAGCCTTTTACATGGGAAGCAAGGCTCTGCATCGGTACGACTCGG
>CAYZET010000469.1:817-4238 GCA_964477215.1 uncultured Syntrophaceae bacterium | reverse complement strand
GCTCAATTGGTCCTTCTGCGCCTGGTATTTCTGAATTTCTTCGAACATTACCATTGGAATGCAGCCCGTACACGCGTGGGGGAACGCTTTCACCACCCGGTCGAAAATCGCCCCGAATCCTTCCTCCTTAATATTTCCGAACGAGATTTCCGTCGCTTCACACGGCTGTACATCGCCACGCGGGGAGATGAAAAGATACTCGAATCGGCACTGGCACCCGTAGGCACGATCCTTCTCCAGCCACGTGGATAAGCCGCTAATTGGAGGATACCGCGCGTATCGAGGGTCCTTGAACAATTCGCGTTGCAGTCTCTCTAGGACCACACTGTGGGGCCGCACTCCCTGGCACGATTCTCTCCCTGCAGGCTTCCTCTCGAGAATCCGGATTTCAGCGATTCCCATGTCTCGGGCAAGCTCGTAATATCTCTTGAAATTTTCCGGTTCTTCGAGATCGTCCGTCGGCACAAGGGACAGACAGGTGTACACCCCGGCTTCCTGGAATCTCTCGACAGCACGGCGAACATTGTCAAAGGCTTCAGGATGGCCTCTGAGCCTGTTGTGAACCGCCGGTTCGTAATGGTCGAGACTGACCCAAACGCCAAAAAGCCCACTATCCTTCAGATCACGCGCCTTGTCGGCGGTCACCCCAAAGCCTGTCGTGAACATCCACAGGGTCGTTCTGTCGCTCACGTGCCTGACCAGCCTGATGAGACGATCAAATCTCGCCATGGGCTCGCCGCCGTGGAATATGAGAAACGGAACCCCCATCCCCTCGAGGTAGGTGACAGTCCTCTTGAGCAACTCTTCATCGAGATCGTCCTTATCGGACCGCCGCGATTTGGTGGAGCAGAAGGAGCATGAATACGGACATACGTTGGTGGTCGAGATTGACACAATTCCAGGCGGAATCTCGGTCATATCCAAGTTGTTGACATGATTTGCTATTCTCTGATCGAACGCGCTGGACGGGAACGGTGGGACCACGCTGTCCAAGATCAGCTTGTCCCCGAATCGCACGGGGTTTCTGTACCTGATCAACACCTCCCCCAACGCGATCAGTCTCCGCCAGTTAAAGATCGTGTCCCCCCAAGTCAACGCCTTCTGTCGCCGAATCCTTATATTAGGCAGAGACATGATGATTTGAAGACATCGCAAGAAGAGTCTCGCATTGTAAGGAAAAAACTCCTTGCGCGTTACGTTGCGAGGTTTGATCGACGCTGCTCCCATTCTTGACCCCCACTGCATACTCGAAAGCATGACACTAATTTGCTCAGGACCTCGGGTTCACCCAATTGGCCCACTCTTCACTCACAAATGTCCTCTCCGCGTTCCGCTGTTCCCAGCAAGGACCTCTCGCATTTTCTCCCTGCTTCTCTTCAACGTCCGACCACTGTCGGTTCGTCCCCCCATCGATCGCGAAGCATCTCTCATGCCGGCCAGATTTACAATGGACTAAAGCACCCCAAAATCCAGTCATCTACCTGTCCTCTATACGATAAAGAGACAGCCTCGTCCAGCTTTGGGAGTTCTTTTTGAGAAAACCCCGATCCTGACTGGGAAAACATCATTTGAACGGGACGATCCTCTCCGCATTTCCCTTCGGGTCCAATGTTAGCTGGTCGAGCACGAACAAAAGGGCATTATTTAATAAATTACTTTAATAAATCCTGATAACATTCCGTTTGACATAGATAATTTTTAGTGCTATGGCACTTGGGCATCGGGAAGGAGGGACTATGACACCCACCCGTCAATCCCAATCCGTAGAACAAACTCCTCCGATGAGGAACTGTTTCTGAAAGGAGATACTCTCATGGGAAAAATCTTTTCGGTTGCCGTTGCCATCGTCTTCCTCACGGCGTCGTGGGTTGGCGCAGGCAACTTTGATCCGATGGCAGATGCCGGAGTGGTCCGGGCACCGACACCTCTGCACATAAAGGCGGGGACACCGGTCAAAGCGGAATTCAGGTCGAACCTGAAAACGAGCTCCGACACGGAAATTGACACCGACAATCTGTTGCCCGAGCGAGTTTCGGCAAAAGCTGAGCCTTCACTGACCACGAGACCAGCCGTGGCCTTCAGGGAGCGAGCCACAGGAACGATGGCTCCGCCCCCCGAAGCGAAGCCAACACCGCCGGCTCAAGACTTCCTGGCCGAATCTATGGAAGAGGATCTAGAGAAAGACCTTGTCCTGTCTCCTCCTCCTCCCAAGGTCGAAGAGGCGCAGAAGCCCGCTCCACCTGCGAAGGAGCAGGTCACGACGACCCGCCCGGCGCCCAGGGAAGAGAAGAAGGCTGCAGCGCCCCCTGTGAAGCCAAGGAAAGAGGCAGCAGAAAAGCGGAGCTATGTGCTGAGCCAGAAACCGATCCAAAAGGTCCGTCCCCTCACGTCGAGCAATCCGTGGCAGTATCCTGCGGGGACATACGGAGATCGTCGCGTTGTGCCCAATGCGGACCGCATGGCTACTCAACCCTGCGACGAATACGGCAGGACGTACTGTCCGATGACCCCGTCGTACATGACATCCGAGCCAAGACGGAGGGTGACTCACCCGCCCACAACGCACCGTTTCATCCAGGATGGGGTTACCGTCAAGCTGGCTCCCGCTTCTGCCGCTCTCGGCTCGCCTCCACCGTATCAGTACGAGCAGGGTCAGAGCGATGATGACGTGCTCTCTGCGATAACCGAGATCCTGGGGCTTCCCTTTGCCTTTGTAAGCTCGTTTTTCTAGAGCCCGGCCGATCTTGCGTGAAACAAGGGCTCTGAGGAATGACCGATCCCCCTGTGACAACGTGCCTCTGAGTCCTGCCAATATGTTTCCGTGTGGCACGGGAACCGGAGCAAGCCCTCACCAGCGGACAAAGCCGTGGTGCGAGCTCTCCGGTTTTCCTTCGTACTGTGGCAAGGAGTCAGGCAATGCGAGCCACATCTGAGATTTCCAGAGCCTTGATCAAATTGGTCAAGGTCTTGTTCACCGTAGCGAGAATTCCTACTGCGTCGCCTTCCCGGGCGATCGCACCGTTAATGAAATCTATCTCTGTTCTCCTTCTGGCCAGAATATCCTGGAACATGGAATTTACGTTCAGCGCGGTACCCTGACAAACGGCCACAACCCGCTCTTCAGGATTCTCGAACACCAGCTTTATGCCGCGTGCGCGAGCGATGGCAACGCACTCTTCGACTATGTCGTGGATCAGAGACCTCCCGGCCTCGGTGGCGGGCAGATCGCCGTTGCGCACGCGGAGCAGCGTCGCAGGAGCGTTGATGGCAGCATTTACGATCAGCTTTGACCAGACACATCCGACCGCGTTGTCTACGACATGGACCGGTCCCCCCTTCATGGACTCCAACGCCTGCCCTACTGCCTTTGTGCGCTCCCGGATGCTGCTGTCTGCTTCACCCAGGTGCGTGTCTCCGAAGC
>CAYZET010000469.1:0-807 GCA_964477215.1 uncultured Syntrophaceae bacterium | reverse complement strand
CAGCCGGTCCGAGGCTCATCGCTCCCATGGTGGTGGTACCGAGGAGAACCCTGCCGGGAAAGGCTTCTTCAAGTGTCTCATAGTTTCCTATGCCATTCTGTAAAGTGAGGACCACTCCGTCGTCGGAGACGATCTGCTTCAGAGTAGCCACTGCCGGTGCGGTGTCGTAGGACTTGACCAGTAAGATGGCCAGATCCACCTTCCCTGCGCTTGCGGGGTTTGCCCACATCGAGGGACGCACCGTACGCTTACCGGAGACTCCCTCAATGAGGAGCCCCTTCTCTTGCACGAGGCGAACCTCCTCCTGGTCGCGCTCGATCATGACCACATCGATGCCAGCTTCCCAGAGCAGGCACCCCACGACGGACCCGAGGGCCCCAGATCCAACTATACCGATCCTCATCTCTTTTATCCTTCGTGCCGTTCCACGGGACGACCTCTCCCCAAATGGAGCCACCAAAGCTGTCTCATCCATCGGACGACTTCCGGGGCTTCCTCCGAAGCCCTTCTATCCTATCCGTTGACTTTCGCCTCATCCGTAGAGCTTATTCAATTGTTCCGCCACATCCTCAGGCATGGGATAGCAGTGGTCGTGCCCCGGGAACGTGCCCTCTGCGACCTCTTTCTTGAATTCTTCCAAGGCATCTACGATGAGCGCCGCAGCTTGGCAGTACTTCTTCACGAATTTCGGTGGCTTCCTGTCGAACATACCGATCATGTCGTGAATCACCAGCACTTGGCCGTCGCAATGAGGACCCGCTCCGATGCCGAACACCGGAACCCCGGACCTCTTCGTTATAACGGCTG
>CAYZET010000468.1:0-4238 GCA_964477215.1 uncultured Syntrophaceae bacterium | reverse complement strand
ATGCCGCTCGGTGGTGGAGTCCATGGGATGTGCGGCCACCTTGCAGCAAAGGAAGCTCTAAAATACGTGCTTTCTTGATTTGGAGCCTGAGCGTCAACGGTTGATTACGATGCCGAGGAAGCCATCCACCGTGACCGTGTCACCGGCAAATCTACTTACTGTGCCACCATGGTAAGCTGTTCGCATCTCGGCTTTAGACAGCTCCTTCCTTTCTCAATCACTATTTCAATAGTCACTTTTTCTGGCTGAATTCGGGGAAGCTTCCTCATCAATAAGCCTCCCCGAATCGTAGCGATAAGAGATCAACTGGGGTCCGAGCCCCTGATCCTTAATTGCTGGGATCGTACGCAGCAGATCCAGAATCCACGCACTTTGTGAGCTCTTCCTTCGTTGCCTTATTGGGATCCTTGAGATCGCTCAAGTGACAGATGAATTCGTTGCCTTCACGATCTTTCACCCAGACCAGCGGATCTGACACTCTCGTCGGTTCTGCCATCTTTCTTCCTCGCTTGAAAATTCGTTCTTGAACCCCCCATAGGGGGTGTTCGGTGAACCTGGATTGGTAGTGCAGCGTCCATCATGCTTTCCGCGCTATTGACCATCGAGGCACGGCCCCGTCGGCCTTGCAGAGATGCTGTTTACTCACGGTCTCACCATTGTGACGGGTTAGATTGGTACTTACCAAAAGGTTTAGCCGTATGTTAGTACACTGCATCCGTCAGTCATGAACAGCGGGTCATGAACGCACCACAAAGCTTCTCAATATACTTGGTCGAGACTAATCCTTGAATTTCGGATAAGGGAATTGGATGCACCACGGACGGCACGCGCTCGTCAATGCAAAAGGCTCTGCGTCCGCGTGAAGTGACCAATCCCACAGCGGATTATTACTGCAGGAGTAAGGGGAGTCTGACTCTCGGACATAAGGCTGCCCGCAGCCGTATGGAACGGTCGATAGTCGACCCCTGGCACTGAGTCACGGTTCGCTCCTTTCTGCTCAGCCTGCGGCGAATTGGGGTATGCCCGGTTTCACCTTACCGGAGTTCTTCTGTGTTCTTTCGGCTTCTGCCATTTCCATTTGTCCTCTTCCTACGATCACCCAGCAGATCCGGTCATCCTGCCAACTCTATGCTAATGGTATGTGACCCGTCGAGCCGCTTGTCAATGGTTGCCGCGGCCACAGAACGGAGCGTCCTTGAACTCAGGTGAGCCGCACACTATAGCTCTTGCCCGATCAGTGTGAGAAGCAACCCATCTCCCGAAGTCATCTTCCTCGGGCCACACTTCAACGGTTGGTCTCGTTTCCTGATCCGCCACGCGTGTTCCGAGTCCGCCCTTAACCGCTTCAACGAAATCTTCTCTTACGCTCATGGCATGTGTACCTCCTAAGGGGTGGTAAAGTTCTTCTTGATAGTGTTGATGCACGAGGGCAATCTCAGATTCGCGGGTTTGTGCGAAAATTGGAGCGCCACTGTGGAGAGAGCCCGGTCAGCGTTTTGTGGGGATTGCCGTATCGATGTCCCCTGACGACCCGATGGATCTGTAGATAGCTGACGCAATCGATTTCAGAAGACTCTCATTCCTTGCTGACCCGTAGGCACTTCTTCGATCGAAGCCTTCTTGTGATAACCAGCTTTGTCTGTAAGTCGATCATCCAAGTCTCGTAGCAGTCCTTGACCCAAAGGCCAAGATATGCGGTAATTCCAGAGGACCGTTCGCTGCTTGCCGAGAGATTCGGCCCATTCCTTGATAAAGGATGACAAAATCCATGGAAGAGCGTATCAAGCTTGGAGTCAGCGCGTGCCTCCTCGGCCAAAATGTCCGGTACAACGGTGGACACAGCCGAGATCCGTTCATCACGGACACCCTGTCCAAGTATGTGGAATTCTGTCCGGTTTGTCCGGAGGTCGAGTGCGGGCTCCCTGTTCCCAGAGAAGCGATGCGCCTGGTGGGAGATCCGGAGTCGCCGCGCCTGATAACCAGCAACACCAAACAGGATCACACAGAGAGGATGCTGAAATGGTGCTCGCAGAGAGTACGAGAACTGGAGGACGTTAATCTCTACGGCTTCATCTTCAAGAAAGGGTCACCCAGCAGCGGTATGGAAAAGGTGAAGGTCTACTCCGATCAAGGCATGCCCTCCAATCGGGGTATCGGCATGTTTGCCCGCGCCTTCATGGAACATTTCCCCCTGCTCCCGGTAGAAGAAGACGGAAGGCTCCATGATCCCAAGTTGAGGGAGAATTTCATTGAGGCGATCTTCGTTCTGAAGCGCTGGCGGGAAGCTTTGGAACCAAGGCCTACCCGCCAGGCCTTGGTGGAATTCCACACCCGGCATAAACTCCTTCTCATGTCTCATAGTCCCCAGCATATGAGGCAAATGGGGAAAATGATTGCAGAGATCAAAAGACAGTCTTTAAATGACTTCCGGCCGCAGTATGAGCGCCTGCTCATGGATGCGCTCCGATTAAAGACGACTCGACGGAAAAACACAGATGTCCTTTACCACGTGATGGGGTTTTTTAAGAGACAGATTGCTTCTGACGAGAAGCGGGAGCTGGTGGAGACTATAGAGAACTATCGAGGGGGGCATGTTCCTCTCATTGTACCGGTTACCCTACTGTCGCACTATGTACGGAAATACGACGAGCCGTATCTGAAGGAGCAGTTTTTCTTGCATCCTCATCCTTTGGAGCTGCAACTCAGGAATCACGTATAAAGGGGCCCTTCAGGGTCTCACGGAAAGCAAAAAGCTTGTACGGTAACTGCTCCGAGACCGCTCACGAGCCTCCCAGAGCTTCTCTGGGACAGCGGATTGTCCACGTCGGAGGTGCCCCTGAAATGAGAACACTGATCGTCGGAGGCAATGGTTTTGTGGGATCTCATCTCACTCCGTTTCTCGTGGAGAAAGGCTTTGAGGTAACCGTCATGGCCAGACGCCCGGATCGCGGAGCACGACTCCCGTCCGAGGTGAAGATGCTTGCCGCTGACGCAACCAAGCCTGGGGAGTGGCAGGCACAGGTGCCGACCTTCGACCTCCTCATCAACCTTGCCGGAGTTTCCGTGTTCAAGAGATGGGATGACTCTTACAAGAAGCTTCTCAGAGACACGAGAATCCTCACTACTCGCCACCTGGTGGAAGCCATTCCCTCGGATGCTGCACGGAAAATCACCTTGATCAATACCTCCGGAGCGGGGATTTATGGTCCTACAGGCGATGAAGAGGTGACCGAGAGCGCTCCGCCCGGTTCTGACTTCCTTTCTCATCTCGCTCGGGACTGGGAATTGGAAGCTTACAAGGCCGAGGAGAAGGGGGTCCGAGTGCTTACTACCAGATTCGGGATAATCCTGGGAAAGGGTGGCGGCGCTCTCACTCAGATGGTCCTACCCTTCAAGTTCTTTGTCGGGGGTCCCATTGGCAGCGGGCTGCAATGGGTCCCCTGGATGCACGTCAATGATCTCTGTCGAGCCGAGCTGTTTCTTATAGAACATGAGCATATACGAGGCCCCGTGAACTTCTCCGCCCCTTCTCCGGTAAGGAACGCAGACCTTGCAAAGGCGATTGGAAAAGCTCTTGGAAGACCATCGGTCATGCCTGCGCCATCCTTTATGATCAAGCTCGTGTTGGGGGAATTCGGCTCGGTCATCCTTGAAGGCCAGCGGGCCATTCCCAAGGTTCTCCTGGACAATGGTTTCCGTTTCGAATTCCCTACCATCGATGAGGCCTTGAAGAATCTTCTTTAGATCGATTCTCATGGGACACCGGCTCCCTAGCAGAACTGGAAACAGCCATGGATAAGCTTCATGTTGCGAGAAACGTATTTGATTTCGGGATCGTGATCGTAGTGTGGTTGGCTCAAGTCATCATATACCCAAGCTTGGCCCACATCGAACGGGATGCCTTCGTGTCGTGGCACAGGAAATACTCGATCCGGATTGCTTTCTTCGTGATTCCATCGCTCTGTGGTCAGGCAGTTATTGCTGGGATTATGGTTTACTACGACGCTTCATTCCTTACCGTGCTTTCATCCGCACTGATTGGCACGTGCTGGGTTTCCACATTTGGTCTTTCTGTTCCGTGCCATGTCCAGCTTCAACACGCTGGCAAGGATCTGGTCGTCATACGGAAGCTTGTTTGGACGAACCTTATAAGAACGCTATTATGGACGTTGGTCTTCATGATCGGCATTTGGCACCAGTCTCGTTCCTGGAGCTAACCCGCAGCGGCGATCCGGTCC
>CAYZET010000467.1:0-4258 GCA_964477215.1 uncultured Syntrophaceae bacterium | reverse complement strand
TTTTACCGTCACGAGCAATTGACCGTAGCTGCTATTGATCTTTTCCGGCGTATAGGTGAGCATGAACCTCAGCGACCCCCTGCCGATGAACGTGGCCACAGACTCAACGCCGTCGAGTTTCAGTAGGAACTGCTCGATCTCCTTGAGATCCTTTGTGGTCTCTGCGATATGCGCGCCTTCGGGTAACCAGTAGTCCACATAGAACTTGTTTAGCGTGGACTCGGGGAAGAACGCCTGGTCCAGATGACCGAACCCGACGATCGCCAGAGCGAGGAGGCCGACCATCGCTCCCGCTGTTGGCATTTTGCGCCGCAGGCAAGTCAGTAGGAATTTCTTGTAGAGTTGATAAACTTTCCCGCGGTAAGGATCCTCCTGCGCGGCCGACGCATCCTTTGACGGCTTGAACAAGTGGATGCAGAAGAGCGGCGTGAGCGTCACCGCAAGAACCCAGCTCATGGAAAGGGAAATGAGCACAACCTGAAAGAGCGAATAACAGTATTCTCCCGTCTTGTCCTGGGACAGACCGATTCCCGCGAAGGCCAAGATCGCAACAACGGTCGCTCCGAGGAGCGGAAGCGCCGTCTGAGAAACTGTCTGGATCGCGGCTTCCTTGCTGTCCTGACCCTTCTGAACGTTGATCAAAATGCCCTCCGTAACGACGATCGCGTTGTCCACCAGCATTCCGAGGGCGATAATGAGTGCTCCAAGAGATATTCGTTCCAGACTGATGTTCCAGATCAGCATGAAGACGAAGGTTCCGCCGATGGTGAGCAGCAGCATCGCGCCGATGAGCATTCCGCTGCGGACCCCCATGAAGAGCATCAGCACGACAATGACGATGACCAGCGCCTCGACCAGGCTGACGAGGAACCCGTTGACTGCGTCCGTAACGAGCTTGGGCTGATAGTAAACCGGGCTCAGTCGCATTCCCACGGGCGCTTGGTCTTCGAGTTGTTCGAGCCGTTTGTTGATGGCCTCTCCCATGGTTACGACGTTCCCGCCGAGCACGGTCGAGATCCCCAGGCCAAGGGCTCGCTCGCCGTTGAATCTCATGAGCGTCACCGGGGGATCGATGTAGCCCCGTTTGACCTGAGCGAAATCCTTGAGCAGGATCAATTCCCCGGACGTGTCCGCCCGGACCATCAGGTTTCCGATGTCCTCAACCGCCGTGTGCATCCCAGTGGGAGAGATCCGAACGTACTCGTCGCCGACCTGCACCTGGCCTGCGGGTACGATCATGTTCTGTTGGGCAAGAGTGCGATAGATGTCCTGCTGAGAGACGCCGAGCTCAGCCATGCGCGATCTGGACATCTCAACGTAGATCGTCTCGGCCTGTTCCCCGAAAATTTCGACCTTTGCCACGTCCTTGACGAGGAGCAGTTCCCGCTTCAGATCCCTGGCGAAATCTTTCAGTTCCCCGTACGAGTAGCCCTTTCCCGTGAGCGCGAAGAAAACCCCGAACACGTCACTGTAATCGTCGTTCACAAGCGAGGGCTGGACCCCCGGCGGCAACTCCCGTTGGACATCGCCGACTTTGCGCCGGAGCTCATCCCAGACCTGGGGCAAGGTGTACTTGTCGTATTTGTCCTGGATTTCGACGGTAATGATCGAGAGGCCCGCCCTGGAGAGCGAGGTCACCTTCTTGATCTGGCCGAGCGCCTGGATGGCCGTTTCGATCTTCTCAGTGACCTCCTGTTCAACCTCCCGAGCCGACGCTCCGGGATACCGGGTGATGACGAGGGCCTCTTTGATGGTGAATTCCGGGTCCTCGAGTCGTGAGAGGCTTTCATAGGAGAAGATCCCACCTCCGATGAGAAGAACCGTGAACAGGTACATGACGATTCTGTTTTCCAGCGCGTATCGGACGAGACTCACTTGCCACCACCTCTCTTGTCTTTAAGAGAGCGCACTTTCATGTTCTCTCTCATGTGGGCCACGCCGGCGGTTACGATCATGTCCCCGGGTTTCAATCCGTCGAGCACGGCAATACTCGATCCGGTGAGAAGGCCGGTCTTGATCTCTCTCTTTGTCGCTCTCATAGTGGATTTGTCTACGACCCACACATGAAGCGTCCCCTTCTCGTCCGTCCAGACCGATGCCTCGGGGATGGTGAAGCGACCGCCGGCCTCGGCGGCGGGGAGATTCTCCACGAGCGTTGCCGTAGCGGTCATCCCCGGCAGTATCCGGACATCCTTTGGCGCCGGCATGGTCAGGGTTATGGGAAAGGTTTGGGTTTGCCGGTTCGCCTGGATGCCGAGTTTCTTGATGGTCACGTCGAATTCCCTGTCGGAAACGGACTCGAATCGGGCGTAGACACGCGCGATGCCCTCCTGTTTGACCCTTGCAACGAGGTCTTCAGGCACATCGACCTTTATCTCGATTTGGGAGACGTCCTGGAGGCTCAGGATGTCCTGTTTGGCCTGGACGTACTGGAAATTGTCGACGGACTTCGCGGCGACGAACCCGTCGAAGGGTGCCTGGAGTGTGGTGTCTCGAAGGGCCTTCTCCGCTATTTTCAGATCAGCGTCCGCCGTTTCGAACGCGGTCTTCCTCTGGTCGTAATCAGCCTGTGCGACCGCCCCGGACGCAAAGAGGCCTTCCCAGCGATGGAAGTCGACCTCGGCGTTGTCGCGTACGGCCCTCTGCTTGTCGACCCGGTTCTGAAAATCTGTGGGGTCGAGCTTGGCAAGCAGTTGACCCTTCTTCACCGCGTCCCCTTCCTTGATCGGGAGCTCGACGAGTCGCCCGGAGACCTCGAAGGAGAGGTTCACTTCCTGAGACGCCTGGACCTTGCCGGGAAAAGATCGCTGGGACGTGGCTGCAGCCTCACCCAGGGTCATGATCTTGGCCGGTCGTGTGACGTCGGACTTCTTCTCATGCGCTTCCTTGTTTCCGCAGGAGGCCGTGAAAAACACCGATGCCAGGACTGCAATCACGGCGGCTCTGCACAGAAGCTGCGACCAAGTTGTCTTCTCGGTTTTCATCATATCCTCCCTCGATCTCTGCCCAGTCAGGTGAGAGACTTGCAGCAATGCGTCATCAAAGAAGTGTTCTTGACCCCGCATCCCGCGGGGGAGCCCACATCCCCCCCCTTAAGTCGCTCGCGACGGGAAAGGTTTTCAGGTGTTTTGTCTACCGTGCGAAACCGTGAATGGGGCATTTATATCTCCTTAAAGCGTCTGGGTATGAATTGAATCATACGCGACTAATAAGACTGTTCAGAATCTGATTCCTGTTCAGCCAGAAGTCAAGAAAAATTTCTCCCTTTTGAAAAAAAACTTCGTGCCTGCTCCTGCTGGCTCCAGGAGGAGAGAAGCCCAGTCGGAACCAAGAGCAGCATCTGGAGAAGGTCCCGCTACCAGCCACTTGCCGCCAATTGGGCTCGGTTGCTCATGGGAGTCCCGGCCTACAACCTCCTCCACATGTTCCGGCATTTCTATCTCACGGGCGAGGAGCTCAGACGGTCAACGGGATGGCTCATTAGACGTCTCTCAGAGTCTGAGCGAGCATCGCGTATCTGAGCCAAAGGTGGTATGTCCCTGTCGCTTCAGCCTAGCCCTTGGCCAGGTACTACCGAGCTGTGTTCAGGTGACGAGCGCGGCAGAAAAGACGGTTGACGGAGAGACGGACGGTGGGGTACGCTCAGAGACAAGCCAAAAGGGCTTTTTCGTCAACATGACGACGGTCTTGCGCCTTTCCGGCTGCATGGGACACTTTGCCGCACCTTTTCAGGGTCGGCGAAGCGATCCCTCAGACCCTCATGAGTTCCCAAACGGGTTGCGGGGCACGACCGCCGCATAATTCTAGCTAATCCTAGGGCTATTACACAGCAATCTGTCAGACCTCAGCACAGCAGGAGGCAGAAGTGGTCCGGAAAAGAGGCTCATGACTGGAAAAGCGCCGACACTCGGAATCTCGGTGGTCACGAGAGGATGGACATTGACCATTCTAGGCAACGTACTTGGGGCGGGCCTGATGTTCATTTACTTCGCGCTAGTGGAGTCAAGCTTGAACTTCCCGGGGGCGGAGCGCGACTTGGGAGCCGATCTGAGAGTTTTCCTTCTCGGTACGGGATTGGTCGTGCTCATGATTTCCGTGATTGCGTATCAAGTGCTACGTCCGTTGCGCAAGGCCCTTATCCGTTTTCTTTCCTGTGGTGAAGTGGAAAACTTGGAGCTTCTCACTGGAAGATATTTGAACCTCCCCATACATATGGCGGTCCTTAGTCTCTTTGGGTGGCTGGTCGGCGGCGTCATTT
>CAYZET010000466.1:1262-4264 GCA_964477215.1 uncultured Syntrophaceae bacterium | reverse complement strand
ATCGCGAGAAAATTCTTCCGGTTATCGGACAAAAATTTTGTCACTCACTATAATCTCATCCGAGGTCATTCCATAAAGGCGGTAAACTGCTTTGTCTATTGCTGAGTCAACCATCTGCCCCTCGGCGTCAAAAGGTTCCCGTTCTTCGGGGCTCATGCCCTCGGCCATTCTCCGTTTAAGCTCTAGCATCCTAGTGACCAACGAGACAAGTTCACGGCATCTCTGTGCATCGCTATCATCATCGAAATGCAGGTTAGGAACAGGAAGTTGAAGCATGTCAACGATAGTAACTTGGGGAAAGTCATCCTTCGTGGCTTGACTTACTTGCGCGAGGTAGAGCCGAGAAAGCAATTTGGAGTTCAGGATGGCCAGCAAGTAGTCTGTCGAGACTCTGCCAACGGGGCGGACAACATAAAGATTCTTATTCGTGATCACTGGACCAGCAATCCCGCTGGCCATAAGCCTTTGTTGCCGATTAACAAGCCTCCTTAGAAGGATTCGTTCGCCGAGAAACCAGGACACGTCCTTGGGCCCCTCTTTGATGCCCGCGCCATACTTGACCCATCCTGCCGTCGAGAATTCAGTTACATATCGATATATGTTCCCGTTAAAATAAGGGTAGAAGTCCGCGGATTCCTTTTGGGGCCTGATCAGTCCCTTGTCGAAGAGCACGCCCCGCTTCATCTCCGCGATGTCTTCTAGTCTCATAGAGCATCTTTCACTGAGTGCCACGATGACATCTAGCATGTCCCCATTAAGAATGAACTTTGCATCCGGCCTCTGTCCAAGGCGGCTTTGCTTTAGGAGGAAAACCGGTAGCGTGTGCAGATCTATTCGGAGAAGCTTTTCGTGCTTTTGGTAGGCGTAGGCGGTAACTGTACTGTTCGCGTCGCTTGGCACGTTGGACGTTACGAAGACGACGGTGTCTATATAAGCATCCTTAAATACGTCAAAGGGTAACTGGACGATGGACACAATGGTCTTGCGGAGCAAGTAGTTGCGCAAATCCGCATATCGAGGAGCTCCAAGCCAAGAGGAAGGTACAATATATCCACAATGGCCCTTGAGAAAGAGCAATCGGTGGGCTTGAATAATAAATGCGATGTAGTAATCCAGAATGGTAAAGTTCATATCAGCAATCTCTCGAAAGTGGTTGACCTCGTCCGGTGTCATCGTTGAGCCATAGGGCGGATTTCCGATCACAGCATCAAATCCGGCGCAAGGCTTTCGCACCCCCTTTTCAAAAAACACCTCTGGGAATTCCAGCTCCCAATGGAAAAACCGCATTCGTTTGGACGCCAAGAGAGCAGTACTCACGAGATCTTTCGCGAAGCCGGTTAATGCTATGTCTCGCTTCGATTCAACAAATTCCGGAGCTTGATCACTCTTGAGAAAGTCAATGGCAGGATTCTGGATAGTTCCCTGCCTGCCTTTCTTGCTCTTAACCGGTTTGTTGCCGAACCACTGGCTGGTGTAAACGTCCAGAATGCGCTTATACGGAGTCAGGAGATCGGATGCCTCGTTGAACTTCTTTCGGGACTGCTTCACTTGTTCGCCGGTGAGATCGGACAGATCACCTACCTCTCGCATACTCTCTGCAGCCAACTTCAGGTGCGTGAATTGCGATCCCCATAAGACCTCTTGGCCACCTTCCACTGCTTCACGAACCTCGTCCACGGTCACCCCAACCAAAGAGTTCCCACACTTGATGTGGTGGTCTAAGAAAGAAAGGGGAGCGCCGAGCGTGAAACAATCCAACCACAGGGATACCTTTGCAAGCTCGACCGCCATCGGGTTGAGATCAACCCCATAGATGCACCGCTTGAGAACATGTCGTTTGAGGAGGTTCACATCGGAGAGGCGGGCGGCATCTATGGTGATGCCAAGGTCTTCCATCTCCTTCAGAATCTCTCGGCGCATCTTTTCAAGATGCACTGAGACGGGGTTCCACGGGAAACCGTTCAGCAAATCAAGCGCCTTGTCGGTGATGAAGTCCACGGCTTCAACCAGGAAATGGCCGGAACCCATCGCGGGGTCGAGCACTTTCACATCGAAGAGCTCATCTACCAGTCCCCGGCCGATTAAATCGGCCTTGCTGTCCGGTTCCGGTTTCATCCCGGATTTAGCAAAAGCCTTTTGCCTGTCAAAGAAAGCCTTTCTGTCAGACTGGGCTTTCCTTAACTTCGGGCGCAATGCCTCGAGCTTCTCCTTCAGGACAGGTCCCACAGTGTTTTCAACTATGTATTTGACTATGTGGTCGGGCGTGTAGTAGGAGCCGGTGGCCTTGCGCTCGCGCTTGTCGTTCTCGAGATAAACGGCTCCTTTCTGTAGGACCCTCTCTTCAGCAGATCTGCCTCGGCCTTTGGTCAGAATCTTCCGCTTCTGGCTCACCGCTTCCCGGTACGGGACGATCTCCTCTGTCTTCTTTCCCTTCACTACAGCCATTTTCTCCGGTGCGATCCGCAATTTGAATTCCAGCAGTCCCTCGTAGATCGAGCCAAGTTGTCTGACGCCCAACGATTTGTAATCAATGAAGGCCAGCGCCTGGGTCTTTGTGTCCACATCTCGCGCCAGGAGGTCTATGGCTCTGGCGAGGAACCTGTCTGCCAGTTTGGTAGAGCTCAGGAAGCGAGCATTGACAGCTTCAGGAGTCTCGTCGTCCTCTTCGGGGCTCGACAAAAAAAGTCCTCCATTATAAAAGGGCACGTTCAGGGTTGCATCACCGCTGTCCAGAACCTTGAAGAGTGTCGTGAGCCTTTCGTACAGACCGTATGCGTCATCGCGGAACCCCTTTTTCAGCTTTTGCTCTGCTTCGTCCTCGATCTTCCCCGCGAGGTCAGCCACCTCTTCCTTGATCTTCTTTAGGCTCACTTCATAATAGCCGCGAACTTCCTTTACCGGCAGCAGGTCGCGTGCCTCAGCGTAAAGGAGAAAGAGAATGCGATACAGCAGGGCCAGAGTGCCTTGAAATACTTCGTCCAAGGCTTCTTGCGAGAGATCGG
>CAYZET010000466.1:0-1252 GCA_964477215.1 uncultured Syntrophaceae bacterium | reverse complement strand
GGCCTGAACACCGTCTCTCTTTCGAATGAATGAAATGAAGCCCTCGGAGATATGAGAGAAGATGTCCTCAAAGACTCGTTCCTTTAAGCGATCTCCAAGTTCCTTGGCATAATCTTCGCTATCGCTGAGAAGCGGAAGCCCCTTGATAGATTTTGGAGAGCGAGACATATGCGGGCTTCGGGTCTTCTTGCCATTCGGGCAAGCTAGGAAGCCGCTCTGTGAGATAATAGTCCGAAAAGAGCGCCCTATTGTTGAAATGCTCTTCAGACCAGTCCGCGATGGAATATGCCGACAACAGCTTGTCATACTGAGCATAGGGATCGCTTTCGGTGTAGCTGAACCGTCTCAGTACCCGCAAATCAACTGTCGTGGGCTTCCGCCTGTCCACGCTCAGGATTCGCGGACGAACGCTGACAGAGACAACACCGATGGTGCGCCCGGAAGGTCGGGACGGAAGATACTTTTCAACCAAAACGAAATCGAGCCGGTCGTAAGAGCTCGTGAAAACGAGAAGATAATTACCGGCTCGTTCACGGAAAGCCCTGACGATGGCTCTCGTATTCGCAATCGTAACACTCGTCACTTCAAAGACGTATACCTGAAGACCGCCATCCTGATCGGCAATGAGCTCGATCTTCTTGATGGGCTTCGCCGTTCCTTCAGCCGTGATGCCCAGGTTTCCAGGGCTCTGCTCTATTCGGATGTCAGTACGCCAGCCCAAACGGGCAAAGAAGGCCGTAACCGCATCAGCGTTGGCAAGTTCTTGAATATCTTTCGGCGTGATCGTCACATCAAAATTCATAGGAATGTTCCTAAGATAGTCGTGAAATCCTTTCTGCGCAGACCGGCGCGCACCACTGAGGATTTTGAGTTTCCTGCAGCACCTTAGGCCGTGATCCCCATCAAGCCCGCCTATTTCCAAACACGCATAGCACGTTTCGGCCCTCCAAACCAGAAGGTTTGTCGGTTCTGCAGGTCACTCTGGTCTCCTGCCATCTTTCTTTCCCGTTGAGCTGTTCGGCTCCCTGGAGACTAGCGGAATCCTGCACGCTCTGCCATTTCAGGTTGCGAATAGCCACGACGCGGATGAGCCTTGGCGAGTGCCTTCCCTCAGAAACTCTTAATCATAACGCTGCACAAGGTCTGTCGGGACACAGGGGACGGCCATGGGAAATTCATCAAGGTACGGGGTGGCCGGTATGGTTAAGCCGTGATTGGGGATGACAGGGGCCTTCGAGAGCAAGAAACAAGA
>CAYZET010000465.1:0-4266 GCA_964477215.1 uncultured Syntrophaceae bacterium | reverse complement strand
CTTGGGGAAATTCTGCAGGGACACCAGGATTTCGTAATCAAACCGAGTCATGGGAGCGGAGGAGAAGGAATCCTGGTTATCGCGGACCGGATCCACGATAAGTATCGCAAACCTGACGGCAAGACTCTGAGCCAGGAACAATTGAGCTACCACGTGTTTAGGGTTCTCGCCGGTCTCTATAGTCTCGGCGGACAACCCGATTCCGCGCTGATCGAGTACCGGGTCAACTTTGATCCGGCCTTTAACAATGTGACATACCAGGGAGTTCCGGATGTCCGGATCATCGTGTTTCTCGGAGTGCCTGTCATGGCTATGATCCGATTGCCGACCAGGATGTCCGATGGAAAGGCGAACCTGCATCAGGGGGCGTTAGGCGCGGGAATTGACCTTGCGGACGGGAGAACCCTCACAGCGGTATGGGGACAGGAAACCGTGTCTGTGCATCCGGATACGGGCCATTCGGTGGTCGGTATTCAGATACCGTTCTGGTCCACCCTTCTCGAGCTCGCGGCCAAATGCTCCGAGATTACCGGACTCGGGTACCAGGGTGTGGACATAGTATTGGACAGAGACAAGGGGCCGCTCATCCTTGAGCTGAACGCCAGGCCCGGTCTGAACATCCAGATCGCGAACCGGTCGGGACTGATCCCCAGACTGAACCTGGTCGAGGAGGAGCATAAGAATCTCAGGACACTTTCCGAGCGCGTTCATTTCGCGCGGCATCACTTTGGGGCGAAGGAGCAATGATAATTCGCGGCATAATCGAAACAGGGGCGGGGAAGGGAGCTTTCTTCGTGGGACTGGACTGGGTAGTGCGCCAATTCAGAGAGCATATGGGATTTGCTCCCTACCCCGGGACCCTGAATGTGAGAGTGCTCGGGGAGGACCTTTCTGCTGCGGAAGATTTCTTTTCCCAAAAAGACTTCGATCTTGTTCCCGAAGACCCCTCCTTCTGTAAGGCTGGCGTCAAGCGTCTTACCATCAACGGCCTGCCTGCGGCCGCAGTTTTCCCGAGCGATGACGTGCGTATTCACGACAACCATGTTATAGAGATCATAGCAGGCTGTCACGTCAAAGAAAGACTGAAGCTGAAAGACGGGGATTCCGTGATCTTGACCGATTACCAGGGCGACGCTGAGCATTCAGCTCGATGACGGATTTTGTCTCTGTTTCCCTTGAGCCATCGGCTCCGGCCCTCCAGATGGCTGAAAACAAATTGTCCGTGTGTCAAGGAAAGCGATGAAACCTGATTCCCAGGTCCTCTACTCCGGCAGAGTGCTCAAAGGCATTATTTTCGATCTGGACGGGACGCTGACCGATTCCATACGCGTCTTCTACGAGGCTTTCCGCCGTGTAACCGTCGCTGTAGGCGTGAACATCAGGAAAGAGGACATCTTCGGACCGTTGGCAGAGGGAACAGAGCCATGGGATCAAGCATTTCCCATGGATCTACCCGATCGGGAACGCACTATGCGAGAATTCCGCCGTGTCATGAAGCCAGCTTATGTCGAAGCCACGCGCAGAGTGCGCGTGCTGCCGGGAGTGGCGGAGGTGCTAGCGAGGCTCCGGCAGCACGGAATTCGCCTCGGTGTGGTAACGGATTCTGCGTCGAGCTCGCTGGAGCCTTTGCGCGCCCAGAACCTAATCGAGCACTTTGCGGCCATTGTTACCCGGGACGATGGTTTCCCTCGCAAGCCCGATTCGCAAGGCCTAAGAGAATGTCTGAAGCGGATGGAGGTGGATCCCGAGCATGCCATGATAGTGGGTGACACTCTGATGGACATCCGAGTGGGAAAGGAGGTCGGCGTCCTGACCGTGGGCGTCCTCACGGGACTGGCCAATCGCAGCCAGTTGGAAGCCGCTGAACCTACTGTGCTGGTGGAAAATGTTACCTGCATCCCCGACTTGTTGAACCTGAATGAGCTCGATGGGTAACTCGTTGGCAGCCTAGTGCCAGTTTCCTTTTGACGGGAATCTCGGATGGAGAGTCCCTCTTTCATCCTCTCTGCCGCTCAATGCCTAGGTGACACGGAACTGGGACAGTGTTCGTCACCTGTGTCGCGGCATTCCTGAACAGGTTTCAATGAGAAAGCAGGCCATTCGGTGCCCAAAGAATTGCCCATCCGATATGACAGCCAGCATCAGTCTATGGAGGTCACATGGGAATCTACAGTGAGCTCTACGATTTCGCCTCGAGCGCGGGAGCGTTCGAAGGGTACGTATACCGGCCCAGGGAAATGCATCCCAAGTACCTGCCGGTATGGTCCAGCAACCTTGTGAAGCAGTACAACGCGCTGCCCGCAGAAATTCGTGCCGAAATCCAAACTATGTGCGACGGTACCCTCGGAAGGGCAGTACTCTCGCTGATTCCGATTCTCGGCGAAGATCATGAGGTTATCGCCAACCTCAAGAGCATGATCCGGGGGGCAATGCCCGCGTCTCCCGATGATTTCGATATACACGCGGGACGGGTCTGATTCTGCAGGGGTCACGTGGCAGAAGCTATCCAGCGACGCAGCGCGGGCAACTCGCTTGCCTCCCAGACGTCCGAGATTCGGAGCTCGAGAAAGTAACGGAAGAGGGTATCTACCAGTTCCATGCCTTCTTCCACCAGCGCAGCTTTTTCAAGGAGGGTGGCTTCGGCCGATTCTTCTTCGCCGAGCTCCTGAGCGGGGAGGATGGGAGGTGTTCTGAAGGAGCCAAAGGAGAGCCACGTACTCTTGATCACAGTGGTAAATTCATTGTCTGAGGACCTGAGGGATAGCCGGGCCTCTTCGATCTTCTTTCCCTCCCTGAGAGCTGCGAGCCCCTCCCTGAGCTCGGAATGCTCCCCCTTGAGGGTCACGCTCTGAGGTGTCTCGGCTTCTGCAAGATCGAGGGTCATCCGGTCCAGGTACGTGACCTCTACCACCTTTCCGCCGGGAATTTCGATCCGACCGCCGGAAACGTCGGATTTGAACCATAACCACGTCAAGAATTCCCTGCCCAAGAAGGCCTTCTCGCGGAGAAGATCCAGAAAATCCATGCCAGCGTTCCTCCAATACGGGGGGCATTCGTTTACGGTATCGCCGAATCCGGGTTACTCACGGAACCATCGAGCACGGTGCGAGATTCTCGAGAAGTCTTCTCTGCGACGAGTCGGTGAGGAGCTCCTCTGCCCTGAGGTATGGCACCAGGGGGATGAAGGTGAGACCGAAGCTTCTCTTGAACAGGTCCTCAACCCTCTCTCGAGCCTTTATACTGAGGCTGGCGAAGTAGGCCAGTCCTTGGGACGTGTCCCAGACGAGGTCGAATACCTGAATTGAGGGGAGCGTGCTCTTCTTGAGTGATTCCTTGACGTATTCCTTCAGCTCGCGACGCTGACTCGATGAGAGTCGCTGTCTGCCGGTTTCGGCAAGCCTTTTCTTCATCTCCTGCTTCACGTGCATTTCGAGAATCCGCGGGGGGACTCTCACAGTGTCAACGCGCAGTCCAAGGGCCACGTAATTACCCCGCACATATGATGCGCCACGGAATTCAGTATCAGTAAAATCCTCGATGGAGGTCCACCCTATCCCCACCTCGTCACCTGGCCCATCGACGCTGCGAAACGCGTATTTTCTCACCCCGTCGTCCACGGCTTCCCAGAAGGCGCCCTCGATCTCTCCCTTTACGCGATACCTCATCATGGATACCGAACGTGAAACGAACCCCATCTGGTTTTCTCCTCTCCTCAGCGTCGTGGTGGTCGCACAGAATAGTGAAAAAGCGGCCAGGGATCAAGGGGCTCAATCTGGAATGCATCAGGGGGTGGCAAATTTCCAGAGTCCGTGTACAATTGCAGCAGTGAACACGCAACCGTGTCTACCAAGAGGCGCACTACGCGAAAGGAGCCGGCATGTCGGTAGTCAAAATCATCGAGCTGGTGGGCGAATCCCCGGATGGCTGGGAAGACGCAATGAAACAGGTCATCAAAGAAGCCCAGAAGACACTTCGCGGCATCACGCGCATTGGGGTAGTGGAACAGGATGTGCGCATGATCAACGACAAGATCGACGTGTGGCGCGTGCGTGCCCAGGTTTCTTTCAGGGTCCAGCGAGGGGGGGAGTCCTCGCCGGAAAATTAGGAATTACCGGGCGATTCGCTATCCCACGGCTTTTGTCGCGATTTTGGCTCGAAGCTTCTCTTATGCGCCGTCGAGCGGATACGTGTCCAGGAAGGCATTCATCTCCTTGACGAGCTCTTCTTCGCGACCCGAATGGAAGTGATCGGCTCCAGGGAGTATCT
>CAYZET010000464.1:0-4272 GCA_964477215.1 uncultured Syntrophaceae bacterium | reverse complement strand
AGACCGTAGCCGAGGCTGTGGAGATTCCAGTGATTCTTTACAATATCGCTGGAAGAACTGCGGTAAACGTTGAAAACGGCACCATGGAGAGGTTGTCTAAAGTTCCCAACATCGTGGGAGTAAAGGAGGCCTCGGGGAACATTCTCCAAATGAGCGAGGTCATCCGGCTATGCGGTCCCAGTTTTGACGTCCTGTCCGGTGACGATCAGATGACCTTCCCCCTCATGGCCCTCGGGGGAAAGGGAGTAATCTCTGTGGTGACCAATGTCGTGCCGGACAGGATGGCTGCACTCGTCGAGCACATGCTGGAAGGCAGAATCGAGGCAGCAAGGCAAATTCATTTCGAGCTGTTTGAACTGTGTCAGGCCATGTTCCTCGAAACGAATCCGATCCCGGTAAAGGCCGCTCTCGCACTGATGGGAAAGATTCAACCAGAATACCGACTTCCTCTATGTCCGCTTTCTTCACCCAACCAGGAAAAGCTGAAAGGGGTCATGGAAAGGGCTGGCGTACTTTGACTAACGGAGGACTAGGAATGAAGCTCGCAGTAAGCGGTGCGGGGGGACGGATGGGAAAGAGGATCCTGGCTCTCGCCCACGAGCACCCTGATGTGGAAATTGTGGCAGCAGTCGAATCGTCGGCTCACCCCGCAATGGGCATGGACGCCGGGGAATATGCCGGTATCGGTCCCATCGGAATATCCGTTACCAGCAGTGTGCTCGATGCTCTCGACAAGTGCGATGTGCTCGTGGAGTTCTCTATCCCGGAGGTTTCCCTCGACCACGCGGAACAGGCTGCCGTTCGCGGAAAAGCCATTGTGGTAGGCACTACGGGCCTCTCCAACGAACAGGCCAACCGGCTCCGCGAGGCCGGGGCTCGAACGCGGTGTGTGGTTGCACCGAACATGAGCATGGGTGTAAACCTCTTATTTAATTTGGTCGAGCGGGTGGCTCTGGCTCTCGGGTCCGAGTACGACGTAGAGATCGTGGAAGCACATCACAAGATGAAGAAAGACGCTCCCAGCGGCACGGCGAACAGGCTGGCCGAGATTATTGCCGGAGCGCTGAACCGCGATCTGGGCAAAGTGGGAATCTACGGCAGGAAGGGCATTGTGGGTCCGCGCACCGCTGACGAAATAGGGGTTTTGGCCCTTCGCGGAGGGGACATCGTCGGAGAGCACACTGTCATGTTCGTCACCAACGGAGAGCGTATCGAGCTGACCCACCGCGCTCACAGTCGCGACGCGTTCGCAAATGGTGCGCTGCTCGCCGCCCTCTGGCTTGTGAACCAGCCAATTGGTCTTTATGATATGCAAGATGTTTTGGGGCTCAAACAATGACAGAGAAGTTGATCAGGTTTGTCCTAGACGGTGATGTCTTTTTCGGCGGGCTGGAGGACGACGGAATTCGCCATCTGGGCGGAAAACCGTTTCCCCGACCTCTGCGTCTTGAAGACGTGAGGCTTCTGTCGCCCTGTCTGCCAACCAAGGTCGTCGCCGTCGGTCTCAATTACTTGGATCACGCCAAAGAAGTCAACATGCCTGTACCCAAAGAGCCTCTCCTGTTCATTAAGCCGTCGTCAAGTGTCATCGGACCTGATGAGGTGATAGTCCTGCCCCCTGAAAGCACACGTGTGGATTACGAAGCGGAGCTGGCCATAGTCATTGGGAAGACTGCCACCAGGATTTCTCGTGCAGACGCCAGAGATTATATTCTCGGGTATACCTGCCTTAACGACGTGACAGCAAGAGATCTTCAGGGACGGGATGGACAATGGACAAGAGCGAAGGGATTTGACACATTCTGTCCTATGGGTCCCTGGATAGCGACTCAGTTCATCCCGGATGATGCGGGCATCGAGCTTTACCTTAACGGAGTGCTGAAGCAGCGGTCCCGCACTTCTAATCTCATTTTCGATCCCTATCGTCTTGTGGAGTACATCTCCGCGGTGATGACGCTCTACCCTGGCGACGTGATCGCGACAGGCACAACTTCAGGAATAGGCCCTATGAAGGCCGGCGACTCGGTAGAAGTGCGGATCGAGGGAATCGGCTCGTTGGTCAACACAGTGGAGTCATAC
This sequence comes from uncultured Syntrophaceae bacterium, assembly GCA_964477215.1. GTDB lineage: Bacteria > Desulfobacterota > Desulfomonilia > Desulfomonilales > Desulfomonilaceae > JBFMDN01. Next base: position 2,193 of record CAYZET010000464.1, on the reverse strand, counting down.
AAGGCATGAGCACCATAGCGCACATCGGTTTTGGCTCCAACCTGGGACAGCGAGAGAATACTTTTGCAGACGCTGTCGCGGCGATCAATTCCCGGCCTGGGATCAGAGTGAATCGTGCTTCCCGGCTATACGAGACCGATCCGATAGGACTGGTCGACGGCGGAGGATCTTTCCTTAACGCCGTCATAGAAGTCGAGAGCGACCTGTCTCCGGAGGAGTTAATCGGGTCCATGCGGTCAATAGAACAGGATTTGGGAAAGTCCTCGTCGCACTCTAGCGATTTGTCCAGGGCCATTGACCTCGATCTTCTTCTGTTCGGAACGACTGTTGTGCGAGAAGGGAACCTGGAAATCCCACACCCCAGGATGCATAGCCGTGGATTTGTCCTGGTTCCCCTGTGCGAGATTGCCGCGGACGTGGTCCATCCGGTTCTGGGCTGTACTGTGCGTGAGCTCCTCGGTCGCCTGGAGGCTTCAGAAACTTCCGGGGTGCGACTGTGGAGAGGGCCAGCCCAGTAGAAAGAGTTCCATGGCGATATTGCGACTCATTTTGATCGCGGTCCTCATATACCTGGGAGTGAAGATTCTCATGTGGGTAGGGCGGTCGTGGAAGTCGCTCAACAGGAGGCCCGAATCTTTGACCGGCAGTAGGGCCACTGAGGTGAACGAAATGATCCGCGACCCGGTATGTGGCTTGTATGTCCTTTCCCGTGATGCAGTGGCTGCAAATGTTAACGGCAATCATATCCTCTTTTGTTCGAGCGCGTGTCGGGACAAGTACCTGAGCTCACGCGCGGGTGAAAGGCATGGGTATCCCAGAAGGGAACGATCTGGTACTGATAGCTGATGATTCAGTCATCCTGAACAACATGCTCAAGGATGTATTCGAGGATGAAGGATTCGAGGTTGTTCAGGCGTTCGACGGAGCTGAGTGTAAGAGTACGTTCCTTCAGCACAGTCCCGACCTCGTTCTCCTAGACCTCCTGATGCCCCGGACAAATGGGATCGAAGCCCTCCGTTTCATCAAGACCAAATCGCCGAAGACCATTGTCATTGTAATGACAGGACAGGGAAACGAGAGGATCGCTGTCAAGGCAATGAAGCTGGGGGCAGACGATTATCTCCGGAAGCCCTTCGGCATGCCTGCCGTGGTGTCTTTGGCAAGGCGCCTCATAGACAGGCGCCGCGCGGGTGAAGAGAACCTCAAGATCAAGAAGAAAGCGAGGCAGGGGGAAAGATACCTCGCCCATCTGGCGACCATCATCAGTGAAGCAATCATTAGCACGGATGGAAACGGAAGGATCCAGTTCATTAACCGAGCTGCCACCAGGATGTGGGGCTATACCCTCGAAGAGCTCAAAGGAAAGGATATCCATTTCCTCGTCCGTGGAGAGGCCAGAACCCTACTCCACCGCGATCTCGTGAAGGAAACGATCAAAGCCGGAAAGGTAGAAGGCGAATTTCATTTCAGGAAAAAGGATAACGGCACGTTCCCGGGGTATCTCTCGACGTCCATAGTGGAGGAGGGCGGACGTTACAGGGGTATAGTCGCCGTGGTCGCTGATCTGTCTCGGTTGTCGGAGGTGGAGCGGCGTCTGAAGCAATCGGAGAAGCTCGCCTCTCTCGGAAAAGTCGTTGAGGGCATCGCCCATGAGGTTAGGAACTGCCTTACATCCCTGGGCGGCTTCGCTCTTCGCCTTCAAAAAATCACCGCAGGAGATGCGACCTGTGAACGCTATACCGGGGTCATTCTCGAGGACGTGGCACGGCTGGAGTCTATGGTTAAAGAGATCGAAGGGTACGTTCGGTTCTCGAAATTCTACACGTTCCGATTCATCAAGACGGACGTGGTTTCGGTGATTGAGCGTGCCCGCGATCGAGCGGTGCAGCGGCTGCCTCCAGAAGTGGTGGATGGTGTGACACTGAGGTTATTAGACGGTCAAGAGCCTGCCGCAATCGATGCGGATCCCGAGGCACTGGAAGAGGTGTTTTTCAACCTCATTCTCAATGCCTATGAGGCCATGCCACGCGGCGGCCGGATAACGATCACCATAAAGCGTCTGAAAGCCGCGGTCTCGGTCACCATCACCGATACGGGAGTAGGCATCCACAAAGAAGATCTCAAGGAGATATTCAATCCGTTCTTCACGTCCAAGACTACTGGTGCAGGAATGGGATTGAGCAAAGTCCTCCT
>CAYZET010000463.1:0-4286 GCA_964477215.1 uncultured Syntrophaceae bacterium | reverse complement strand
TTCCCGATGTCGACGCCCTGCTGCGCACCCTGTTGATCCACGTGGCGGAGGGATGCTCCTTCCGGGACACTGCGGTCAGAGCTACGTATTGGGGATATGCACATGTCTCGGACGTGGCGATCTTTAAGAGGTTGAAGGCCGCCGGACCGTAGCTGCGCTGGATGGCCGAGGGCATAATGAGAGGGCTGGTACGGTATTCCCGTTGGGATGAGCCTGCCCAGCGCCTTCGTACCAGGCTCGTCGATGGAAGTACGTTGCAGGAGCCTGGTAGTAAGGGAATGTCCCGGCGTTTGCACTACTCCGTCGAATTGCCGTCTTTGACGTGCACTGAGGTACATCTGACTCGGCCCAAGAAGGGAGAATCGTTCAAGCGCTTTGCCATAAGCGCTGGGGATCTGCTTATCGGAGACAGAGGATATGCTCATGCCGGAGGAATAGCTCACGTGACTGCGCACGGCGGACATGTCATCGTGCGAGTCAATTTGAGCAATGTCCCTTTCAAGAACGAGCATGGGCACAGGTTTTCTCTCTTGGAGCATCTGAGGTCGCTCAATGGCCGCGAAGTGGGCGATTGGGATGTGTGGGTAGCTCATGAAGGAGCCTTGATTCCCGGCAGGATTTGTGCCGTGAAGCTGAGCGAAGCTGCACAGGAGAAGGCTGTCCGAAAGGCCCAAAAACAAAATAGCAAGAAAGGCACGGTCAAGCCAGAGACCTTGGAGGCTGCTCGATACGTTTTCGTATTTACTACCCTTGATCACACGTTCCCGGCCGAGACGATTCTGGAATATTATAGAGGAAGGTGGCAAATCGAGCTGGCTTTCAAACGGCTCAAGTCTTTGCTTCATCTGGGGCACTTGCGAAAGAAGGATACGGAGAGCGCCAGGGCTTGGATACATGCCAAGCTCCTCTTGGCCTTCCTTATCGAGGCGATACAACGCGCAGCGCGCGATTTTTCCCCCTGGGGATACCCGCTCACACCGGAAGGAAACCAACGATGCTCGCTCCGATAAAAGCGCCACGAGAGCTCCCTCCATGTGGCGACAGACTCGCATGATTCTCGATGCTGTGAAGCACTCCCTCTATACGGGCGGGCGTAAGCTCGCAACGTGCATAAGGAACTGGAATGCCATATTACAAAAGCTCTCGGAGCCACCCAGAAAGCGTCTTAACCAGATGGCCCGCCTGGCCCGAGTCTCATTGCACCCCGGGTAAGTTAGCGTCTATGCCATTTCGGGTTGGTGAGATCGAAAATGGAACGCGGCATTTCTTCAGGGTTGACGAGCGATTTGTTCACCAGCAGCACCCGGGCGCGAGCAGCGAAACCGGTCCACGTTCCATCCGGAGACTTAAATTAAACCGGAATCCCTAAGCTATTGGGAGAAAGATACTTCTCCACTAGACCTCGGTTTAAAAGCAAGAACTGCCGTACCGGGTCTCCCGACCAGAATACATCCGCCTGAGGATCGGAGGATTCCGCAATGATCCGGTTCACCACTCCTGTGCTCTTGGTCTCTTCCGTGTCGAATACGGCCCGCACCTTGATGCCCGTCTGTCTCTCGAAGTCACGGAAGATAGGCTCTGAGAAGACCTGATCCACGGACGTATAGACAACGACCGGACCTAGTCCACGGCCTTCTCGGGTTTGAGAACCACATCCAATCAAGAGAGAAATAGCGGCCAGAATTACAGCAATGCCCGAAAGGCGAAATCTGTGGAATTTGTTGACGATCATGATATTCCCTTTCCTGACAACTCGAACAAATCATGCCCCTGGTGCCGCCTCCTGAAGAGCCAAACCCTGAGGAAGGAACAAATCGACCGCCCTGTGTTTCATTGGATCTTCGTGCCGATACAGGGCTTGAAAGCACGTTCGGGACGTGTTGCCGAGCCCGTTCAGGTTACAAAAATCACGAGCCCGGCGGCATACACTACTATGAGACAACGCCTATTTGCTTGCTGACCGAACGACAAAATCGTCGAAAGAAGATGCGGCGTCAGCCTTCGTCCAAACACCTACTGCCCCTGGTCCGGGGAGCGTCTTCTCGGTGGCTTCAAGAAGCTTCTTCCCGTTCAGCCATCCTTTAATCTTGTTACCCCCTTGTGGACGATCTTTATGGTGAACCACTCGCCGGTCTTAATTGAGATGTTCCCGGCATCGGCAATCTTCTTTCGATCCCCATCCTTCACGTAATAGAGCCTGAAGTTGTTTTCGAGAGGGTTGTAACGTGCCACATAGTAGTTCGAGGAGTCTTTCACCCTCCAGATGGGACCTCCACCCTGGTCTGCCCTGCCGGAGTCCCCTAGGACTTTCACTTCGATTTCCCCGTCTTGGAAGACCGGTTGGGAAGTCCAGCAGATATTAAACACGGACCCCGGATTGTCCTGTACTTTACGCAGGGCTAAGATAATTGCGCCGCTCGGAGCCTCGTAGTCCTCGATTACTGCCCATACGGCAGTAGAGCCCTTTTTGTTGGTTGCGTCGGATTTCCACCCCGCAGGCAGGCCCTCATGTTGAACATCCTCGAAGTCCAGGAGAGTCCCCGAGGCTTGCTAGGAATAAACCGGCTCAACCTGAAACACCATATAAGACAGAGTGAGGGTTACCATTAACATTAGATGTGAGTTTCTGAATACCATGTCTTTGTCTCTTTATTCTCTGTAATTTGGTTCTATCACCCAGACAAATAGTCGACAGACGTTACGCTCCTTTGATCCGTCCGCTTGGATTTTTGACGCCCGCACGGAAGACAATGGCGGCTGCGACCAGCAAGGCTGCGACAATTGCAAACGGGATACGGTAGTCCGTGCTTGAGCCTACAAGCCCAATCAGTAGTCCTGCCAAGAGCGGACCCGAGGCGTGTCCCACATCGAATATGGTGCCGAAGGTTCCCATGGCGCACCCCAGTTGGTCCTCTCTGCAGAAGTCAGCCACGAGGGCAGCAGCCGATGAGGTCACCACCGCTTCGCCCAAACCAAAGATCACCGCTAGAATCAGAAGTGCGGTGAAGCTGCTGAACCATGGTATGAGAGCGAAAGGAATCGCACAGACGAACATGCCCCAGAAGAGCAGGCTCTGGCGACCATGCCTGTCCGAGATTCTTCCCATTATTGGCTTGGAGATTACCGTAGCGGCCATCTGGACGCCCCAGAGGAGTCCTGCCTGGAAGGCACTGAATCCGCAAACCATGACTGCATAGATGGGGAGAAACGCTTCCAACGCTCCCACTGACAGGTTTTGGATACCTTCCATGTTGCTGGTCAGAAGGACCCGCCTGTCCATGAGGATTTCCTTGACACCGCAGCGAAACTTCGTCCACACTGCAGAGAGCGTCCGGCCATCTCCAGTGTCGGGAGTGTCCCACCGCCCTTGCATGACCCACAGGGCAATGAAAAGCGATCCCATCCCCATAGCTGCCACGACACCGTAGATGACGTGAAAATCTCTCAGAGTAGGCCCCTGAGCCCCAGAAAGGGATGACAAGAGAAATCCGCCAAGCGGGGCTCCGACGAGGGTCCCCAGAATGGTTACGGAAGAAAACCAGGAAAGCATCTCTCCTCGCTTGTCTCCCGCCACACTGACCACTACCGCCATGATCACCGGGCCGTAGATCGCTGTTGCGAAACCATGGATGAAGCGCACAACCACCAATGCCTCGTAGGATGAAACGAACAGATACGCGAAGGGAACAAACGCGAACACAGCCAGTCCCATGAAGAGCGTCCGGGTCCTGCCGATAACATCCGACAGGACACCGGCAGGCATCTTGAAGAAGATGCCCGTCACCGTGGAGATAGCCACGGCAAATCCCACAGCCTCCGGCCCGGCACCCAGTGATGCGGCAAAGAGAGCCAAAACCGGCGTACGTGCCAGACCGTAGGACGCCCGTGCCAGAAACCCCACGGTACACAGCCCCTTGAAGGTGTTCAGAAAGCCGTGCGCAGTGGATGAACCGTTGACTACCATTGCAGGCGCCTTGGAATCAGAGCCGCTCATTTCAATTCCTCCCTGAGGCATCATGTCTTGCCCTTCATGTGGCCTTGGATTTCCTCGTGGTATTTCAGATGCCTTCCAAGGGGTTTGTCTCCTTTGTTTAGCGTCGGATGAGCCTTGAGAATCTCCACAAATCGTTCTTCCGCTTCTGCATCACTGGAGACGAGTCCGTCGGGATGGGAAACGATGTCGGAAAGCTTATCCGCGTAGATCACTATTTTCTCCTCTATACGGGTAGGAGCGTAATCCTTCGCGGGCAGGCCCAGCTCAACTGCTTCTTCCGGCGTAAGCCCCG
>CAYZET010000462.1:0-4289 GCA_964477215.1 uncultured Syntrophaceae bacterium | reverse complement strand
GTCTAGTGTCTCTACGAAATGAAATGCAAGACATCAGGTCTCGCGGGTATATTCTAAGTGCGCCCCAGCGAGGGTGTCAAGGACTTTCTGCCGTCGTTTCGCCAGCCGACTCGCGAACTGTCACGGTGGAGCGCTCGCGGCGGCCTGCGACCTCTGCAGGTTGCGTGCAAGAGCCCTTTTCGGTAACATTCTCAAAGGACCTTGCCATTTCAGCCGGCCAACGTCCTTGGGTGTTAGCGGTCTAAAGGGAGAGCGAAATTGCCCAATGCCTGCGACCTTCCCTTGAATGATCAGGGCAAATTCTACCACATCGACTGCGGTCCGGGTGATGTGGCTCCCTACGTGCTCGCATGCGCGAACCCAGGTCGAGCGCATCTCATAGCTGACTTCCTCGATTATAGGGAGCTCAAGGGGAGGAATCGAGAATATGTCGTGTACACAGGGCTGTACCGGGGAATTCCTGTGTCCGTAATGGGGACCGGTATCGGGGCGCCGGCAACCGCTATAGCTATCGTGGAGGCGGCCCAGTGCCAGCCGACTGCGACTTTCATACGGATCGGGACCTGCGGAGCTTTGCAGCCTGGCATCGGGCCTGGAGATCTGGTCATCACAGATAAGTGTATTCGAGAGGAGAACACGACGAACCACTACGCAAGCCCCGATCTGGTAGTCAGAGCACACCCGGAAGTGCGCAAGGCCTTGATGAAGGCTGCCGAAAGCCTGCATTTTCGTTACCAGACGGGCACCACATGTACAACCTCTGACTTCTTCGCTGGCCAAGCGAGAAAAATAGAGGGCTTTCCCGTTCGCGAGCCGGACAAGGTCGATCGGCTCAGGTCATGGGGCGTGTTGAACGTAGAGATGGAGATGTCGGTCTTTCTCACCCTTGCCGCCGTCTCATCGTACAATCTGAGAGCAGGCGGAGTGACCGTAGTCCTTTGCAATAGAATTGACGGGACGTGGTCCAGCTCCGAAGAGAGCGAGCTGAGATGCATCAAGACCGCCCTAAAGGCCGTGGAAATACTTCACAAGTCAGATCGGACTGCTGACGCGTAAGGGGAGATAGTCTGTTACGGCACTTTACCTGAGAGTCCAGTGATTGCCGGCGAGACACCTCCGCTACGAAGATTGGAGTAGGCAGGGCTCGTGGCGGCCATCGACGGTCCCGCTAAATTCCGGGAACTCTCATGGTCCTTTGTGACTGCCAGGTCAGGGATGTTTGTTACAATTGACTCGTCACCGCCTCTCGATGGGAACACGTGCCTGAAACCTTTCCAGTGCTTCGGTAACAAAAAGGTGCCCACATCGAGAGAGGGAATAGCCGAGGCAAGAGCGGCCGCCGGCTACTCTCCTTCTTCGTCCTTAAGGACTACTAGAATGTGTAGGAGATACCTCCCACGACATCCCATAACGGCTGGGGATCGAAGATCAAGTTGTTGTTTATGCCTATATCCAGGTACCCGGACGAGTATTCCCTGGGTTGAAATTTTGCCGATGCAAATGCGGACCATCCTCTCCTGTCGTACATCAGCTTGAAATTGTATACGTCATAGTCCGGGCCCATTACGGGAATTGTGCTGGTCCCGGCATAAAACGGAGGGCCGCTGACATACTGGTAGTACGCGCTTGCACGCAGACGGCCTGCTTCGCAGAAGTCCTTCGTGATCTCGATACCACCTTCGATAATGTCTTCAGAGACGCCAGTTACGAAGACTTGGCCGGGAGTGGCTGGATTCTTGAGTTTCGCGTCGACCCACGCGTAACTGGCATAGAGCATGATGTCAGGGGAAGCGTACAACTTACCTTCTATTTCGTAACCTTCCCGTTGCGAATCACCCAGATTGGTGGCCAGACCATTCATCATTCTCACTTCCCGCTCCATATAGGTCTGGTAATAGGCGCCGGAAACGAAGATGTTGTTAAAAAGGGTCGCATTGAAGCCCATGTCCCACGCGTCCACTTTGGCAAGCTGAACGTTGAAATTCTTACGTCCGATGCTTGAGGCAGGCGACATCTCGGTTGCCGCAGGCGACCGGAAGCCCAGACCCTTGTTTGCGTACAGGTTGAAATTCTTGGTAGGGGTTATGACGAGACCGATCTTGGGGCTCACCCCGGAAACGTTCTCCGTGCCACTATTGGCTGGCTTGGTCAGGTTGTCCACGCCGAGACGAAAGTAGTCACCCCTCAGTCCACCCACGATCTTGAGCGGCTCCGCGAGCCTCACTTGCCCCTGGGCGAACCACGCCCAGTTCAAGAGTTCCAGCTCGTAACGGTAACGGTCGGACGTCCACTGACGCTGCACCGAGTTGTATTGCACGGCAGTGCCACTATCTTTCCTGGTCTCAATCCCCGCAGTGAGAGCCGCTACATTGCCGAAGACCGCATTGTAATAGGCACGGCCCCCTGCAATTATTCGGTGATCTTCCATCGCAATTTGAGCGCTTGGCGGATAGGTTCCGAAGCGGTCTTTTCCATACTTCTCGATATACGCTACAGCGTACAGGCCTTGTTCTCCGCAGGGAGCATAATTCATCACAAGTCCGTATCTCGTTCCGTCAACTCCGTCCGAGCTGTTTATCGCTGCTGTTCTGGCCACCACGCCTTGGCGCACATCCACGATCGGGAGAAAACCCGGGCCTCCGTTGCTTGAATTGTAGTAGTTGAAACGAAGCGATAAGTTTCCGCCTAGAACCGGTACCGTAAATTTGTCGAAAGAGTTGAATCGTCTATATTGGGAATTGTCTCTGTACCCGTCTAGCCGGTAATATTCCTGGGTAAGGAACGGGGTCACAGGCCATGATTCCGTGCTCAACATCGCAAGGCCACGTACGGCGCCAAAGCTCCCGCCTGAGGCAGTGAGACTCGGGGACGGTTGTCTGGTTCGCGTCACAATGTTGATCACGCCAGCCAAGGCATAGTCTCCATAGAGAGCAGAAAAAGGACCCTTGATGATCTCGATCCTTTCAATCACCTCTGGCGTCAGCCAGGCAAGATCAGCAGCGCCGCTCACCCACTGAGCCACAGACGGCGTATTCTGGGGCACTCCGTCAATGAAAATGCCTATGTCCTTTCCGTGTTGGCCTGCGTAGCCTCTCATGGATATTACGAACCCCACATCGCCTTGGCCCTGGGTGAAAGCTTTAACTCCCGGCACTTGCTTGAAAAGGTCTGTATAATATCGCACATTCAGAAACTCAATGTCCTGTCTCGTCACCACTTGCACCTGCGCAGGCAGACCTGCTGAAATCAGAGTTACGGTCGACTTGTCGCTGACAACAGGTAACGAGGGCATCCCGGATCCGAAGCCTGCACCGAACAGGCCCGACGCCGCAGAAGGACCCGCGGCCTGTTGGTCCGCGTCCGTCGGCTCAGCAAAGCTGAATCCCTGATCGGGAAATACCTCACGGGACGTGGGTCGCCGACTCGGCGGATAAACCTCCACGCGCTCAAGCGACCGCGTGGAAGTGTCCTGAGCCACAGCGCAAAAGTCGGCTGATACCGTTGATGTGGCGATGACAAAGAGCGCAAGAAGAGCTCTTACGCACCCAAACCTGAGGCAGGCCATGCAGCCGGCGCACACTGTCCTCGGGAAACGTGGAGCGATGGCTTCATGACAATGAAATGATTGTTGGCCGCTCATCTTGCCTCTCCTCCCGTCGATAATGTCTGAGACTCACGGGGCACAGGGCAAGAAAAGGAGGCCGCATGGGGATCCCGATGACCGATCCCCGAACCCATCGTGCTTGCGCTCGGGCAGAAGGCCGCGCCAGATGGACCACATTGGCGCCACTTGTCGAACGACCAGCGTGAAGGGGACTTTGGGAGACATTTGGTGATAGGTCGTGCACCCTGCTCCCGGGGATCCCGCGATGCCTGCCACCCGAAGGCTCCGGGTCTTGGCGCACTTCTCGACGGCGCCGGACACGGGCCGCTACCGCAATACTGTGGCGAAGGAATCGGTCCACATATCGGACCACATGCCAGGCAAGTCCTCTGCGAGGGCAAGACCGATTCCAAGACTCGAAAGGGCGCAGCCAGAGTCCCTGCTACCAATCCGAAAAGCGGTCTCAGCGGATCCGAGGTTAATGCGGTATCCGGTGTCCGGGGACTGCAACCTTCCGGCCGGACTCGAACGTCAACCTTCACTCTAACAGGCTGACTCTGGCACGGCAGAGAGCAGGCCAGCGCACCGCAGCCTACGGGAGCACAGGGCACGGGAACCTGCACTTGAACCGTCCTGGTAATAGGTTGTACCGGACGGTTCGGAGTGGGACAAGGTGGCTGACAAG
>CAYZET010000461.1:0-4289 GCA_964477215.1 uncultured Syntrophaceae bacterium | reverse complement strand
GTGGCGGGTGTGCTCGTCTACTGGTATCGACGACGCACCATCGCCGCATGAGGAAGAGCAAGATCCGACAGCGGATTCGCTCGCCCCTTTGAAATATCTTCCTTGGAGGTTTGTCCTGATGAAGCTGGGCAAGGTTCTCATATACTTCGCTATTCTTGTTGTCCTCGCCGGATATGTGTACTTGGTGGAGATCCGTCACAAGAAGGAACAGGAAGCTAAGAAAGCAGAGGCTGAACGCATTGCCAAGATAGAGAAGGACAAGATCGTAGAGGTGGACTTTCGTGTCAAAGATGGCCCCAGGATAGTCGTTCGTAAGATGAATGACACCTGGGTCTTGACAGAGCCGGTCAAGGTCAAGGCTGACAAGAAGGTGGTGCAATCGGTGCTCAACGCTTTGGCGGATGCCCAATTCGAGAAAGTGATCAAAGACAAGGACGTGGCGTGGCAGGAGTACGGCCTGGACAAGCCCGATTTCACCATCACCGCGCTCACTTCCGATGATTCGGTCACCCTGTTTTTCGGCGAACAAAATCCTGCCAAGACTTCGTACTACCTGCGGGAGAAAGGCGGACAACGTCTCCTCCTCGTTGCCGACACCCTGAGGAACGCGTTGAACAAGTCCGTATTCGACATCCGGGAGAAGACAGTCTTTACTGTCGCTCCTTCCGATGTAGACCGGATCGTAGTAGTGCGTGACGGAAAAGAAACCGAGCTTACACGCGAAGAGCCGGAAACGTGGACTATGGTCAAGCCGGAGTCCTTCAAGGTTAAGACTGCCGAAATCAGCCGGAACCTCATCGGGCTGACGAATCTCGAGGCAAAAGACATCATTGACGAGCCCAAGGAGGAAGGGGATCCGTACGGACTTGCCAAGCCGGACTTCAAGATACTGCTGGGATCCAAGGAGAGGCAACAGACGCTTCTCATAGGAAAAGAGCTCGAGACCAAAGGACCGGGCACCGCGAAACCCGATCGGTACGCACGTATCGAAGGTCAAGGCATGGTTTATGTGATAGGCGCCCATCAGCTCGACAATTTCAAGACAGACCCACAGGAGCTTCGAGACAGGTCCATCCTCGGCTTCAAGCCCGACAACATCGAAAAGATCGAAGTGCGCCTCGACGGAAAGACCTGGTTGGTGCAAAAATCGGGAGCAGACAAGTGGGCCATGGAACAGCCGGAGAAAAGGGCTTCCATCGAGGCCTGGCCCATAACCGGAATGCTTTGGGATCTCAAGAACCTCGAATGGAAAGAGATGAACGAGCCCGTCCCTGGAGATCTCGGATCAGTAGGGCTTGATAAGCCTCAATTTGTTGCCACTCTGTATAAGGCGGGCGAAAAGGAGCCGATGACGCTCAAGGTGGGATGGCCTGAGAAATCGCCTAACAAGGCTGGGCAAGAGCAGGCCAAACCCACGGCCCCTGAAGCCCGCGCGAAGGACCCGGAATCCGAGGAATTGAGGGAAAAGCCTTCGGCCGAGTCAGGTCCTGAAGAGGAAGAGGCAGGAGAGGAAGCAAAAATCCCAGCCCTTGTTAATGCAGTGGTTGAACCGCACGGAGAGCGGAGTGCCCTGTACAAGGTGGAAAGTAGCTTCCTGGGCCGCGCGCGCAAGGACATCCAACGGCTCGGAGGAGAGGAAAAAGACCAGTAGAGGCAGCCGCGGTCCCCTTTCGACCCGCACTCGCAGGTCAGTGCCGCGGGTCGTCTTCCTCCGGCTGGTGATTGCCTTCGCATGTGTGAAGGCGACCGCTGGTCGCCCTTGAGAGGAGCCACCCCCATGTCGGAGAAAGACCAAACCCGCGAGCGTCTGTTGAGTCGGATGGAAACTCTGCGGCGCCGCGTGGCGGAGCTGGAGACAGTGCTCCATCAGATTGCCGCCGGATGCAATCATGTGCTTCAATCCGCTGAAGGAGACCCCGCTGCCGGGAACGTGGTGGACTTCGGCTGGTGGACAGAGAGGGCGGCCATGCTTAAGGGTCTCGATGTGCCCGACGTATCGACCCTCTCACCGGAAAATCTGTCCAGGCTGATTCGCGAGTTGCAGGTCTCCCAGGTAGAAGTCAAGATGCAGAATTCCGAGCTGCGGCAGGTGCACGAAGAGCTAAAGCAGGCGAGAGACAAGTATGTGACGCTGTACGATTCTGCGCCTGTGGGATATTTCACTCTCAGCAAGGAAGGCTTGATCCTGGAAGCAAACCTCACGGGAGCCAACCTGCTCGGCCGGCCTCGGGATTCACTTATCAGGACGCCTTTTTCTTCGTATGTAGCAAAAGACTCCTACGGAACGTACTACTGGCACCTCAAACGAGTGTTCACGGGAAAGAGTCGCGAAGTCTGCGAAATAGATGTGGAGCGCGTTGACGGCTCCAGATTCCCTGCCCGTCTCGAGAGCGCACCCGCCGCAGGGGAAGATACTCGCCTTCAAAGCTGCAGAACCGTCATTAGCGACATCTCTGCTCTCAAAAGGGCGGAGCAGGCTCTCAGGGAGTCTGAGGAGCTCCACCGCGTAACGCTGGCCAGCATATCCGATACGGTGCTGATCACGGATCGTGCCGGGAATTTCACGTACATCTGCCCGAATGTCCATGTAATCTTCGGCTACTCCTCGGATGAAGTGAACGCGTTTGGAAAAGTAGAGACCCTGGTCGGTCCGGGCCTCTTCGAACCGGGCCTTCTGGAGCAAAGCGAGGAGATCGAAAACATCGAACGGAAGATCACCGACAAATTCGGGCAGGAGCACATCTTGCTTATCAACATCAAGAAGGTGTCAATAAAGGGCGGTTCAGTACTGTATAGTTGCCGGGACATCACGGCCCGGAAGAAGGCGGAAGAAGCGCTGGCATTAACAATTCGCAATAGCTCGGCCGGCGAGAGTGGGGCTCTGGGCCAGTAGGGTTTTGGCAACCGCTGGCGCACCATCACAGCAAAGTTGACTTCATTCCGTCTGGGGTGGTATCCGTAGACGGTTGTGGTTACGCGGACGCGTGCCCACTGAGTACAAGAGGTCATGAATACGGGTACGTGTTTACGCCAGCTCCCTTCAGGCAAGGCTAGGTTAGGAGCCTGTTCAATACAGGGCAGGTTTGAAACCTGCCCCTACTGTGGGGTGGAGCGTTGATCTTTGTGGTACCAGTACCGTAGCAGCGTATGTACAAGGGGCGGTTTTCTGACCCGCCCTTCTCTGGACAAGGCCGAAGCGAAAGCGCAGCCGTATTTGATTAGTCGTCCACCTAGGGGAGAAGACCTCGCGGCTCATTGCCCGGCGGGCCGAAAACGCGCCGGCAAGTGGCTCAAAGCCAGTTGTGCCAATCGGGTTGTCCGGACAAGGGGACGGAGAAAACCGCACGAGCGAAACAATGTGGCAGGTCCCGAAAGAAATGACCGATCTCTTGCTGGGCTCTCGGACGACACTTTTTTGCGGAAAGCCACGCTCCGGAGGCGGTGCACAACTCTCCCACGATCAGGAAAACCGCAGTCCTCTGCGCGTGGCCGGGTTGCAGCCACGGGAGTCTCAGGCCAATATGACCGCCCATGGGAAGTGGCGGTAGTCACAGCAGGATGCTCTAACGGAGGTAGTTCCCGGAATGCGCGTCGCGATGCTGTCCCATGGGGAACGTAGAGCCCTGCCCCGGACGGGCAAATCGCACGGGCGGCTCGTCTCGCTCCTCACACAGGAGCTTGTCTCCCGAGGCGTTGATGTCACCGTGTTTGCCGCTCCGGCGGACGAAAGTCCCCAGAGACTTGATGTAAAGGCCTGCTGCCGCGAAAATGGCAGTGTGCTCGATCCCGGGATAGCGGATTACCTCTTGATCGGTGACCTGTTCGAACGGGCAAACGATTTCGACCTTATTCACAATTTCGGCCAAGTTCACCCTTTGAGCTATTCCGGCCTGGTAACCACCCCGCTGCTTACCACCATCTCATCCTTGACCTTAGAGGACGCGCTTCCCCTGTACAAGAGGTACAACAGCCGCGTGTACTACGTTTCAACCAGTGACGAGGCGCGATCACCTGAGCTGGACTATCTCGCCACGGTAAGCCCGGGCGTAGACGTGGCCTCTTTCCCATTCGGAGAGACGAGCCAAGACTATCTTCTCTTTGTTGGGGACATCGGACCGGACGGGGGAGCGCTCGGTTCCATGCAAGTATGCCGCATGACGGGAAAGAAGCTCATTTTGGCGGGCACGATCTGCGATTCTGATTATTTTGCCAGTGCGGTAAAGCCCGGTGTGAGGAATGGCAGTATCCAACACTTGGAAAGCTTGCAGCCTGATGAGATGAAGGAAGTC
>CAYZET010000460.1:0-4295 GCA_964477215.1 uncultured Syntrophaceae bacterium | reverse complement strand
CGGGCAACGGGGATCGAACCCGCGACATCAAGCTTGGGAAGCTTGCACTCTACCAACTGAGCTATGCCCGCGCCATTCGTAAATCTAACAACGAGCACTGGGTATGTCAAGTAGTTTTCGCCGCCAAGAAACTGGATAAACAGCACCCCGTCCTTTCCCGCCCGAAACCAGCCGAGAAGCTCTTAGGGAAGAATTCCACTCAGTGAACAAGACACACGCCTCGCTGGATTTGTTCCGCATCTCCCCTCGGGGCCCCCCGCTACAGAAAGCGGCGGTTGATGTCTATCTTCGCCCTTTCCCTCAGCCGGCGGACCCATCCTTTCAGAAAATCCGTCTTCCTGACCTCGACTATCCACTTTTCGAATTCTTCCGCTTCCTTCTGATATGTTTCGTCGCTGGCCGGCTCCATACGGTCGAGCTTGACCACAGCAACGCCGCCCGGGACGATGACAGGCTCGGGAAACACCGGATTGGCAGGCGTGACACTGGTGAGCATGTCGCTCACTTGCGGTGACTTCCCCAACCCGGGAACCAACCCGGTTGTTCTCGAGACCGGCTCTTTTTCTTCCCACTTGTAGCCAAGTCTCTTCGCTATCGCCTCTGCTTCCATCGGCCTCTTCTTCAATGCCTCGATGACCTCGTCCGCCTTCTTCCTGGCGCGGTCAAGAGCCTGTTTCTTGAGGTAGTCCTGCTCAATCGTTTTCCGTATTTCCTCGAGCTCCGGCAAGCGTTCCTTATTCTTCTGCATGAGCTTCATAACCACATAGTTGTCGCCGCTCTTGATCAGCTTCGAGATCTCATCGGTCTTCAGCAAGAAAGCTTCTTCCGCAATAGCTGGGTCAGAGCCGGCATGCGGCAGGCTTCCGCCTCTTGCGACGAGGCCGGAGTCGAACACTTCGAATCCGAATTGCTTTGCCTGACCTGCCAGGTCCTCGGAGCGGTACACGAGCTCGTAGAACCGATCCGCCTCCTTCTCCACTTCTCTCCTCGCCCTTTCTTCGAGGAGCTTATCACGAATTCTGTCTCTGACCTCCGCAAGCTCGAGTTTTTTTTCCGGAACCTTTTCTTCCACCAGCATCAAGTGGTATCCGCTCTGTGTCAGGAAAGGCTCGGAAACCTTTCCCACCTCCAGGTCAAAGGCAACCCGCTCCAATTGCGGGTCCATCGTACCCCTCGACAAGTATCCGAGATCGCCGCCGCTCTGGGCCGATGTCGCATCCTCAGATGCAGCCTTGGCCACAGACTCGAAAGATTCACCTCCTTGGACGCGGGAAAGCAGGTCCCGAGCCTTACTGAGAGCGTCTTCCTTGGACTTCGCGTCTGCGTCCTCGGGTACCTTCACCAGAATGTGTCTGGCCCGGACGCGCTCGGGAACTAAGAATTCTTTCGGGTGAAGATCGTAATAGGATTGAATCTCTGGGTCTCCGACCGAGAGCTTTTTGGCAAGATCGCGCCAGGAAAACACCACATACTCCAGTCGCACGGTAGGAGGAATCTCATACGCGGACTGAGTCTTCTTAAAGAACGACTCGAGCGCGGCCGGATCCGACACGGTCGCCTCAGGATCAGGTTTGATCTCAAGCACGGAAAGGACGAGCTTATCATTCTGAAAATGCCAGAGTCTCTTGAGCTCCTCAGCATCAGTCTTCACTCCGTCGGTAAGCAATTGCATGAGCTGAGAAGCGACCAACTGTCGTCTGAGGTTGTCTTCGAACAGTTGAGGGGAGAGCTTTATGGAGTCCAGATACGCCCTGTACATGACAGGATCGAAAGCGCCATCGCGCTGGAACACCGGAGTGGCCCGTATGTGCGCTACCACATCGTCGTTCGTCGCGAACATTCCGAGGCGCTGAGCTTCCTGCATTAACAACGTCTGATCGACGAGAGCATCGAGGACCTTTTGCTTGAGATTCAGCTTGTCGAGCAGCTCTGCGGGAACGGATCCCTTGAACCGGAGGCGAATCTTCGCGAGCTCGCTCTCATACATGTTGTAGAAAAGACCGTAGCTGATTTCGCTTCCGTTGACGCTGGCGGCGTAGTTGCGCTCTCTCTCGCCGGGACCGGACCATCCGTACCAGAAAACGAACGTAACAATTATTCCGCCCAGAGCCACCTTGATCAGCCACGACCGGGCGTGTTTTCTCATGAGATCGAGCACGAGCCTCTCCTTTCTCAATGCAGTTCACTCGCGCCGGAATCATAAGCTCTCAGTGGCGTGTTGTCAATGGCGGAAGCTCGAAATGGCGCTCCGGACCCGACGTTTCGGATGTGGAGCGATCGGCTTGATTGCGCAGCGGGCTTCTGTTAGATTCCATAAGATTTGCTGTGCGATCCAATTTTCGAGAGGGGAGAGCGAGATGTTCTTCAACTCGTTCTTCGGGATCTTCTCCAACGACATGGCCATCGATCTCGGTACCGCCAATACGCTGGTATACGTGCGGGGCCAAGGGGTTATCCTCTCGGAGCCGTCCGTGGTCGCAGTGAAAACCGATCTCAAGCGCGGCCCTCGCATCGTCGCGGTAGGAACCGACGCGAAGAAGATGCTGGGCAGAACCCCTGACAACATCAAGGCCATACGCCCCATGAAGGACGGGGTAATCGCGGACTTTGAAGTGACTGAGGCAATGCTTAAGCACTTCATATTCAAAATTCATCGAAGACGGTTCCTTGTCAAGCCCCGCATCGTGGTGTGTATCCCGTCCGGCATCACGCAAGTGGAAATGCGCGCTGTCCAGGAAGCGGCTGAGAGCGCAGGGGCCCGGGAGGTCTACCTCGTAGAAGAACCCATTGCTGCGGCAATCGGAGCGCACCTCCCCATCACCGAGCCCACTAGCAGCATGATCGTCGACATCGGCGGTGGCACAACTGAGGTCGCTATCATATCCATGTCAGACATCGTCTACTCGAAATCACTAAGGATCGCCGGAGACAAGATTGACAACGCCATCATCCGATACGTCAAACAGAAATACAGCCTGCTCATCGGCGAGCGCACCGCGGAAATGATAAAGATGATGATAGGGAGCGCTTGTTACGAAGAGGAGGACAGCTTCATCGAGGTGAAGGGCCGGGATCTTATAGCAGGGGTTCCCAAGGTGATCGCCCTCCGATCCAGCGAGGTGACAGACGCCATATCAGAGCCGGTCCGGCAAATTCTGGAAACTATCAAGACGGCTCTGGAGCAGACCCCACCGGAGCTAGCGGCCGACATAGTAGACAATGGCATCGTACTCACTGGAGGCGGATCTCTGCTGAGAAATCTCGATGAGGTCATCCGGCGGGAAACGAGCCTTCCCGTTGCGGTGGCTGACGATCCCCTTTCCACCGTCGTCGTTGGGTCCGGTCTCGTGTTCGAGCATTTTGATGTATTGAAGGACGTACTGGTAAAATGCTAAGGGACTGTCCCAAGAAAGGTGTCGCGGGAGGCCCTCGCGTTCTGCTGCAACCCCCCGGTGAACGATCCAGTCCGCGAGGCTGGAATTCCGGCCCGCGGCGGACCGACGACTTCCGACCGCATCATGCCAGGCACAATGCCTCGAATAGACACGGTTATCGTTGGACCACACCCGGAGAGATGGCGGGCGCATCGGGTCAGAATACTTCGCCCTCCCGGGCAGAGGGGTGCCGCCGAATTGGAAAGGCGCGTGTACTGACATTATGCCTCGTTCCATCAGAGATAGCGCTATCGTTATCTTCCTCATAGCCGGCGGATTGGTCATCCTCTTCTCCTCCGACAAGAACTCCGGTGGAAACGTGATCAGCCGAACGGTCTACGGCATCGTGAGCCCTGTGCAGAGAGCAGCGTACGCGGGATACCGGCACGTCCGGTATACGTGGGACTCCTATGTCGCTCTCGTCGGCGTGCAAGAAGAAAACCGAAACCTCAAGAAGCAACTGGCGGACTTGAAGCGCCAGCAGGCGGCTCTCCTTGCGGAGCAACGGGAAAACAGACGCCTCCGAAAACTGCTGAACCTCAAGGCACAACACGAATTTCCCTCCGTTGTCGCCCAGGTGATAGGCGAAGACGCGGTGGGATGGCACAGGACCTTTTTCATAAATCGAGGCTCGGAAGACGGGATACTTCCCTTCATGGCTGTGACTGCCGCGGAAGGCGTCGTA
Source organism: uncultured Syntrophaceae bacterium (assembly GCA_964477215.1). Taxonomy (GTDB): domain Bacteria; phylum Desulfobacterota; class Desulfomonilia; order Desulfomonilales; family Desulfomonilaceae; genus JBFMDN01. The sequence goes on along the minus strand of CAYZET010000460.1, from coordinate 176 downwards.
GGACGAATAGCCAAGACATCGGGGGAAATGTCCCAGGTCGTGCTGGTGACAGACCCTAATCTCGCAGTAGATTGCCGTGTGGCACGAACGCGAGACCGTGGAGTATTGACCGGCGCCACGGAAGACAGGTGTGTGCTGAAGTATCTCCAGCCAGGCTCGGATGTGCGTCCGGGAGA
>CAYZET010000459.1:0-4302 GCA_964477215.1 uncultured Syntrophaceae bacterium | reverse complement strand
GCCGAGCATCGTGGGCTCGGGCTTCCTCTGGCGTGATGAGGCCGAGGTCGATCCAATCCTGAACCATGGTATGGTCGGTAGTAAGACGGATCGTGCGATCCGGTCCGATCAGGTACGCACGGCTGTCGCCCACATGGTATACTGTTGTGTCCTCGCCTCTGCACAGTGCCATGACAATTGTAGTGCCCATCCCTTCCCACTGTGGTTTCTCCAGCGAGCTTTCATAGACTTTTCTGTGTGCAGCAAAAAGAGCCTTGAGAAGGGCGTCCGATGCCTCTGTTCCTGTAGCGAGCTCTTTGCGCACTACATGTGCAGTTTCCTTCACAGCCAGCGAGCTCGCAATCTCTCCTGCATTGTGACCGCCCATCCCGTCGGCTACAATAAACAGTCCCAACTCTTCGTCCACGAGGAGACTATCTTCGTTCGATCTTCGTACCAGACCGCGGTCTGTTCCAAATTCAACGTGCAACAGAGCCTCCCTGCCCCATCCTTGTTATTTCGGTGAACCTTGGAAAATCAGAGGTCTTGTCCGACGTGTCGAGAGCAAAACCGAAATGGTACCAGCAGCATCTTCGCTTACGGATCCTGCAAACAGGATCCGATTACCCTGTCTCCGTCAAGATCCTGAAGCACAACCTCCAACACGTGAGGAAGAGGTCCCGTCTCAGGGCTTCTTATCACAACGGGAACGTAATGATCTGTTCGTCCTACGAGATATCCTGTCTCACTGCTTGATTCAATTACTGCCTCGAAGGCGCGTCCGAGAAATCGCCGATAGAAATTCCGCCGCAAATTCATTGACAGAGCCCGGAGCTCTTCCACACGCTGCTGAGCAACTGCCGAAGGTGTCCGAGGTCGATACATGGCAGCAGGCGTTCCCGGGCGTGGAGAGAAGGGAAAAACGTGAAGATAAGCGGCTCCCGATGTCTCCGCCAGATTTCGCGTCTTATCAAAGGCCCGATCGTCTTCTCCCGGGAATCCGACCATGATATCCATTCCTATACAGGCTTCTGGTACTACGTTTCGAATCCGGTCAATAAGGCGACGAATGAAATCCGCTCTGTATGGACGACGCATTCTCTCAAGAATTGTGTCGTCACCGCTTTGCACCGGTATGTGGAAATGGCGACATACCCTGGGATGCTCCCCCATCAGCCGTATGAGGTCCTGAGAAATTTCCTGGGGCTCCACAGAGCTCAGGCGGAACCGGACGCCAGGGCATTGTGACAAGAGTGACACCAGGAGGCTCTTCAAATCGGTGCGAGGATCGAGGTCGCCGCCGTACGATCCCAGATGCACGCCGGTGAGCACAATTTCTGCATAGCCCTCGCTTTCGAGACTTGCGGCCTGAACTTGTGCAATGTCGGGCTTAAGGCTTCTCTCTGGCCCTCTTGCTCTGGGAACGATGCAGTAGGAGCAGTACTGGGAGCACCCGTCCTGAACTTTCAAGAGCGCCCGGCCGCGATCTATGGTGCCCGGGGTGCCGAGGTCTCCAAAATCTTTGCAGAACGCTGCCTTTCTGGGAGCCTGCGCTCGTAAGCCGTGCTCCACATGCTCGTAGAACCGATCTTTTTCTTCGGTACACAGGATCCGAGCATCTTTGGCAGCTTTCTGGAGCGATGAGGGATTGATTTCTGCGAGGCATCCGGTAACCAGGAGTGTCGCTCTCGGAAACTTGGCCGCGACCTGACTCACCATCCGGCGGGATTTCGCCTCAGCCCTGGACGTGACGCAACAGGTGTTCACCACGATCAGCGCAGGGTCATCCGCCCCCTGATCGATCGTGTATCCGAGCTGCCCGAGAATCTTGGCCATGGCCGCTGCTTCGGCCTGATTGACCTTGCAACCGAGCACGATAACGGAAGCCTTTTTGCCGTTGGTATGAGAAGTCTGTTTCATCGGTTTTGACATGGTAACGGATACATGCTATCAATCCGCGCATTCAAGGTCAATCGTCCCGTCCATCAGGTCGCGCTGGTACGCAACCCGGCTCTCAAATCCCGGAGGTGCAGTCTTGAGACGTACTCTTCTTGTCCTCCTGTCAATTCTTCTGCTCTGTGTGTTTGTCTCGTCTTCCCTGGCCAGCTCCGATGACAAGGCAGCATCCACGAGCTCGAACGGCAAGCCCAATGCGGTTCTGTCCGAACAGATCTTCGAACTGAAGGTCCCCGAAGGGTTTTCTCTTCAAGCCTCGGAGGAGCCCGGAATTCTCAAATGGACAAAGGATTCCGCAGAAATCTTTGCGGTAGTCGGCGAGGTCTTTGCAGGCTCGGGAGATCTTATGTTCAATTCCTTGCGCAACGCGGCCAAGAAGGACAAATTTTTCGAAAAGGTTCAAGTCTTGTCCCTCAAGAAGGGAAAGGCCATGCTTCTCGTGGAAAATGCTCCTGAAGTGCCCGAGCGTCTGCGCTCGTGGCGACTCATAGGTGTCATAGACAAGAAGGTTGTCACTATCGACTTTACATCTCCAGCGAAAGACTTCAAGTCCTTTGAGCCTGAATTCAAGAAGGCACTGAAGTCATTTGCGTTCAATCAGACGCCATGACGGAGCCTCGTCCCATGGAAGACACCCGTCAAAATAGACTGCTGCGTGCCATTCCGTCAGTAGATAGGCTCCTGGCCCAGCCGGCCCTGGAATCCCTGCACGCGCGATACGCGGACTATCTAGTCAAAAGGATGATCAGAAGTGCGCTCGATGAGCTGCGAGATCGAATTCGTGCGGGAGAAGCCAGTGAGTCGGATTGCTCAATCGAGAACCTGGCTTCCCGAGTATGGGACATAACGCTCGAACGAATAGGTCCGAAGCTCCGGACTGTGATCAATGCCACGGGGGTAATCGTCCACACGAACCTGGGAAGATCGCCATTATCCGCTAGGGTGATGGAACGGATCGCTCGGGCAGCTCTCTCGTACTCGAACCTGGAATATGACCTCGAGAAGGGGGCCAGAGGCGAGCGAAACTCGCATTTGAGGCTTCTCATGCAGGAGCTCACCGGAGCTGAGGCAGCGCTCGCCGTGAACAACAACGCGGCCGCTGTGCTGCTTGCACTGTCGTCCCTGGCTTCAGGCAGGGAAGTGATTGTATCGCGGGGGGAGCTCATAGAGATCGGGGGATCGTTCCGCATCCCCGATGTGATGGTGAGGTCTGGTGCCATACTTCGAGAGGTGGGAACCACTAACCGTACACATCCCCGGGACTACGTAGAGGCGATAAACGAGAAGACTGCCCTGATTCTGAAAGTGCACACGAGCAATTACCGAATTGTGGGATTTACGAGAGAAGTCGAATTGGACGAGCTGGTCCAAATTGGGAAAGAGCACGGGATTCCCACGATGATGGATTTGGGAAGCGGTTGTCTGGTAGATTTGGGACCGAGTGGACTGCCCGACGAGCCCACGGTGCAGGATGTGCTGGCTCAGGGTGTGGGGGTGGTGAGCTTCAGCGGCGACAAGCTTCTCGGCGGTCCGCAGGCGGGCATTTTGGCAGGTCGCAAGGATCTTATCGAGAAAATGAGGACCAACCCCCTTGCCCGAGCGCTTCGCATGGACAAATTAACTCTCGCTGCCCTGGAAGCCACCCTGGAGGAATACACGAGACCGGAAGGCCCTGCCGCGGGGATTCCCACCCTCGCAATGATAGAGAGAACCCCGGAAAGTCTTTCAGAATCGGCTTGTCAACTGGCAGAACATATCCGGGCCGAATGCGCAGATCTGGCCGCTGTGACCGTTGAGCAGGGAGTCGGCAGGGTGGGGGGAGGCGCACTCCCCATGAGCGATCTGCCCGGTCCCCGTGTGGTCGTACGCCCTCTGCACGTGTCTGCGGCCAGGATGGAAGAGCGCCTGCGAAAAGGCGATCCGCCGATCATTGCGCTGGTCAAAGAGGACGCGGTTCTGTTCGATCCGAGAACGCTTCTCCAAGACCAGGCCTCTCTTGTTCCCGCTCTTGTGTCCAGAGCATTGCGGGGAGATTAATTCTGTCCGTTCCCCCGCTGGCGCGTTTCAATGAATCTGACGGAATCATTTATCATTCCGGAGAATGAGAGCCCTGATCGGGCCGATCGAATTATCGTCCGGTGCCTCGAAGGCTCATTGACTCGTTCTTCCGTTGCCAAGCTCATTCGACAACAGCGCATCCTTGTCGGTGGAAGGCCGATCCGACCTTCCTCAGTGCTCAATCCCGGAGACACCGTTCTGATCGTTTCAGGGGAGACAGAGCACGTGCCCACACGAACGGAGCCTCTCCCCGAAATCCGGGTCTTGTTCGAAGACGATCACGTGGTCGTGGTGGACAAGCCTCCCGGA
>CAYZET010000458.1:0-4306 GCA_964477215.1 uncultured Syntrophaceae bacterium | reverse complement strand
ATGGCCCAATCAGGGTGTGGGCCGAATGAACCTTGACGGCACTATGGGCTCCTGCGTGCCCTGCCACAGCAGGCACTCGTTTTCAATCGAACAAGCCCGAAAACCGTACACGTGTTCCCAGTGTCATAAGGGACCCGACGTGGTAGCGTACAAGGTCTATTCCGTGAGCAAGCACGGCAACATCTTCTTCTCCCTTTGGGACAAGTAGAATTTCAGCGAGGTGCCCTGGACGGCTGGGAAGGACTTTACCGCACCGACCTGCGCAGCATGCCACGTGTCACTTGTTGTCGATGCGGACGGAAAGGTGGTGGCGAAGAGGACCCATCAAATGGCAGACCGCATCCCGTGGAGGATCTTCGGCTTGCCATACGCTCATCCGCATCCGGTGTCGCCGGACACGACGAAAATACGCAACAAGGACGGTCTTGCGTTGCCTACGGCCTTGGATGGAACCTTTGCTGATGCATACCTCATCTCCGAGCAAGAGCGGAAGGAGAGGAGAGAAACCATCCAGAAGGTGTGTCTCCAGTGCCATGCATCGAGCTGGGTCAACGGGCATTGGGATCGGTTCGAGAACGCGATAAGGACGACAAATGCGATGACCCTAACCGCGACCGAGATTCTTATGAAAGCCTGGGATTCCAAAGTCGCGGACCCGTCCAATCTGTTCGACGAAGCAATAGAGAAACAGTGGATGCAGCAGTGGTTCTTCTACGCAAATTCCACGCGGTTCGCTTCCGCCATGCACGGTGCCGATTACGGAGTGTTTGAGGAAGGCCGGTGGTACCTGGCCAGAACGCCGCAGGACATGCTGGACCACCTCCGGTTCCTGCTGAGAACCCGAGAGAAAAACAAGTGAGAGCGCGTCGAATACATACTGACAGAGAAAGGAATAGAGACCCATGGAAAAGATTACCTGGAAATGCTCGAATTGCGGCTACACCTTTGAGGCCAATGCGGGAGACGCTCCTCCTGAGACCTGTGCTAGCTGCAAGGAGAAATGTGAGTTTGTGAACGTCACCTGCTATGTTCCTGAGTGCGGATTCTCCGGTCAGGATCCCAGGCTCGGGTGACCCTTTAGCTCGCATTTGACCGTGAGCAGCGAAACAGACGCGAGATGGAACAGGCGTTACTGCGGCTGCAGCGGAGGACGATGCGAAACAAAACTGAGCGAGTCATGAAAGTCTTAGGAATATTCGGGAGCCCCCGTCAAGGAGGAAACACGGACATTCTGCTCGAGGAATGCCTCAACGGAGCGCGATCCGCGGGAGCGGAAGTAGTCTTAATTCGATGCTGCGATTTGAAGATCGAAGGATGCCGGGAGTGCGCTGGTTGTGATGAGACAGGTGAGTGCGTGATCGAAGACGACATGCAGACCGTCTATCCTCAGCTTCTGGAAGCGGATGTTATCATCCTTGCTTCACCTATCTTCTTTTACGGTATCACGGCCCAGGCCAAGGCGTTGATAGATCGGTGCCAGGCGCTTTGGTGCCGGCAGCGGCTCCGGGAAGGGGCCGAGAAAGAGATGGGGCCTCGAAAAGGACGTGGGTACCTAATTTGCGCTGGAGCCACCAAGGGGGCCAACCTTTTCCAGGGAACGGAACTGGTGGGCAAGTATTTCTACGACGCGTTGAACATGGATTATGGTGGCGGCGTATTCGTTCGAAAGGTGGAGGCCAAAGGCGATGTCCGCGATCGGCCCGAGACATTGAAGGAAGCATTCGCGTTGGGACAGAGCGCCGCCTCGCACGGACCATGACAGCCGGAGCGGACGCGTTCGCAATTGTGTGCTTCCGCGCAGAGCGGAAGCTCATGGGGAGGTCTACATGCCGAAAGTACTTGTTGCATACGCAACGAGAAGCGGGCAGACGCAGGACATTGCACAGCTCATCTCTGAGGGAATACGATTTACCGGCGCTGAGGCCAAAGTAGTGAACGCAACAGAAATCAAGAAAGAAGAGGACCTGGAAGGGTATGACGCTTACGTTTTCGGGTCAGCTACCTATCATGGCGAGATGATTCAGGCCATGAAGACATTACTCTTCCTCGCTGCGAAGCTGAACCTGCAAGGCAAGATTGGCGGCTCTTTCGGGGCCTTCGGATGGAGCGGCGAGGCACCAGATCGCATTTACGATACGATGAAGAACATTTTTAACATGGAGATGGTGGGTTCGCCATTGAGGCTCAAATCGGCCGCTCTCCAGGGCGCGATGCAGATGGCCCAGGACTATGGACGGGAAATAGGAAAGAGGATTGCGAAAAAGTGACCGGCTTTCAATTTTGGGGATGCCGATAAGGATCGGGCCGTTCAGGAAGATTTTGCCAAGCAGCCCTCATGAGAGTGCTCTGCGAGGGTATGAGCACATCAGGTCTCGACAGAGACCGATCAACTGGCAATTTACAGGAGGTATCTTATGAAGAGTTACGTGTGTCAGGTCTGCGGATATGTGTACGACCCGGCCGTGGGAGACCCGGACAATGGCGTTCCGGCCGGAACCGCATTCGAAGACCTGCCCGACGACTGGGTCTGCCCTGTTTGTGGGGCGGACAAGTCGTCCTTCGAGCCGGAATAGTGACTTCTTTCGTCTCCCCGGTCGCTTCTCGCAATCGGGGAGCGAGAACACGGAAACTGTCTTGAAAGCCGTTTCGGATAGGGCCGTATCTGGAGGGGCGCTTCGACAAGTGCCTTGATTTTGGCCCCTTGCCCGATTGTGAGACAGTTTCTGCGAGCTCGTACCTGACGTTGTTTTCGGAGGACTTACATTGCGAGCAATTGTGAAAGTAAAGGACAGTATCAACTGGGTAGGAGCCGTGGACTGGAGTGTACGCGATTTCCATGGCTACCTGACTCAGAAAGGGACAACATACAACGCTTTCCTTGTCATGGACGAGAAGATCGCCCTGTTCGACACGGTGAAAAAGTCATTCAAGGGAGATTTGCTGCACAACATTTACAAGGTGATAGATCCGCAGAAAATCGATTACCTTATCGTGAATCACGTGGAGCCCGATCATTCGGGCGCTCTGCCCGAGATGATGGAAGTCATCAAGCCCGAGAAAGTCTTCTGTTCCGCTCGGGGCAAGAAGGCTTTGATCGATCACTATCACCGGGAAGATTGGCCCTATGAAGTAGTGGGCACGGGTGCGGAGATAAGTCTGGGCAGGCGGAAGGTGATGTTCATCGAAACTAGGATGCTGCACTGGCCGGACAGCATGTTTTCCTATCTCAAGGAAGATGCTCTCCTGATATCCAGTGACGCATTCGGCCAGCATTGGGCAACGAGCGAGCGCTTCAACGATGAGGTGGACGCTTCGGAGCTGATGTTCCATGCGGCCAAGTACTTTGCGAATATACTTCTCCCGTACTCGCCGCTCGTTCACAAGCTCGTTCGAGACGTGCAGAAAATGGATCTGAAGATCGACATGATCGCGCCGGACCATGGTCTCATGTGGCGCGACAATCCCATGCAGATCGTGGCAGCGTACGATCGGTGGAGCCAGCAAACGCCCAAGCATAAGGCTCTTATCGTGTACGACACCATGTGGCACAGCACAGAGACTATGGCCAAGGCGATCTCCGATGGACTGATCGAGAGCGGAGTAAGCACAAAGGTCATGGACTTGGCCGTGGATCACCGCAGCGATGTCATCACGGAGCTGCTCGATGCCAAGGCCATCATTCTGGGATCTTCCACGTTGAACAACAACATGCTTCCCCGCATGGCCGACATGCTTTGCTATATGAAGGGACTCCGGCCAGCGAACAAAATCGGAGCGGCTTTTGGTTCGTACGGTTGGAGCGGCGAGGCGGTCAAGCTGATGACCAGAGCGCTGGAAGACATGAAAATCAAAGTTCTCGATCCTGGGATTCAGCTCCAGTACGTTCCGGACCATGCCGGTTTGGGAAAGTGCGTCGAGTTAGGTCGCAAGATAGCAGACGCCGTCACGAAAGAAAGCCATAGTGGAGGGCATTGATAGCGGGACCGAACCTGATTCGTGAATCGAGTCACAAGACAACAGGGTGAAAGCACCAGCCGGGCTCCACTCTCGTGTAGGCCATAAGTAAGGAGTTTCGGAGGCACTGCGGCGAAATGTCGCCCCTCTTATGGCCCACGGACGACCGAAGGCTCACTGGCTTTTGACTGCGATGACTGCCACGCATGTTCAATGCGTGGCAGTATAGTTCACAGGGGATTGCGAAAGCACGCCCGATGACTGGGTGAATGTTTCGCAGCCGACGACACTTTGATCGCTTCAAGGGAAACCAGGCGGTTCTCTCGACCAGTTTCGCGATCCAGGCACCAGC
>CAYZET010000457.1:0-4319 GCA_964477215.1 uncultured Syntrophaceae bacterium | reverse complement strand
CCTCGATGTGCTCGAGCAGCTTGCTCTCGAGCACGCGCTGCCCAGGAAGATCCTGGAATATCGATCAATCTTCAAGCTCAAATCGACGTACGCGGACGCATTGAGAACTCTGGTAAATCCTGCGACCGGCCGAATCCATACCTCCTTTAACCAGGCTGTCGCAGCGACAGGACGACTGTCGTCATCCGATCCCAATCTTCAGAATATTCCTGTGCGAACAGCGGAAGGTCGCAAAATCCGCCGCGCGTTCATACCGCGAGACGGGTACGTGTTCGTGGCCGCGGACTATTCTCAGATAGAGCTCCGCGTTATGGCACACCTCTCAAACGATGAGCGGCTTCGTGATGCCTTCTTGTCGGGCGAGGATATTCACGCCATTACTGCAGCAAGCGTGTTCGATGTTCCGCCAGCCATGGTTACCTCGGAAATGAGGCGTCGAGCCAAGGCAATCAACTTCGGCATTATGTATGGCATGGGTCCGTTCAAGCTTGCGGAGCAGATCGGCGTGGGTCTGAAGATGGCCAAGACGTATCTGGAAGAGTATTTCGAAACCTACAGCGGAGTGAAGCGGTACATGGAAGAGCTCCCCGAGAAAGCTGCCAAGGACGGTTTTGTGACGACGATCCTGGGGAGAAAGCGGTTTCTGCCGGACCTGAAGAATCCCAACAAAATCGCTCAGCAGGCTGCTCGAAGGGTTGCAGTCAACACTACGATTCAGGGAAGCGCAGCAGACCTCATGAAGCTTGCCATGATCAAGGTGCATGAAGCTTTGAAGTCGAGCAAGCTGCCTGCGAGCATGATTCTCCAAGTGCATGACGAGCTTATTCTCGAAGCAAGGGAAGATGTGGCAGAGGAAGCGGTTGCTTTGCTCAAAGAGCATATGGAGGGGGCGTACCCTCTGACTGTTCCCCTGGTTGTGGATGCGGCAGTCGGAAAAAACTGGGATGAGGCACACTGATGGATAATGTGGAAGCGTGGATTGTTACGATAGGAAATGAAATAATCAATGGAGTCATAACGGACACGAACCGGGAGACCATATCCCGTGAGCTCAGGTCTGTGGGCATTGGCACCAAAGGGATGTCCTCTGTCGGTGACGATGTGGCACTCATCGCGGGCATCCTAGCCTATGCCATGAGCATGGCTCACATCACGGTGGTTTCTGGTGGCCTGGGCCCAACGGAAGACGACAAGACCTCCGAAGCAGCGGCAAGGCTCTTGGGAACCGAGCTGCAACTCGATGAAGGCCAATTGGCCAGAATCGAGCAGCGGTTCCGGCAGTGGGACCGGCCCATGTCAGTCAGCAACAGGAAGCAAGCAATGTTTCCTGCCGGATCGCAGCCCTTGCCCAACGATTACGGCACTGCACCCGGATTTCTCATCGAGAAAGATGGACGCGTCGCAGTGTTTTTTCCAGGAATACCGCGAGAACTGGTGAAAATGCTGCGCGAACAGGGTATTCCAGCAATACAGAAGCGGTTCGGGACCCCCAGACAGGTCTTCAAGACCCGGACGTTTACGGTATACGGCCTTTCCGAGTCCAAGCTCGGCGAAATTCTCTCAGACATTGCGATTGATGAGGAGAACTACCATCTCGCCTTTCTGCCTCGCTTCCCGATCATCCGTCTTCGCATGGACGCAAAGGGGGCAACCGAGGAGGAGGCTGAGGCAATCCTCGAATCCAGGCGCCGAATTCTCGATGAGCGTATCCGGGAGAACATCATCTCGTATGACGGCCAATCCATGGAAGTTGTGGTAACTGGGCTCGTGCAGCAACGGGGGCTCACCTTGGCCCTCGCTGAATCCATTACCGGCGGGATGATAGGAGAGATGCTCACGCGCGTTCCCGGTGCTTCACGGTCGTTCCTCGGATCTGTGGTGAGCTACTCGAACGACATGAAGTCGAGTCTGCTCGGAGTATCCAGGGAGACTCTCTCACGATATGGGGCGGTTTCCCATCAATGCGCGAAGGAAATGGCTTTAGGTGCGAAGCGTGCAGGACAGGCGGATATCGGAATTTCTGTGACAGGCATAGCAGGACCGCAGGGGGGCTCGCCCGAAAAACCTGTCGGAACCTTCTATGTGGGACTGGCATCGCCGGAAGCCACGCTGACCAGAGGATTCCTCTTGCCCGGAACCAGGGAATGGGTGCGAACGTTGGCCGCAATGCAAGCGCTCGATCTCCTTCGGCGCCACTTGCTGGGTTTACGACTGCACGGCAAGGAGGACTAAGTCAGCGGTTAGGAATCCGGTAGAATGGGCGTCTCACCCGTTAATTGAAAAGGATGACGGGCAAGATGCCCGTCCCACTAACAAGAATGTCGGTCTCACCAACAGCAGGCTCCTCCAACCGCAGGAAATTCGATGATATGAGCGAGGGCGAAGGATATTTCTCCTGCGCCCGAGGGCGACCGCCGGTCGCCCTTAGCGCGAAAACTTTTGCACGGATCTCCTGTAGCGCCGGCGTCTCGCCGGTATTCTTGCTGCGAACTGGCGCCTTCATGGACGGGACGTGTTTTGAGATCCTCCCAATCAAGGGCCGGTCTGGAAAACTTCACATATACGCTTGGTGGGTCGGCCCTAGTAGACTATATTGACTTGAATGAATGCACCGCTCCATTTGCCCGATATTGTGGCCTCTCCCGGCCGGGAAGGCAAATTGGACCACTCGGGCTCAGCATTCATACGGAGATAGGTTTGGCGAAAACCGCCTTCTATGGCTAACGAAAAGGTCGAGTGGGCCAACAGGCTTGTTTCCCAAACAGCGGGGCGCAGTCCTGCGGAAGCCTCCCACTCTGTGACTCTTGTCTCTTCATCCTGTTTGTAGAACGGGATCGGGAACCGAAAGCGCCCCTGTATTGTGAACGGAACCTCTCGGATCCGAAACGGAATCACCCGGCCGTGGACGCCGATGGTCATGGCGTTGTCGCCCGCGTACTTTGTCCACTCGTCGTTCCCGCTGATCACACGCCTGGTCTCGAACTCCACACATTCCGTGTGGAACGTGTAATTGATTCCGGCTCTTGCGAAGGGAGTTCGTATGATATCCAGATCCAATCCGATTTTGTTGCCGCTCATGTTTAATTGAGAGATTGTGTGGAAATTTCCAATGTCCGTCACTCGCCCCCGAAACTTGTGGTCCTCCTCCACTTCAACGCGTATGCCGAGTCGATCAATATAGAAGACAGCGTACAGGGATTTGAAGAGCTGGGGGTCGCCGGAGATGCCGTAGAAGTCTGTGAAATCGCGGGTTTCACCTCCTACTTCCACTTGTCCGGAGACGGTCGGCATGAAGATTCTGTACCCGGCAGACCCTCTGAAGTCGGACCAATCCCACCACGGCGAGGTACCGATCCACGAGGAGATACCCTGAGCATCCGCCGCCGGGGAAAACATGAGACCCCAGAGCAGGAGCGGGATTACCGCAGCCCAGATGCGGAATTTTCTTTTCAAACCATACCTCTCAACCGGCCCGGCGCAGCCAAGCCCCCGGAACGACATTAGATTTCAGTCGAATATACAGCATATTCGCTTGCAGTGTCAAGGATTTAGTCGTCCTGCAAACCTCCATTTGCTCGCCCCAATTGTATTGAACCGGGAAAATTATTATATTATGTTTGAACGGTAGCGTTCCATCTCGCATGCTTTCACAACATCAGGGAGGTGGACTTGGCGTACGCAAGAACTCCCAGAATTCTTTTAGCCAAGCCAGGGCTCGACGGGCACGACCGAGGAGCCAAAGTGATAGCTCATGCCCTCAAGGATGCCGGATTCGAGGTCATCTATACAGGGCTCCATCAGACGGTGGAGATGATCGTTCAGGCGGCCATGCAAGAGGATGTGGACGCGATCGGGCTTTCCATCATGTCAGGAGCTCACATTCCCATCTGCCAAAAACTCTTGAACCTTCTCGCAGCAAAGGGTCTTTCCGATGTCCTGGTCTTGGTGGGAGGAGTGATTCCTGGCAAAGACATTTCTGTACTGAAAGAAATGGGCGTCGCAGAAGTTTTTCCCGGCGGGTCGGACATCGACGCGCCTGCTCGATATCTCAAAGAGCTCCTTCAAGAGCGGCATCAAGCCGCTTCCCCCTGAGTCTCAGGGAGGGGCGATCACGCACGCGCTCATTGACTGTTGGTTTAACCGCCCTGCCCCCAAAAGGGCCTCTCTTACAACCAATGGTGGATCATCACTCTGGAGTAATACCTGTGGGACGACTCAGAAGAAGGGTGGCACGCGCGGACCGTGCACTGCTCCCATCTGAGGTTCCCGACAGTCTGGGGCGCTTGCGCCATAGCAGCACACGAGGAGGTCCTCATGAC